>PAQX01000095.1 GCA_002709835.1 Deltaproteobacteria bacterium
AAGGCCGCGCCGTGATCGGGGTCGTCAAGGCGGACGGATACGGGCACGGGGCCACCGAAGTCGCCCGCGCGTTGCTCGCCGAAGGGGTCGCACGGCTCGCAGTGGTCAGCGTCGCGGAGGGCGCGGCGCTTCGGCGCGAGGGGATCGGGGCGCCGATCCTCTTGATGGGCGGGATCGATGATGCGGCGGCGGCGGAGCGTGCGGCGAAGTGGGGCCTGGTGCCGGTGCTCCACGACGAACGGGGGCTCGCCCTCGCGCAGAGCTATGGCAGCGCCGCGGCCCCCTTCGGCGTCGAGCTGGAGATCGATACCGGGATGAGGCGGATGGGCGCCGTGCCGACCCACGCCTCGACGCTGCTCGCGCGGGCGATCGACGCGTCGCAGCTGGCGCTCGGCGGCGTCTTCACCCACCTCGCGTGCGCGGACGAGCCTGATCTCGAGAAGAGCCGGGTGCAGGTTCGGGGGCTGGCGGATCTGATCGCCGAGGTCGTGGGGGAGGGGGAGCCGAAGCCCGAGCTCCACGACGTGAACTCGGCGGGACTCTTCCGGCGGTCAGAGATCGAGGACGGGCTCGTCGAGACCGGGGCGGTGCGCCCGGGTCTCATGCTCTACGGGGTCTCGCCCTTTGCGGCTCGGAGTGCCGCGGAGCTCGGTCTCGCGCCCGCGATGACCCTCGCGGCCCGGGTCGTTGCGCTCCGCCGTCTCTCGGCTGGAGATTCGGTGGGCTACGGCGCCGAGTGGACGGCCACCGAGGACACGACGATCGCGACCTTGCCCGTGGGCTACGCCGACGGGATCCCGCGCGCGGTTCTCGGGCGCGGCGAGGTCCACCTCGCGGGGGCGCGGCGACCGATCGTCGGCCGGGTCTCGATGGACAGCGTCTGTGTCGACGTCGGCGACGCGGCGGTCGAGGTCGGCGACCTGGCGACGATCTTCGGGCGGACACCCGAGGGTGAATGGATCCCGGTCGAGGACCTCGCGCGGGCGGCCGGAACGATCGGCTACGAGATCCTGGTCGGTGTCGGCGGGCGGGTGCCACGGGTCGCGGCGGACGGGCCCCCCTTCGATTGACGATGCGCTCCCGTCCGGTCCAGCCTGGGGATCACGGCGCCCGATTGACGCGCGCAGGCCACGCGGGTATCAACTCGCCACCCCCTGGATCCCCGACCAGAAAGCGTGGTTCCACGCCGTTCGGAAGACCCGCTCGACTGCTGCCGCCCGACCTGAGGGCGTGGGCCGACGAGCAGGGACGTCCGGTCGTCCGCTCGGCTCCGGGGCCTGCGCGATGCCCGCGATGGACCTCGCGGAAGGCCGGGCGGCGCACCCCGCGCGCCGAATCGCACCCGCGCGACGCAGCTCGAGACCGGACCGAAACCTCTCTCCTTTCATCTCATCCTTCCGACCCAGTAGAGGACGACAGCCATGCCCCCCAGCGATGACGTGCAGCCCGTGCGGCGCGCGCTGCTCTCCGTTTCCGACAAGACCGGGCTCGTCGAGCTCGCCAAGGGCCTCGCCGATCTCGGCGTCGAGCTCGTGGCCTCCGGTGGGACCGCCGGCGCGATCCGCGATGCGGGACTGACGGTCCTCGACGTGGCGGATCTGACGAAGAGCCCCGAGATGCTCGGCGGCCGCGTGAAGACGCTCCACCCGAAGATCCACGGCGGGATCCTCGCCCGTCGCGACCTGGCGGAAGACCAGACCGACATGGAGGCCAACGAGATTGGCGGCATCGACCTCGTCGTCTGCAATCTCTACCCGTTCCAGGCAACTGTCGCGAACCCCGGTGTGACCCGGCCGGAAGCGGTCGAGAAGATCGACATCGGTGGCCCGTCGATGATCCGTTCTGCGGCGAAGAATCACGCGTTCGTCGGCGTGCTCTGCGACCCCGCCGACTATGTCCGCGTGATCGGGGAGCTTCGGGAGCATTCCGGGCTCAGCGCAGCCCTGCGGCGCCGACTCGCCCTCAAGGCTTTCCAGCACACGGCCGCCTACGACTCGGCGATCGCGACCTGGCTCGGCGCGAACGACCCGGTCGACGAGCCGGAGATCTTCCCCGAGACGCTCACGATCGCGCTGGAGAAGGCGGACGAGCTCCGGTACGGCGAGAACGGCCACCAGCGCGCCGTGCTCTACGGTGAGTTCCTCGACATCTGCGAGCTCCATCACGGCAAGGCCCTGTCGTACAACAATCTGGTCGATGCCCAGGCCGCGCTCGCGCTGATCGTCGACTTCATGCCGACAGACCCGGCCTCGAACGCCGGCGAACGGGCCGTCGTCGCGATCCTCAAGCACAACACGCCCTGTGGCGTGGGGGCCGGGGCGACGCCGCTCGAGGCCTACGAGAATGCCTTCTCCACCGACCCGGATTCTCCGTTCGGCGGGATCATCGTCTCGAACCGCGCCTTCGATCTCGATCTGGCCAAGGCCGTCGACGAGATCTTCACCGAGGTCCTGATCGCGCCGTCCTTCACCGACGATGCACTCGAGTTCCTCAAGAAGAAGAAGAACCGGCGGCTGCTCTCCTTCGATCGGGACAAGATCGACTCGAGCCAGACCGAGGTCCGACGCGTCTTCGGGGGGCTCCTCGTCCAGGAGTCGGATCCGGCGCCGGAAGAGGTGATGAGCGCCGAGATCGCGACGACGGCCCAGCCTTCCGACGAGCAGCGCACGGCCATGGAGTTCGCGTGGCGCGTGGTGAAGCACGTGAAGAGCAACGCCATCGTCTTCGCGACCCACGATCGGACCCTCGCGATCGGAGGCGGTGCGACCTCTCGGGTGGATGCGGTGCTGAATGCGGTGGCGAAGGCCGCGCGAGTCGGGCTCTCCCTCGACGGATGCGTCCTCGCGAGTGACGCCTTCTTCCCGTTCCCGGACGGGCTCGAAGCGGCGGTCGAGGCTGGCGCCGCGGCGGTCGTCCAGCCCGGCGGCTCGAACCGCGACGAACTGGTGATCGAGGCGGCGAACAAGCTGAACGTGCCGATGCTCATGACCGGCAAGCGACACTTCCGACACTAGAGCCCGAGCGCGTTCGGCGGCCCGCCGGACGCGCACGCGCGCAGCCGAGGAGGCTCCCCCATGAAGGTCCTGGTCATCGGCAGCGGCGGGCGCGAGCACGCGCTCGTCTGGAAGATTGCGCGGAGCGAGCACCTTTCGGCGCTGCATGCGGCTCCGGGCAGCAAGGCGATCGGCCGGCTCGCGACGTGCCATCCGGACGTGAAGGCGAACGATCTGGAGCGAATCGTCGCGCTCGCCCAGCAGGAGTCGATCGATCTCGTGGTCGTCGGCCCCGAGGATCCCCTCGTTGCCGGACTCTCGGACCGGCTGCGCGAGGTCGGCGTCGCGACCTTCGGCCCGAGTGCGGCGGCCGCGCAGCTCGAAGGGAGCAAGGCCTTCTCCAAAGCGTTCATGGCGCGGCACGGGATTCCGACCGCGGCCTACGAAGACTTCGACGACGCGGCCGCGGCGCACGCCTACGTCGACGGGCTCGGCCGGCCCTGCGTGGTGAAGGCCGACGGTCTGGCGGCGGGAAAGGGCGTCGCGATGTGCGCCGACGCCGAGGCGGCCCACACAGCGATCGACGAGATGATGGCGGACAAGCGCTTTGGGGCTGCTGGCGATCGCGTCGTGATCGAGGAGTGGCTTAAGGGCGAAGAAGCGTCCTACTACGCGATCTGCGACGGCGAGCGGATCGTGACCCTCGCTGCGGCGCAGGATCACAAGCGTGCCCTCGACGGCGACCAGGGCGAGAACACCGGAGGAATGGGCGCCTACTCCCCCGCGCCGGTCGTCTCCGAGGCCGTCGAGAAGAAGATCCTCGAGCGCGTCGTCCATCCGACGATCCACGGAATGAAGGCGGATGGGCATCCGTATCAGGGGGTTCTCTTCGTCGGTCTGATGATCGACGAAGCCGGCGATCCCGCCGTGATCGAGTTCAACGTCCGTTTCGGTGATCCCGAGACCCAGCCCTTGATGGTGCGCATGGAGGGGGACCTGCTCCCGATCCTCGATGCGGCTGCGCGCGGGACCCTCGACCCGTCGACGGCCCTCGGCTGGGGCGAGGCGGCGGTCTGCATCGTGCTCGCATCCGGCGGCTATCCCCGGAGCTACGAGACGGGCAAGGCGATCAGCGGGCTCGGCGCCCTCGAAGGCAACGACGGCCTCGTGGTCTTTCATGCGGGCACGAGCGGTTCCGCCGGCGGTGACGACTTCGCGACCGCGGGAGGTCGCGTCCTCGGAATCACCGCCCGAGGCGCCGACGTGGCGGAAGCCCGCGCGCGGGCGTATGCCGCCGTCGAGGGCGTATCCTTCGAAGGCATGCACCTGCGCCGCGATATCGCCGATCGCGCCCTCGGACGCTGAAGCGTCGCGGTCCGGAAGGACCGGAGAGAACTCGAAGCAGAACGAGCCCAGGAGTCCCGTCCACGATGACCGTCGCCCGCCCGCTGCGCGCGCTCCGCTACGACACCGAACGGGTCGATCTGTCCCGCGTGATCGTGCCTCCCTACGACGTGATCGCCGACGACGAGCGCGGGGCCTTCTTCGACCGCGACCCCTACAACGCGATCCGTTTCGAGCTGACCCGGGACGCCGGGGAGGAAGCGGCGGCGGACTACGGTTGGATCCGCGAGACCCTCGACGCCTGGCGCGCCGAAGGTGTGCTCGTTCAGGACGAGACACCGGCCTACTACGTCATGGGTCAGCGCTACGAAGCGCCCGACGGGCAGCGCCTCGAGCGCATCGGTTTCTTCGCCGAGCTCGGTCTGGCGGAGTACGCCGAGCGCGTCGTGCGGCCCCACGAACGGACCCTCGCCGGTCCGCGCGCCGACCGGCTGAAACTCCTGCGCGCCGCGGAGGCGAATCTCTCGACCGTGTTCCTGCTCTACGAAGACCGGGACGACGCCCTCGGGCCGCTGCTCGCCGAGGCCCTCGAGAGCGGAGACGTCGCGAACGCAGTGTTCGGCGACGTGGAGTACCGCCTGGCGCGGCTCGGCGATCCGACCGCGGTCGAACGGGTCCGCGCGTTCATGGCGGCGCGGCCCAGCGTGATTGCCGACGGGCACCATCGCTACGAGACGGCTCTCGAGTACCGCCGCCAGCAGGTCGAGGCGCACGGTGATGATCCTGACGCCCCGTGGCAGTCGACGATCGCCTACTTCGCGAATGCCTGGGCGAAGGGGAGTCTGCTGCTGCCGATCCATCGGGTCGTCCGCGACGTCCCGGCGCCGACGGAAGCCGAGTGGCGCGAGAAGCTGTCCGATTGGACGATCCGTGAGCTGGCCGCGATCGACCTTGACGGCGTGGAAGGGCGGCTCGCGGCCGAGCTGGCTCCGCTCGCGGGACAGCCGGCCTTCGTCGCCGAGGCGGCCGACGGGAGGACGTTCATCGCCCATCGTGATGAGCCGCTTGGCGACGAGTTGATGGTCCGGATCATCGAGCGCGACGTGCTCGGTGGCGTCTTCGGCCTCGACCCCGGTGCGATCCGGGGCGGTGCCGTCGCGTTCCCGAAGAGCGCGCGACGGGCCGGGCAGGCGGTCCGGGAGGGGAAGGGCACGGTCGCGCTCTACCTCAATCCGCTCACGCCGGACGACGTGTTTCGCGCGACGGAAGCGGGGGAGGTCATGCCCCAGAAGTCGACCTTCTTCCATCCGAAAATCCCGACCGGCATGGTCTTCCGGGACCACCGCCCAGAAACGTTCGAGGGGCGCTGAGCGTGGCGCGCGATCGCGGGCCCGGCGGCCGACGAAAAGGGCGGATGGAGCCCGTCGGCGACCTGGTCGGCAAGGTCCTCGGAGAGCTCGGGCTCGATGGCGTGGCCCTCGCGCACCAGATCGGCAGTGAGTGGCCAGAGATCGTGGGTGAGCAGGTTGCGGCCCACTGTCGGCCCCTCGGACTGCGCGCGGGCGTGCTGGAGGTCGAGGTCGACAGTCCCGTCTGGTCCCAGCAGCTCCAGCTCCGGAAGATGGAGATCCTCGAAAACCTGCGAGGGCGCTACGAAAGGCAGGCGCCGCGAGAGGTTCGCTTCCAGGTCGGCTATGGTCGAGCGAGATGAGCGCCCCCCCGCTCCCTGCCGGTCCCGATCCCCGATCCCGGCGCACCCCCAGAGCCCCCGACATGCAGACCCTGATCGAGACTTCTTCCTCTTCCGATCCCGAACTGACCGGTCGCGCCTGCGACTTCTGCGGCGATCTCGTGGCCTCGGTCCGGCGCGTCGCGCTCGATCAGGAGTACGACCGGCTCCAGAAGGCCCACACGGAGCAGTACTCCTGCTCCGATTGCTTCGAAAAGAAGGAGCAGAAGCGTCTGGGGCTCGCCCGGCGCTGAACGCCGTCCCCGCGAGGGCCTCCCGCACCGACCCGACCGGCAAAGTTGACCTCGGCGGGCGGTTTCCCTAATTTGCGCGCCTGCTTAGGGCACCTGCGTCCGCCGGGCTCCGCTCGTCGACGGTCGCCCGATCCGCAGATTCCAATTTCAACTCGATGTCCATGACTGCGCCGGCGCGGTGAGCGACCGGCGGACGCGAGTTTCGATGTTTCCGATTTTCCCGGTGGAGCCCGGCTCCACACCACGAGGACCGAACGAACATGGTCAAGATCCGGCTGACGCGAATGGGCTCGAAGAAGCGCCCCTTCTACCGCGTGATGGCGATCGATGAGCGCAAGCAGCGCGACGGTCGTCCGCTCGAGTTCCTGGGCACCTACGACCCCCGCGTCGACCCCGCTGCCCTGAATCTCAACCTCGACGGCATCGAGGCCTGGGTCGGGAAGGGCGCGCAGCTCTCCGACACGGTTCGCAGCCTGGTCAACCGCGTGAAGCGCGAAGGAGCGACGGCCTAACATGGCGAAGCGAGGCAAAGATTCTGCGGAACTCGTGTCCTTCCTCGCGAAGGCGATCGTTTCCAACCCCGACGACGTGGAAGTCGAGATCGAGGACGACGGAGAGCTGATCGAGCTCGAGACCGCGGACGGTGACCGCGGCCGCGTGATCGGCCGCCAGGGCCGCGTCGCGAAGGCGCTCCGCGCGATCCTGAACGCGACCGCCGACGGCGCGGGCGCTCGGCTCGACATCGTCGACTGACGTGAGATCTGCAGGCGCTTCGGGCATGCGGTGGAGCCGCATCGCTTCGGGGTCGTCATGCAGTGAAGCGCTGGCCCCAAAAGGGTGTGCGCGAATTCGAATCGACGGCCGTGATGCTGGAAAGCGTCGCGGCCGTTTTCGTTTGGAGTGACCGGAACCTCCCCATGCCCCTCCCTCCTGGACAGACGCTGCCTTCGGCAGAGCGGATCGTGCTCGGCGAGATCGTCGGGGCGCATGGGCTTCAGGGAGAGGTCCGCGTGCGGGTGGCGGGGGACGTCCCGGATCATCTGTTGTCGGCCGAGGTCGTGTGGCTCGGGAAGCGGGCGAAGGATCCCGAAGCCAGGCGGCGAGTCGTGGTGGGCGCCGGGATGGCGCCGCGGGGCGAGGTTCGGCTCCGGTTCGAGGGCGTATCGAAACGCGAAGACGTACAGGGGCTGATCGGCCTGCTGATTACCGCGTCTCCGGATCTGCTCCCCGAGCTGCCGGAGGGCGAGTTCTACTGGTACGAGCTAGTCGGGTGCCGGGTCGAGTCGGCGGACGGAGAAGACGTCGGGGTGGTCCGTGAGATCTGGGAGACCGGGGCCCACGACGTGTTGCTGGTCGAGGACTCGGACGGAGTCCGGCGGCTGGTTCCGACGGCGGAAGCCCTGCTCGAGACGATCGACCTGGCCGCGCGGCGGATCGTCGTCGCGGATATGCCGGGGCTGCTCGAGCCGGTCTGAGGGGAGGGGCGATGCTCGAAATCGATATCCTCACGATCTTCCCGGAGCTCTTCGGGCCCTTCCTGAACACGGCCTTCGTCGGCATGGCCCGTCGAGACGGGGCCGCCCGGATCGAGGCTCACGACCTTCGCCATTGGGCCACCGACCGGCATCGATCCGTGGACGACACCCCGTACGGGGGCGGTCCGGGCATGGTCATGACCCCGGAGCCCCTCATCCCGGCGATCGAGGAGCTCGCCGGCCCCAAGTCGCCTGAGCGGAAGGTGCACGTGATCTGCCTGTCACCGCAGGGAAAAGCCCTCGATCAGGACCGATTGACGGATCTTGCCGCTGGCCCGCCCCTTCTCTTCGTCTGCGGTCGCTACGAGGGGATCGATCAGCGAGTCGTCGATCTGGCGGTCGACGAGGAGCTCTCGATCGGGGATTACGTGCTGTCCGGGGGCGAAGTCCCCACGATGGTCGCGATAGAGGGGCTGGTCCGGCTGCTCCCCGGGGTGCTGGGAAATCCGGACTCGATCGAGACAGAATCGTTCCGCGGGGGGGGCGTTCTCGAAGGACCGCAGTATACTCGGCCGCCGATTTATCGGGGCCTTGAAGTCCCCCCGATCCTCCGCTCGGGGGACCACGGTGCCATCGATCGATGGCGCAGGGACCAGGCCCTGGACAGAACTCGCGCGCGAAGACCCGAACTCCTCGATGCGGCTCCGGAAAACAGATCCGAGGGCGGCGACTAGACGAGAGAGCGGGACAGTCGCGCTTCGAACGAATCACAGAAAGATGAATCCGCGCAGACCGACCGATCGGCGCGAACCCACCCACCACCCTTCGAATCCGACCAACGGATCCCCGGATCCGGCGGCTTCCCCGTTTCGCGCCTAAGCAGGCGAGACCGAAAGGGATTCCGCCTCCGAAGCGTGGCGACGAAGAGATCACAAGGAAGAGACCGATGCGTACTCTGGACTTCATCGAGAACGAAATGCTCCGCCGCGACCTGCCGCCCTTCAAGGTCGGTGACACCGTCGCGGTTCACGTGAAGGTGCGGGAAGGAGACAAGGAGCGAATCCAGGTCTTCCAGGGCCTCGTGATCCGCCGCCGCGGGGCGGGCGCCGGAGAGACCTTTACCGTGCGCAAGATCTCGAGCGGTGTCGGTGTCGAGCGCGTCTTCCCCGTTCAGTCGCCGCTGGTGACGAAGGTCGAGATCAAGGCTCGCGGTTACGTCCGCCGGTCGCGCCTCTACTACCTGCGCAACCTCTCGGGCAAGAAGGCGCGTCTCCACAGCAAGGTGCGGGACCTCTCCGGCCTGATCTCCGAGGAGGAGGCCGAGACGCTCGCGAATACGAGCGACGCGCCCGAGGCGGCTCCGGAAGTGGAAGCCGCGCCGGAAGCGACCGAGGAAGAAGCGGCCAAGGGCGGCAAGAAGCTCAAGGGCAAGGCCCTCAAGAAGGCCAAGGCCGCCGAGAAGGCCGAGCGCATGAAGAAGCTCAAGGTCGAAGAGGCGGAGCGAGCGGCCCAGAAGGCCGAGGAAGCCGCGAGTGCAGAGGCGGAAGAAGCCGCGGCCGATGCTGGCGACGACGCCTCGGACGCTCCCGCCGAGGAGGCCGAAGAGAGCAAGGACTGAGTCCTGATCTCTTTCGGGTCGCGCCTAGAACGCGGCCTCCCAATGTTCGATCGACCACCGCGCGTCCTCTGGATGCGCGGTGTCGTCGCTTCTGGGCGCGAGAGCGCCCTGTGCGTCGTCGAGAAGGCAAGTGACGACGTCGAAGCGAACGCGGCGGCATCGTGCGCTCGGGTGTTCCGCGAGCCAGGCGGCGGCGCCGCGCCGGAGCCGGATCTGCTTGCGGTGGTCGACGGCTTCCGCCGCTGCTCCGTGGTGTCCGAAGGTGGCGTTCGTTCCGCGTCGGCGGGTCTTGACTTCCACGAAGACGAGGGCGTCAGGGGCACGAGCGATCAGGTCGATCTCGACTCGCCCCGCACGGACGTTGCGTCCGACGATCTGATACCCTCGCGCTTCGAGATGACGCGCGGCGCGCTCCTCCCCCTTGCGCCCGAGGGATCTACGGGCTCGGGACATGGTGGGATCGACCTCCTTCCGAGGATGGGCCGGGACGCGCTGGCCGGGGTCGGAGCAGGATAGGGATGGGAACGCTCCACATCGTCGCGACACCGATCGGTCACCTCGAGGACGTGACCTTCCGGGCACTCCGTGTGCTCCGCGAAGCGGACTGGGTGCTCGCCGAGGACACGCGCCGAACGCGCGTCCTGCTCACTCACTTCGACATTCCGCAAAAGCCCACCTCCCTCCACGCGCACAACGAGGCCGGGCGAATCGACTCGATCCTCGAGGCCCTGAACGAAGGAAAGCAGGTCGCGCTGGTCTCCGACGCCGGCACGCCCCTGGTCTCCGATCCCGGCGAGCGTCTGGTGGCGGCGGTGGTCGAGGCGGGCCATCGCGTGGAAGCGATCCCAGGGGCCTCTGCGCTCCTGACGGCCCTCACGGTTTCAGGGTATTCGACGGAGCGCGTGCTCTTTCTCGGCTTTCTGCCGCGGAAGGCCGGGGCGCGGCGCAAGGTCCTCGAAGCGCAGCGCGGCCGAAGCGAGACGCTCGTCCTCTTCGAGTCGCCGAAACGGGTGGCGACGACCCTGGCGGAGATCGCCGAGATCGTGGGGGACCGGCGCGCCTGTCTCGCTCGAGAGCTGACGAAGCAACACGAAGAGGTCCTGCGGGACCGCGCCTCGGTCCTTGCTGCACGATTCGAAGAGACGCCACCCCGCGGTGAATGCACGCTCGTGATCGAGGGGGCGGACGAGGCGGAAGAGGCGGCCGTGCAGGCCTGGACGGACCAAGACGTCGACGAGGCGATCGTGCAAGCACTCGCAGCGGGCCGATCCGTGAAGGACGTCTCCACGGAGATCGCTGCGCTGGCGGGGCGAAAGCGGCGGGGGCTCTATGCGCGGGCGGTGGCGCTGCGAGATGCGGCCAGCGAAGGCCAGGGCGAGTCGTGAGTCGGCTCGGTTCGCTGCTCGGCCTCCTTGGCAAGGCGCCCACCGTGCTCCGCACCCTGGCGCACCTGCGGCCCGCGCAGGCCCGGGCTCAGGTCGCCCATCTCTTCTCGGGCGTCCAGACCCCGATCCGTCTCGAGGACGCGTCGACCTCTCTGGTGCTCAGCGAACCCGCGACCGCGTTTCTCGCGTGCGCACCGCATGTCGACGTACGCGCGAAGGCGGACGACGCCCTCGCTATCGAGCTTCTGGCCCTCGGCGTGACGGTTCGTCCCGGTGCCATCGAATGGACGACCGAAGAACACGGCCCGCTCTTCGCCTATCACCTCCACGAGCAGGCCTGGATTCGGCATGCAGGCGTGTCGCCTTCTCTGCGTCGAGCCACGATCGAGGATTGGATCGCGCACCATCGCGAAGGTACGGGCTGGGATCCGCATCCGATCTCGTTGCGCCTGCTCTCCTGGGGCAAGCTTCTCCTCACCGAGGGCGCGCTGACCCCGGACGATGCGCTCCGAACGGGGATGGTCCGCTCGATGGTGAATCAAGCGGAGACCCTCGCGCAGGGACTCGAGGTCCGGCTCCAGGCGAACCATCTCCTCTCGAATCGAATCGGCGTCGTCTGGGCGGGGCTGCTCTTCGAAGGCGACAGGGCGGATCGATGGCTTGCCGGGCACGAGGCGCTGCTCGCCGAGTTCGCGGCGCAGATCCATCCCGATGGTGGGCACGAAGAGCGCAGCCCGATGTACCACTCGCTGATCCTGGAGAATGGACTCGACCTTCTGAATCTGGCGCAGGTAGCGCCGCGGACGCCCGCCGGGTTTTGCGATCGGCTCGTCGCGATCCTCCGAAGGATGCTCGACGCGCTCGCGCTCTATACGGGGCCGGACGGGCGGATTCTGCTCTTCGCGGATTCGGCCTGGGGCGTGGCCGCCGAACCCGCGAAGCTCTTCGACTACGCTCGCCGCCTGGGGCTGATCGACGGTGTGCCGTCGACTTCGGCCGGCGGCGTGCGCTTCGATGGCTCCGGCTACCACCGGCTCGAGAACGGCCCCTTCGTGCTCGTCGCTTCGACGAGCGGTCCGGCGCCCCGTCACCAGCCCGGACACGCCCATTGCGATGCGCTCGCCTTCGAGCTCTTCGTGGGAGGGCGACGCCTCGTCTCTGATACCGGCGTCTACGAGTACCGTCCGGGTGACCGCCGGGATCTCGCGCGCGCGACCGCCAGCCATGCGACCCTCCTCTTCGACGGGCGTGAGCAGTCCGAGACCTGGTCCGCCCATCGGATCGGCGGTCGCGCACGATCTGGATTCCACGACTTCGGCGAACACCGCTTCGTCGGCGCGGTCACCGGTTGGTCTCGTGGGGCCCCACGTCATCAGCGCGCCATCGCCTGCGCTGCGGACCACCTCACGATCGAGGACATCGTGCGCGAGAGCGGTCACGCGGTGGAGAGCCGACTCCCCATCGCCCCGGAATGGGACGTGGAATGGCGAGGCGATCACGCGCGGTGTCGTCACGAGGCCGGGGATCTCACCGTCGAGATCCGATTCGAGGGAGGCCTCGCTTGGAGCGTCGAGCGCGGGCCCTTCCATCCGAGCTTCCACCGGGAGGTCGAGCGCTTCGTTCTCGTCGGGCGCGGTGTGACGGCGCTCGAGTCCAGGATCGAGATCCGAATCGTCTAGGTCCGGTCCCGCTGGTCAGTCGCCGGCGAGCAGGCCTTCGATCCCCGCTTCGTCGAGGACTTCGACCCCGAGGTCCGTCGCCTTCTTGAGCTTGCTGCCTGCGGCTTCTCCGGCGACGAGGTAGTGGGTCTTCTTGGAGACGGACCCCGTGACTTTGCCGCCGGCGGCTTCGATCCGTTCCTTGAAGTGGCCGCGTGGCTTCGACAGCGTCCCCGTGAGGACGAAGACGAGGCCTTCGAGGGTCTGCACCGGAGCATCGGCTCCGGTCGGGCGGGGCGCGGGGGCTTCGATCACGACTCCGAGCTCGACGAAGCGTGCGAGCTCTGCCCGGTTGCCCGGGTCGGCTACGAATCGGCTCATGCTTTCGGCGATCGTGGGGCCGATGCCTTCGATCGCGGCGAATTGCTCCGGGGTCGCTTCGAGCAGGCCGTCGAGCGTCTCGAACTCATCCGCGAGCAGCTCCGCGACGGTCTCTCCGACGTGGCGGATGCCGAGGGCGATGAGCAGGCGGGGGAGGGTGGTCGTTCGCGCGCGCTCGATCGCGGCGATGAGATTCGCAGCGGATTTGGCGCCCATCCGCTCGAGGCCCGTGACGGATTCTTCTTCGAGAGCGAACACGTCCGACAGGCGGGCGACGAGGCCGGCCTCGACGAGCTGATCGACGAGCTTTTCTCCGAGCCCGTCCACGTCGAGCGCGCTCCGGCTCGCGAGGTGACGCAGGTTGTTCTTCAGCTGGGCGGGGCAGTCGAGGTTCACGCATCGCGTGACCGCTTCGCCCTCGAGCCGGACCGTTTCGGCTTCACAGGTCGGGCAGCTCGTCGGCAGCGTGCAGCGTACGAGCGTCCGGCCTTCGGCCCAGGCCTCGTGTCGGCGATCGAGGCGGACGCGCACGATCTGGGGGATCACGTCCCCCGCGCGCTGGATCACGATCCGGTCACCGGCCCGGATGTCCTTGCGTTCGATCTCGTCCTGGTTGTGGAGTGAGGCGTTCGAGACGGTGACTCCGCCGACCCGGACCGGCTCGAGGCGGGCGACCGGTGTCAGCGCCCCGGTGCGTCCGACCTGGAACTCGATTGCTTCGAGGACGGTCTCCGCCTGCTCGGGGGGGAACTTGAAGGCGATCGCCCAACGTGGCGCGCGGGCGAGGGTCCCGAGCGCTTCCTGCTGGGATAGTTGGTCGACCTTGAAGACCGTCCCGTCGATCTCCACCGGAAGATCGCCGCGCTTCGAGAGCAGGTCTCCGTGGTAGGCGATGGCTGCCTCGACGCCCCCGCAAATCTCGATCTCCGGGCTGATCACGAATCCCCAGTCGCCGAGCAGGGCAAGGGTCTCGCTCTGGCGCTCGAAGGTTTCCGGGCGTCCCTCCGCAAGGGCGTAGCCGCGGAACTCGAGGCTGCGCAGCCGCTCGTAGTCGATGTCGTGGATCTGTCGAAGACTGCCCGCCGCCGCGTTGCGTGGGTTCTCGAAGGGACGGAGCGCCCGCTTCTCACGGGCCGCGTTCAGCTTCTCGAACGCGGCGAGGGGAAGGACGATCTCGCCGCGAACGCTCGCGATGGTTGGCGGGGCACCGGTCGCGAGGGTTTTCGGGATCGAGGGCACGTGGCGCAGGTTTGTCGTCACGTCCTCGCCGGTCTGCCCATCGCCCCGGGTCAGGCCCTGGACGAAACGGCCGTTTTCGTAGATCAGCTCGATGCCCGAGCCGTCGAGCTTCGGCTCGGCCATGAAGTCGAAGGCGCCGACCTCGTCCTCCTCCTGTCCCGTCTCCGACGCGAGCATCCGGCGGATGCGGGCATCGAAGGCCCGCATCTCACCGGCGTCCATCGCGTTGTCCAGCGAGAGCATCGGCGAACGATGGGGCGCGGTCTCGAAGCCTTCGGCCGGCTTGCTGCCCACGACCTGGGTCGGCGAGTCGGGGAGGACCAGGTCGGGGTGCGCGGCTTCGAGCGCGAGGAGTTCACGACGCAGCCCGTCGTAGTCGGCGTCCGTGATCTCGGGCGCGTCGTCCTGATAGTAGAGGGCGTCGTGTCGTCGCAGCTCGTCGGAGAGGGTCGCGATCCGCGCGCGGGCTTCCTCGACGTCGCTCGCCCCGTTCTGCGTCCTCGCTGCCTGCTTCCTGCTCTTGGGCGCCGCCACCGATTCGCCGGGCTCCTCGTGATGCGCGTCTCCTGCCGTTGCCGGAGAGGCGCGGTCGAACTGCATCCGCCTCTCGTCGGGGTCGGTGCCGTTGCCTGGGAATCCCTTCAAGGGGGCTTCCCAAGAGGCCGATGACCCATTGGCGCAAGCGTAATCCGGCGAATACCGGATACGCGGATTCTACCACCGCCCCCCGGTCGCGCCGACCGCCGGGCTCTCCCCTACGGAACTTCGCATGCCCGGCGCTTTCGACATCGCCTCCCTCGAAGAGGCCCGCGATCGCATCGCGGCGCTCGAGTCCCGGCTCGCTGATCAGGCCCGCGAGCGGGCGGAGTTGATCCACCTCGTGAGTCATGAGTTCCGGACACCGATCACGGTGATCTCGGGCTTCGGGCGACTCCTCGAGAGCGAGGGACACGGTCCGCTCAACGACGAGCAGCGCCGCTTCGTGGGAGAGAGCTTGAAGGCCGTGCGCCGTCTCGACGAGTTCGTGGGGGATTTGCTCGAGGCCCGCGTCGACGCGCCGACGCTCTTCGACATCGAACCTGCCCCCGCCGACCTGCACGAGGTGATCGAGGCTCCGCTCGAGGCGCTGGTGCCGATGCTCGAGCAGCGCGGCACGAAGGTCGAGATGCGGCTGCGGGCCCCCGATCCGGAGTTCGACTTCGATACGCGCCGGATCGAGCAGGTCGTGACGAATCTCCTGACCAACGCGATCCGCTACGGCCGAGCCGCCGGCGTGATCCGGGTCGCGACCCGGGCGGCCGAGGACGAACCCGGCTGGATTCTGGTGACGGTCGAGGACGACGGTCCGGGGATTCCGGTAGAAGACCGCGAACGTCTCTTCGCGCCCTACGTGCGCGGAGGTTCGACCGGTGAGGTCCGCGGACTGGGCATCGGTCTGGCGCTCTGTCGCCGGATCATCGAGGCCCACGGCGGCCGGATCCACATCGAAGAGGGCGAGCTCGGCGGTGCGCGCTTGGTGTTCGGCCTGCCGACCGGCCCCCGAAACAGAGATACCCGGCGCGGCGTCGCGGAAGCGCGCGGACCGGAAGGAGTGAATCGATGAGCGTGCGAAGCGAACGCGCGAACCGCGACGAGGATGCGCCGCGACGTCTGCGCGCGCTGATCGTCGACGACGCCGAGGGGATGCGTGCCTATCTGGCGACCCTCTTCGAAAAGCGCGGCTTCGACGTGGACACCTGCGACGACGGGGCGCGCGCCCTCGCGCTGCTCGAGAACGGGGCCGATCCCGACCTCGTCCTGCTCGACGTGATGATGCCCGGAACCGACGGCCTCGCGGCGCTCGCGCGGATTCGTGAGAGCTGGCCCGAGGTGCCGGTGCTTATGGTCTCCGTCGTGGGCAAGGCGGGTACGATCGTACAGGCCATGCAGCTAGGGGCGGCGGACTACCTGACGAAGCCCTTCGAAGAGGCGGAGCTCGATGCCGCCCTCGATCGACTCGGTCTGCACAGTGCCCCACGTGCCGACGCCAAGGGCGGAGGCAAGAGCGCGGGGCAGACGGTTTGGGTCAGCTCCGCGATGCGCGAGATTCGTGCCGTCATCGAACAGATCGGCGACACCGACGTCACCGTCCTCATTCAGGGCGAGAGTGGGGCCGGCAAGGAAGTCGTCGCCCGCGAAGTCCATGCGGTCTCGACCCGGGCGACCGGTCCCTTCGTCAAGGTCAACTGCGCGGCGCTGCCCACGGACCTGCTCGAGAGTGAGCTTTTCGGCTACGAAAAGGGCGCCTTCACCGGCGCGAACGGTCGCAAGCAGGGCAAATTCGAGATCGCCTCCGGCGGCACGATCTTCCTCGATGAAATCGGGGAGATGTGTCCGTCGCTCCAGGCGAAGCTCCTCCAGGTCCTGCAGGATCAGGAGTTCACGCGCCTCGGTGGCAACCGCGAGGTCCGTGTCGACGTGCGCGTCGTCTGTGCGACGAACCGGTCCCTCGTCGGCATGGTGGCCGCCGGTGATTTTCGCGAGGACCTCTACTTCCGACTCAACGTGGTCGCGATCGACATCCCGCCGCTTCGT
>PAQX01000096.1 GCA_002709835.1 Deltaproteobacteria bacterium
GACCGATAACGCGGCAGCTGAGGCCGCAGCCGCCGCAGCCGCGGGCAGTGCGGCCTGTACTCAAGCCGGTGGCACATGGGACGCGGGGACGAGCACCTGCACCCCGGCCTACAACTGTTTCGTCGGGGGATTTTGCGCGCAGGTGGCTGATTATTTTCCCCCGGGCCTTATTTCGGATTCCAACACTTATCGGGGCCACCACCAGTCCGTCGACCCCGCGTTGGCTGCCGGCTGCATGACCTATCCGGGACCCGGCACGGCCTGGGACGGCGGGCGTGAGGCGGCCGTCCGCCTGTCCGCCGCTTCAGGAATCATTATTGGTGTGGCGACTCTTGGCGACATAGTGATGGCAGTGTGCCAGTAACTAGACGCACCGGTCCCGTTCCGCTTTCGCGGCGCGTTGCCATCTGACTCCTCTCGTAAGGAACACCGTGCTGGGCGGACTCGTAGAGCGGCCCCCCCCACGGCGCACTCATCCGGGCGGATGCTTCCCTGCGAGATGCGTACAGACGTGGTGCCAGCTGCGTCGTGCGCCTCCTCTCCGGCTGACGAGTCCGTCGAGGCCGCCCCAGTGCCAACGCTGCCAACGCAAGACGTACTGCCGAAGGCGGTGCCAGTCGCCCTCTCGCTCATAAAGCTGGCGAGCACGTTCACGCAGGCGACGCAGCCCCTCGGCGGAAGGCCGAAGCCTCGTCCCCGCACGAATCCGGTAGCCGAGAAAATCAAACCCCTTGGTGGTGCGCCCGATGAAACGCTTCACCCGGTGAAGTCGTAAGCCGAGCCGGGCAATCTCTTCGTGCAATGCCGCAATGGCGCGCCGCAACTGCCAGCGTGTGCGGGCCAGCAGCACGAGGTCGTCCGTGTAACGGACGTAGTGGACGAGCAGCTTGCGCCGACAGAGCCGATCCATGCGGCGGTCGAGGGATGCGAGGTAGAGCGCCCCGAGCAGAGGCGAGAGCCCGCCGCTCGCGACCATGCCAACCCCCACACCTTGTGAATCGGGCAGCGCCAGATAGTCGGCGATGAGCTTGCGGTGATGCGCGCCGAGCCCAGCCTCTTTCACCTGCGCTTTGATCACGTCGTGGTGCATGGAGGTGTAGTAGGCCGCAATATCAAGGCGAGCGACGAACCGGGCCGTAGGCATCCGCCTTTGGAGCTGACGCAGCGCGCCCTTCACACCCCCCGTGGCCCCGCACATGGGTGCAGGAGCGCGGGATATGAGGCGCGAGGATCTTCGAGATCGCCTGGGTGTCACGCCGAAGCAGACGACGGCTGGGCTCGCTCCAGAGAGCCATCTTGCGGCCGTCCAGATACCAGAGGCGGCGTAGTTCGAGGGCGGGCACGATCTCAGGATACGTGCGGGAGAGGTCCGCCCAGTGCCCTGATCCAGCCCAGATCATCCAGCTCGTCCGCCTGGTCGAGCAGCCGGTTGTAGGTCGTCCAGTGCATGCCCTTCGGCTTGTCGGGTTCGTCCGTGCCCAGGAAGGGGCTGATGGGCCGGGGTAGGGCCTGCGTGTCAGAATGCCTAGTATCGGTTGTGCCGAAAGGGCAGCTTGAAATTCCTATCCGCCTGCTGGAAGATCCCGCGCGATTTTGGAAGACGTCAGGTCCTGAGGTTCGGCCCCTCATTTAGACGGCGATCTACCCGAACGGGTTTCGGTTCAGTATCGAATTGATTGGAACCGCCGAAACTTCGATCGTATTCAGCTACTTGGCGGATATTGAAGCTAAGAGCGATTCAATGGCACGCCCGGAGGGTCTCTAAGCGTCGCTGCGCCCCAAGGCGAACCCACGTCTGCGCAATCTGAACCGACACGCCGCAGACACTCGATGGCAACCGCCACGATCGCTATCGGGCCGAGATGTAGGCGTGCTCGAAGGACGCGGTGTTCTCCGACCCGGCCTGCGTGGCCTCGCACAGCTACTACCTCGACCACCACGGCGATGCGTCGCCCGCCTTCGCCGGCTCGCCCTGGAGGCGCTGGCTGCGCACACACTTCGGCAGCCTCGCCGCGTTCCGGTTCGGGCCTCCGGAGAAGGGAGCGGGCTGAGGGCGCCTGCCGTGACTGGCAGTCCGTCGACACCCGATCCGCCATCCCCGAGCCGATTCTGGATCGGCTCTGGGCTACCTTCCGTCCTTCGACGCGCGCCCATCCGCACGATTCGCGGAATCGGAGGACATCCCATGGCCGACCCCCACCGTATCGAGAACCTGGCGCAGCTGCGCGAGCGTATGGGCGAGCCCTCGCCCGTAACGGCCGCCAAGGTCGAAGGCAAGCTGGACCACTTCGCCCGCGACTTCATCGCTCGCTCACCGTTCCTGGTGCTCTCGACCGCGGACGCCGAGGGGCGCATGGACGCTTCGCCCAAGGGCGACGCCGAGGGCTTCGTCGCCGTGGCCGACGACCGCACGCTGCTGATCCCGGATCGCAAGGGCAACAAGCTGCTGATGGGGCTCGAGAACATCCTGGCGAACCCGCAGGTCGGGCTCATCTTCCTGATCCCGAGCTGCGAGGAGACGCTGCGCGTCAACGGTCGCGCCGAGATCACCACAGATCCGGAGGTCCTCTCGCTGCTGGCCGCGCGCGGACAGAACGCGCTGGTGGCGATCCGCGTCACCGTCGACGAGGCGTTCTTCCACTGCGCCAAGGCGTTCCGGCGCTCCGCACTCTGGAAGCCGGAGACCTGGAAGCCCCACAAGGTCTCGTTCGGCGAGATCTTCGCCCGGAAGATCGATCGCGCGAGCGACAAGGAGATCATCGACAACGTCGACGCGGCCATCGAACAGGACTATAAGGAAAACCTGTAGGCCGAGGCTCGACGCCGCGAGCGCCCCCCTCCTCAGTCGCCGCGCAGCAACTCGAGCGCGCGGTCGGCGTGGGCGTTTATGCCGGGAAACGAGGGGCAGGCCGTCGCCGTGATTGCCGACGTTCTGGCATCGGCTGGGGGCTCGCAGGCGTGATCCAGTCGTGGTTCAGTAGTGGTAAAACGAACCACTACGGGCCTCGTCGAACCTCTACGGCCATCGACGGCCCTAGCTCTCGCGCAATCTACGTTAGTTAGACGTGCGAAGACGCTGTCCGACGGGAGCCTCGCAGAATCTACGGATCTTTGTCAGCATCCGCGAAGCGGGATGCACCGCGTGCGTGGGGAGTCGATGACCATGAATGCTGGATCCGAGCACCCGTTCCGGACGCGCAGCCTCGGCCCGATCGGCGTCGAGATCGAGGGGCTCGACCTCCGTCAAGCGATTTCCGATTCGGCGTTCGCGGCGCTCCGGGCGACCGTCGTCGAAGAGGGGCTCGTGCTCTTCCGCGACCAGTCCCTCGAGCCCGAGACCCAGATCGCGCTCGGAAAGCGCTTCGGCCCGATCGAGCAGCTCGTCGTCGGCGACGAGGACGCCGAGCCGTCGATGGTGAAGATCAGCAACGTCGATGCGGAGGGGAGGGTCCGGCAGGACGAGGACCACTTCATGAAGCTGATCGCCATCAACGAGGGCTGGCACACGGACAGCTCCTTCCGGGAGATCCCGTCGTCCTTTTCGGTCTTCACTTGCGTCGTGGCCCCGGAAGAGGGCGGGGATACGATGTGGGCCCATCTTCAGCGCGCCTTCGATCGTCTCGATGACGGAACGCGCTCCCGTCTTGTCGGTCGTGCGGGCGTCCATGACTACGCCGCCGCTTATCGTGCGCGCGGGAACGAGCGGGGCGGGATCGTGGGGTTCGACTCCGATCCGCTGAGCCATCCGCTCCTGCGGGAACACCCCGAGTCCGGCCGCCCGGGGCTCTACGTGAGCGAGCACATGCCCGAGATCGAAGGCCTGTCCGCGGAGGAGGGCGAGGCGGTTAGGTCGAAGCTCCTCGATCTGGTGACGGCCGACGACAACACCTACCGGCACCACTGGGCCGAGGGCGACGTCGCGATCTGGGACAATCGGATGATGCTCCACCGCGCCCAGGGCTTCGATCAGCGCTACGCGCGCGTGATGCATCACGTCCGCGTCGCCGGCTCCGAAGCGCCGATCTCGTGGACGCCGAACTAGCGTCGGCCTAGCTCGATGCGCGGCGCCATACGTCCAGCACGGTCTCGGTCTCGACGACGGTCGTGATTCCGCCGAGGGTGTGCTCGAAGACCTGGTCGACGTACGCGTCCGGGAACCCCGCGACCGCGTCCCGCGGCAGGACGACCTGATAAGCGGCATTGACCGCGTCGAAGGCGAGGTTGGTGATCGCGACGTTCACCGACACGCCGACACCTACGACCGTCTGGACGCCGAGGTTGCGCAGGATCGAGTCCAGCTCCGTCCCCTGGAAGGGCGACAGGCCATGCAGCCGGGGCACGATCAGGTCGCTGTCGGCGACGGGAATCTCGTCCATCAGTTCGGTGGCTTCGGAGCCCTCGAAGAGCGGATGCTCGACCTTGCCCATGTACTGGAAGAGGCGCGCGTTCGTGTTCGCGCCTTGACCGTCGCGGCGGCGAACGGCGATGCAGTGGAGGATGGGGACACCGGCCGCCCGGCCGACGCGGGTCAGCTCGGCCACGTTCTGGATCATGCCTTGCTGCGCAGCCTCGGCGAGGGCGGGGAGACCCGAGAGGGGACCGCAGACGCCCTTCTGACACTCCTGCGTGACGAGGGCGCACGCGTTCGGGGCGAGCAGGGCGTCGAGGTCGAGGGGCATGGCGCGGGACTCCAGAGTGGGATAGGGACCGTACCCGAGTCCCAGGCTCCGAACCGGCTCCACCGCCGAGATCCTTTCTCTCGATCAGCCGGTGGAGCACCGAGTTGGATCTGCAGGGTGGCGTCGTGGGCCGCCGAGGAAACGCTACTTCCCTTCGAAGTGCGCGTCTTTCTTGGCAGCCATCGCCTTATAGCCTTCCGTCATGTCGTCGGACGTGAAGAGCACCGACGCGCTCGAGGCCTCGAATTGCATGGCCTCCTGGAGGCCCTGCTCGGCGCGGTAGTTGATGGTCCTCTTGATGCCCTGGACCGCGAGGGGGGCGTTTCCGCAGATCTCCTCCGCGAGCGATCGGACGTGGGCCTGGAGATCGTCCTTCGGGACCACTTCCTGGACGATGCCGATCCGGAGCGCCATCTCGGCATCGATCCGGCGTCCCGTGAACGCGAGCAGCTTCGTCATGCCCGCGCCGATCTCGTGGGAGAGGCGGAGGTCGCCGCCGGCGTCGATCGAGACGCCGACCTTGGGCTCGGGCAGCGCGAACTTCGCGTCGTCGGAGGCGATCCGGATGTCGCCCATCATGGCGACCTCGAGGCCCGCGCCGAGGCAATAGCCGTGGACGGCGACCAGCACCGGCTGGGGCAGATGCGCGAAGACCTTGAAGCGCTCGTGGACCCAGCGGAACTTCTCGTAGTAGTTGCGCGTCTTTTCTGCGGGCGTGCGGCCGGTGATCCGGTCTTCGGGCATGCCGAGGTCGACGCCGGCGCAGAAGGCGCGGCCTTCTGCGCGCATGATCACGCACCGGATGGAGTCGTCGAAGCGGATCTCATCCGCGAGCGCGGAGATCTGGCGAGCGGACTCCCAGCTCCAGGCGTTCAGCTTGTCGGGGTTCGTCAGGACGATCGTGGCGATCTCGCCGTCGCGATCAAGCCGCATCAGTTCGGGGCGTTCGGTCATCGGGGACTCCTCGGTGTCTCTACGGAAGCGATCTATTTCTTCTTCGGGTTCGGATCGAAGGGGCCCTTGCCCATCTGATCGCGGATCGGCACGAACTCCGGCATGAGCATCGCGCGTCGCTGCCAGTTCGCGCCGTCGACGACCATCGTGTGGCCTGAGATGTAGCTTGCGAAGGGTGACGCGAGGAAGGTGGCGGCCCAGCCGAGCTCGTGGGGCTGGCCGACGCGATGAGCCGGGCATCGCAGTGCCTCGGCCTTCTGTCGCTCGGGGACGGACATGATGTCCGCGGTCATGTCCTCGTGGGGGAAGAAACCGGGGACGAGGCAGTTCACCTGGATGCCGTAGGGACCCCATTCGACAGCCAGGGTCTCGGTCAGGTTCTTCACGCCGGCCTTGGCCGCCGAGGAGTGGGCGAAGCCGGGGCCTCCGGTCCAGGCGTAGGCGGCGCCGATGTTGATGATCGAGCCGGGGGTGCCGGTCTCGATGTGGCGTCGACCGAACTCGCGGGAGCAGTAGAAGGTCCCGTTCAGCACGATGTCCGTCACCGTCTTCCAGGCGTTCGGACTCATGTCCTCGGCGGGAACGGGAAAGTTGCCGGCCGCGTTGTTCACGAGCACGTCCGGCGTACCGAGCTGCTGGGTGACCGCATCGAAGGCCTCGGCGATCGCGCCCGCGTCGCGGATGTCGCAGGGCACCGCGATGTGCTTGCCGCCGACGGCGTTCACGGCGGCGAGGCCAGCCGCGCGATGTTCCTCTCCACGGGAGAGGATCGCGACGGAGGCACCGACTCGGGCGAACTCCACGGCGATCGCCTTGCCGAGGCCCGTGCCGCCGCCAGTCACGATCACGATCTGGCCGTCGTAGGTGCCGAGGGGAAGCGCGTTCGCGCCGACTTGGGGGGGAGCGGGGAGGCCCATGCAGCTGTTCTCCTGGAGAAAACGGGGAAGCGACGCCGGGACGAACCGGGCCGCGTGAATGAGCGCGCCATGATAGCCTCCCGTCACGGTTCGCGAGGCGGGTACGACACGCGCTCTGGCGGCGAACCGGGAGTGATTTCTTTCATGGCCGATGCGCTGACGACCCTCGACATCCAGGACGGCATCGCCGTCATCTCCAACAACCGACCCGAGAAGCACAACGCGGCCAACGACGAGATGGACCGGCAGCTCTTCGACGCCCTCGACGAGATCCATGACCGCAAGGACGTGCGCATCGTGCTGTGGCGCGGAGAGGGCAAGTCGTTCTCGTCCGGTCGGGACGTGAGCGAGATCGGGGTCCGGTCCGAGGACATCACGAACTTCGAGTTCGTCGAGCGTGGTCATCGGCGGACCCAGGCGTTCTTCACGTGTCCGGCCCCGATCGTCGTCGCCATGAAGGGCTGGGTGATTGGCGGCTCCTTCGAGCGTGCGCTCCTCGCCGACATGCGGATCGCGGGCGAAAGCACGAAGATGATGCTGCCGGAGATCAAGCACGGCGTGATCCCGGACTCGGGTGGCACGGCGCGGCTCTTCCAGATGGCCGGACACGGGGTGGTGGCGGACCTCGCCATGACCGGGCGGGTGATGGAGGTCGAGGAGGCCTATCGGCACGGTGTGGTGTCCCGGGTCGTCCCGGACGCGGAGCTCGACGACGCCGCGATGGCGCTCTGCCACGAGATCGCGGCGAATCCGCCCTTCGCGGTGAAGATGTTCCGTCGGACCCTTTCCCGGCTCGGGAATCCGGACGTCCAGCGGACGATGCAGGAAGAATCCATGGGCATGACCGCGATCTACGAGACCGAAGACTATGCCGAGATGAAGGCGGCCCGGGCCGAGGGCCGCGAGCCGAAGTACGAGGGGCGCTAGGCGTGAGTGACGGGATGCGAGAGACGGGGACCGACGAGGTCACCTGCGAAATCCGTGAGCGGGTCGCGAAGATCACGCTGAATCGGCCCGAGGCCAAGAACGCCCTCACGATGGACATGAAGGAGTCGCTCTACGTCCTCGTTCGGGATCTCGAGTCGGATCCGGAGGTCGGTTGTTTTCTGCTGACGGGGGCCGGCGACGCGTTCTCGGCGGGGGGAGACACCAAGCGCATGAAGAAGGAGGGCAAGCCTCCGGTCATGGAAGCGCGCCAGCGCCAGCTCCGTTGGGAACACGAGCTGCCGCGGATGCTCCATCAGTCGAGCAAGCCCTCGATCGCGGCCGTCCACGGCGCCGCGGCGGGCGCGGCCTGCTCGATCGCGCTCTCGTGCGACCTCCGGATCGCGTCCGAGAAGGGCTTCATCCTGACCTCGTTCGCGCGCCTTGGTCTCTCTGGCGATTACGGCGGGACCTGGTTCCTGACCCAGCTCGTCGGTCCCGCGAAGGCCCGCGAGATCTACTTCACCGCGGAAAGGGTCGATGCGCAGACTGGCCTCGAACTCGGGATCTTCAATCGCGTCATGCCCGCCGAGCAGCTCCAGGAAGAGGCCTTCGCGCTGGCCGCGCAGATCGCGAGCGGACCGCCGATCGCGCTGCGCTGGATGAAGGCGAACCTGAACCGCGCGCTGACCGAGGACCTGGAGACCTGCCTCCGCTACGAGGCGGATCGCATGGTTCGCGGCGCGCTCACCGACGACTACGTCGAAGCGGTCACCGCCTTCGCCGAGAAGCGGAGGCCCGACTTCAAGGGGAAGTAGGCCCGTTTCTCAGGGCCGGATCGAGTAGGCGGGCGCGCCCTGACGGGCGTGCTCGGCCAGCGCGCCCTGGATCTCCTCGACCCAGTCGCAAAGAATCGGTCGCGTGTCCCGCGGGTCGATCAGGTCGTGCACCCCGAAGTCCTCCGCCCGCGGCATCACCGACTGGGCCTTGGCCATCTCGTCCTCGAGCTCCGCACGCCGCGCGTCCGGATCTTCCGCGGCCTCGATCTCTCGACGAAAGGCGAGGGCGACGCCGCTCTCGACCGGGAGGGCTCCGCTCATCGCCGACGGCCACGCGACGGTCGTCGCTCCCGGGCCTAGGTGGATGCCCTGGGCCACGCCATAGGACCGGCGAAGCACACAGGCGAACCACGGCACGCCGGTCTGCATGATCGCGAACATCGCGTTCATGCCGGCGCGGATCGTGCCGTCCTGCTCGGCCTCGGTCCCGATCGCGAAGCCCGGCTCGTCCACGAAGGAGACGATCGGGACGTGAAAGAGATCGCACATCTCGACGAAGCGCCGGATCTTGTTGGCGCCGTCCGCGGTCATGGAGCCGCCGTCGTAATGGCAGTCGTTCGCGAGGATGCCCACGGTGTAGCCGTTCATCCGGGCGAGGCCCGTGATCTGGCTGCGCCCCCAGAGTCGGCCGATCTCGAAGAAGCTGCGCTGGTCGACGACGTGCTCGATCAGCTTGCGCATCTTGTATGCCCGACGGCGTTCGCGGGGGATGATCTTGAGGAGCTTCTCTTCGCGGCGATCGCGACGATCCCCAACGTCGAAATGGGGCGGAACCTCGCCGCAGTGGCTCGGTAGGTAGGAGAGGAAGTTCTGCGCCATGCGGAGCGCTTCCTCTTCGTCCTCGGCGACGTTGTCGACCATGCCGTTACGGCCATGGACGTCAGAAGAGCCGAGTTCCTCCTTGGACACGTTCTCCTTCATGGCGTGGGCGACGACGGCGGGGCCGCCGGTCAGGACCTGGGCGGTGTCCTTGGTCATGATCGAGAGGTGGGAGGCGACGAGGCGACCGGCCGGAAAGCCGGCGCAGGGGCCGAGAGCCATGCAGACGACGGGAACGTTGCGCAGGCTCTCGAGCGCACGGATGTTCATGACCGGCGGCGCGGTCCAGTCGTAGCCGGAGCGACCGCGGGTCGCGGTGCCCGTCCCGGCGATCGAGGCGCCGCCGGCTTCGAGCATGCGCACGATCGGGACGCGCCGCTTGACGGCGAGGTCCTCCGCGTACACGCCCTTCTTCATGCCGGCGTCGGAGTAGGCGCCGCCGCGGATCGTGAAGTCGTCGCCACAGACGACGACGGGTCGTCCTGTGATCTTGCCCGTGCCGAAAACCACGCCGGTCGGCTGGTAGTCCGAACCGTCTTCGGCCTCGCTCGAGCCCGCGATCTGCCCCCACTCCCGGAAGCTGTCGCGATCGACGAGAGTCTCGATCCGTTCGCGCACGTTCAACCGACCGCGTGCGCGGTGTTTGTCGGTCGCCTCCTTGCCGCCCATCTTCAGGGCGCGGGTACGTCGGCGTTCGATCTCTTCGACTTCGGGCTTCCAGCTCATGACGCAGGACCGTATCACAAGGACGCGAGGCGGACGGGAGTCATTGCGAGCGGCGACGAAGGCCGGACCCGTAGGGTAGGATCGCCGTCCCGCCGCGTTCGCGGCACCAGAAGGATGCGGTCATGGACGTCACCGGGAAGAACATCATCGTCACGGGCGGAGGCAACGGAATCGGTCGAGCGCTCGCCGAGCGTTTCGCGCAGGAGGGCGCCGGACACGTCACCGTCGCCGACCTGGACGTGGAGAACGCGGCTGACGTCGCCGATTCGGTCGGAGGAACGGCCGCCGGCGTCGACGTGGGGAGCCGTGAGGCGATCGTCGACCTCGTCCAGTCCGTAGAGCGTGCGCAGGGACCGATCGATCTTTTCGCTTCCAACGCCGGCATCCTGACGCCGGGCAGCATCGAGGCGAGCGTCGACTCGTGGCAGAAGATCTGGGACGTGAACGTGATGGCGCACGTTCACGCGGCGCACGCCGTCTTGCCGGGCATGCTCGAGCGAGGGCAGGGCGCCTTCCTCAATACGTGTTCCGCGGCGGGGCTGCTCACGCAGATCGGTTCGGCGCCGTACTCGGTGACGAAGCACGCGAGCGTGGCCTTCGCGGAGTGGCTGTCGATCACCTACGGAGACCGGGGGATCCAGGTCTTCGCGCTCTGCCCGCAGGCCGTGAATACGAACATGACCGCGGGCACCGAGTCCGGCGGCGTAGCGGGTGTCGACGGCATGCTCGAGCCCGGCGACATCGCGGAAGCGGTGATCCAGGGCCTCGCCGCCGAATCCTTCCTGATTCTCCCGCACCCGGAGGTTGCGACCTACTTCCAGCGCAAGGCGGGGGACTACGATCGCTGGATCAAGGGCATGCGTAAGCTGAACGCGCAGTTCCTGCCGGAGATGGAGAAGCTGATCGGGAGCTAGTCGCGACTCGCGTCCGCGCCGCCGAGACGGACGACGCCTCGCCTCGCGAGGTCGGAGAGCTCGTCCGTATCGAGGCCGAGCTCCTGACGAAGGACCTCGGCCGTGTGCTCGCCGAGCATGGGAAACCGCCGCACTGGGCCCTCGGGCGAGGCGGAGAGCTTCACGGGGTTGCCCACGACCTGGAAGGGCGCGTCGGCATCCGGACGATCGACCTCGATCAGCATGTTTCGCTTCGCGACATGGGGATCCGTCGCGATGTCCTCGGCGATGTGGCTCGCGCCCGCGGCGATCCCCTCGGCGGCGAGGGTCTGGGCGGCCTCGATCTTCGTCTTGTCGCGCGCCCAGTCTTCGATCGCTTCGCGAATCGGACCGTTCGCCTTCTGCGCCTGGGCCTGCAGGCCGTCGTAGTCCGGGTCGGTCAGCCACTCCGGGTGCCCCAGGAAGCGCGCGAGGCGCTCGAAGTGATGCGGCCGAAGCACCGTCACGACGAAGTAGCCGTCCTTCGCCCGGAAGGCATCGTTCACACCCTGGGAGCCCGAGGTCGCCCATTCCGGCGGCGCGTTCATCGAGGCGAGGAAGGGGACCATGTCGATCAGCGCGATCATCGCATCGTACATGGCGATATCGACCATCTGTCCCTCGCCCGTCGCGTCCCGGTGCCGGAGCGCGGCGAGGATTCCGATGACTGCGAAAATGGCGGCCGCGTTGTCGCCGAGGGCGCCGGCCGTGACGATCTCCGGCTTCTCGCCTTCGCGGCGGGTGGGTTCGTACATCCCGCTCATCGCTTCGACGATCGGCGCGTAGGCCGGGAACCCCTCGTAGGGCGTGTCGTCGAGCTGCCCGAACCCGCTCACCGCGCAGTAGACGAGGCGCGGGTGGAGCGGACGCAGCGCTGCATAGTCGAGGCCCAGGCGCGCGGTGGTGCCCGGTGTGAAGTTCTCGCAGACGACGTCGAAGCGTGGGACGAGTCGCTTGACGAGTTCGCGCCCCTTCTCGATTTTTAGATCGATTGCGAGGCTCCGCTTGGACAGGTTGTTGCGAAGGAAGGTCGCGCCCGTCCGCCGGCCGTCGGGCTCGTCGATCCAGGGCATCCCGAACCGGGCGGTGTCTCCGGTTTCCGGGTGCTCGATCTTCACGATCTCGGCGCCGAGGTGGCCGAGGAGCTGGGTGGCGTAGGGCAGCGCCTGCATCTGCTCGAGGGCCAGGATCCGGATCCCTTCGAGGGGACGGCGGGCGCCGCGATCGGCGTTGCGGGTCTCGTCGATGCGCATCGCGCGAGCATAGCGGGATCGCCGCAAGTCCACGTTCTGCATATGGATTCGGGGGCTGGACGAATACCGATACGCGGCGTATCGTATTCCGGGCACGGCGTCCGAAGCCCGTCGGCTCAACTGCCGAACCCAACCGAGGTGACCCATGGATTTCGACCTGTCCGATGACGAGCTGACCTTCGAGAAGGAGGTCGTGACCTTTCTCGAGGCGAACCACTCCGACGAGGTGATGGACGCCAACCCGGAGCACCTTTCCCAGACCGTCGAGACGCCGGCGAAGCGTGCTTTCATGGCGAAGCTCGCCGAACAGGGGTGGCTCGGCATGTCCTGGCCGAAGGAGTACGACGGGCAGGAACGGTCGGGCATCTACGATTTTCTGCTCACCGAGGCGCTCTCCCGATACGGCTGCCCGCAGCCGGGTAAGGGCGTCGGCATCGTCGGCAAGACGATCATCCGCCACGGCAACGATGAGCTGAAGACCTACTTCCTTCCCCGCATCATCCGCGGCGAGATCGAGTTCGCGATCGGTTACTCGGAGCCGCAGGCCGGTTCGGACGCTGCGTCGATGCAGCTGAAGGCCGAGCACGACGCCGAGCGGGGTGGATGGGTCCTGAATGGCCACAAGATCTGGACCACGAGCGCGCATTTTGCCGACTGGTACTGGGTCGGCGCGCGGACCGGCGACCACAAGCACAAGGGCATCACGCTCTTCCTTATCCCGATGAACCACGAAGGCTTCGAGATCCACCCGACCTACACGATCGGCGACGAGCGGACGAATGAGGTCTTCTTCAACGACGTCTTCGTGCCGGACAGTCACGTCGTGGGTCAGGTGGGCAAGGGGTGGACCTATATCTGTGAGGCCCTGGACCTCGAGCGGTTCGCGATGCTTCCGGTCGGACCGATCGAGATGAAGCTCAAGGGGCTGATCGAGTACGTGCGGACCGAGACGCTCGACGGGGAGCCGCTGTCCCGGGACCCGGTCGTACGGCAGACGATCGCGAAGCTCCGCGCCGACCTGGAGATCGCCCGAAAGCTCCAGCGCAAGGTCATCAGCGAAGCGCTGAAGGATCGCGTTCCGACCGTCGAGGCCGCGATGTACAAGATGTGGCAGTCGCAGGTCGGTCAGCGGATCGCGAACGCCGCCCTCGACCTCATGGGGCCCGATGCGCAGCTGAAGCCGGGCCAGCCCGAGGCGCCGGCCGGTGGTCGCTACGAGCGCTCCTACCGATACACGGTCGTCGACACGATCGGCGGCGGAACGAGCGAGGTCCAGAAGAACATCATCGCTGGCCGTGGTCTCGGCCTGCCGAAGAACTTCTAGCGCCGGAGTAGAGTGCTTGGCCCCCCAGACGCACCTGCTCGACGGAATCACCGTCCTCAATCTCGGCGCCGTCGGTCCGGCCGCCCGCGCGGGTCGCATGCTCGCCGACTATGGCGCGCGGGTCGTCATGATCGCGCCGGTCTCGAAGAAGGGCGCGCTTCAGACGAAGCCCGTCTATCACACCTATGGCGCGGGCCGGGGCTTCGAGAAGATGCGTCTCGACCTGAAGAGCGCCGCAGGCGTCGAGGCCTTGCTCAAGCTCGCCGAGAAGGCGGACGTCGTGATCGAGTCCTACCGGCCGGGCGTCGTCGATCGGCTCGGGGTCGGTTGGGAGGCGATGCGCGCTCGAAATCCCGGTCTCGTCTACTGCTCGACCTCGGGCTACGGGCAGGACGGCCCCGCTTCGACCTGGGCGGGCCACGACATCAACTATCTGGCGATGTCCGGCTTCCTTGCCTGCACCGAGCCCCGTGAGGACGGTGGCCCGCCGATTCCGGGGGCGACCGTCGCCGACAGCGCCGGCGGGGGCATGCACGCGGTGCTCTCGATCATGGGCGCGCTCGTTAAGAAGGCCACGACGGGGCAGGGTACGTTCCTCGACGTGTCCGCGGCCGAGGGGATCCTTTCGCTGATGGCGCTCTCCCTCGACCAGTACCTGGCGACCGGCGAGGAGGCGGGACCGCGGCAGGTCCTGCTCACCGGTCGCTACGCCTTCTACGACACCTACGAAGCGAGCGACGGAGGTTGGGTCTCCGTCGGCGCGATCGAGCCCCATTTCTACCGGAACCTCTGCGAGCGCCTCGGCCATCCCGAGTATGGCGGCGACCAGTACAACGACGCGAAGCAGGGCGAGATCCGCGCCGCGTTCAAGGCTGCGTTCAAGACGAAGACTCGCGACGAGTGGACGGAAGAGCTCGCCGCGAACGA
>PAQX01000097.1 GCA_002709835.1 Deltaproteobacteria bacterium
CCGCTCGGCGGCGCCGGGGTCGAGGTAGTTGAACGTCCCAACCTGAACGGCCGAGGCGCCGCAGAGCAGGAACTTGACCGCGTCTTCGGCGCTCGTGATCCCGCCCACTCCGCAGATCGGGATCTTCACCGCCTGGGCCGCCTGGTAGACCATCCGCAGCGCGATCGGTCGGATCGCGGGACCGCTCAATCCACCGAGTACGTTCGAAAGGATCGGGCGACGGGTCGCCACGTCGATCTCCATCGCCTGGACGGCGTTGATCAGCGAGATCCCATCTGCGCCCTCGTCCTCGCAGACCTTCGCCATGTCCGCGATCCGGGTGACGTTCGGCGAGAGCTTCACCAGCAGCGGCCCCTCGGTCGCCCCGCGCACCGTCCGCACGAGCTCGCCGAGGAGGCTCGGATCCTGACCGAACTCGATGCCCCCGGCCTTCACGTGGGGACAGGAGGCGTTGATCTCGATCCCGGAGATCCGCGGATGGGGCGAGACCTGCGAGGCCAGCTCCGCGTACTGCTCCGGCGCCGTGCCGAAAGCGCTCGCGATCACGACGACGCCCGTAGGCAATGCCGGAAGCTTCTCTTCCAGGAAGGCCTTCACGCCGACGTTCTCGATCGAGATCGCGTTGAGCATCCCGCTCGGCGTCTCACCGATCCGCGGCGGCGCGTTCCCGAAGCGGGGCTCGAGGGTCAGGCTCTTCGCGACGAAGCCCCCGATCTTCTCGAGGTCGAGGAAGGGCGCGAACTCCGTGCCGTAGCCGAAGGTTCCGCTCGCGGTCAGGACGGCGTTGCGCAGGGGGATCCCAGCGAGTTCGACCCTCTCGTCCACCCTCGCGGCGCTCACGGCAGCCCCTCCCACGCGATCTCGGTCGCCTCGAATACCGGACCGGCCTTGCAGACCAGGGAGAAACCACCTTCTGCGCGGGGTGCGGCGCAGCCGAGACAGACCCCGAATCCGCAGGCCATCGGATTCTCCAGCGAGACCAGGCAACCAGCCCCCGCCTCCGCCGCGAGGTCGGCGCAGGCTCGCATCATCGGCGTCGGACCGACCGCGAAGACCGTCGCGCTCGTTCCCAACTTCGCCAGCCGCTCGCGGAGAGGCACCGTCACGAAGCCCTTCACCCCGAAGCTGCCGTCCTCCGTCGCGCAGACCAACTCGACGCCCTCACTCGCGAGGGCCTCGAAATCCGCACGTCCAATCAGGTCCTTCTCGCCCCGCGCACCGAGCAGCACGACGGTCTCGCGTCCGGTCGCCGCGAGGCCACGCGCGAGTTCGAAGAGCGAGGCGATTCCAGTCCCCCCGCCCGCCAGCAGCGCCGGCCCCTCTCCGCGGTCGATCGGGAACCCCTCTCCGAGCGGTCCCACGATCGAGACCGTGTCCCCCTCCTCCGCTTCGGAGAGCAGCGTCGTGCCGCGTCCAACGACGCGATATAGGAGTTCGACCTCGCGGATCCCGGGCGCCGTCTCCCCGAACTCGCGATAGACCGCCATGGGTCGCGGGAGCAGCGGATCCCGCCGCGGCACGCTCGTCTCCGGCCCCGCGCCGACCATCACGAACTGCCCCGGCGAGGCGCCGGGCCAGCCTGCGACGCGCAAGCAGAGCTTCCGCCCGTTTCCATCCACGACGTTCGAGACGACGGTTCCGCGGCCTCGAATCGGCGGATGAGCCGCGGGAACGCTGGCCAGTTTCTGCCGGTTCGCGCTCAATCCCCACCCCGCTCGCTCTCGCCTGCGCCCCCCGCCGCGTCCTCCGCGGTCCAGGTGAGCAACAGGGCATCGTCGCCGTCGGGGTAATAGCGTGCCCGCCGACCGACGACCACGAAACCGACCGCCGTATACAACGCGAGCGCCGCCGCGTTGAGCGACGCGAGCTCAAGGCGGAACTCCACCACGCCGCCGTCCCGCTCGACCGCGATCAGCTCCTCGAGCACAGCGCGCCCGACCCCCTCACGCCGGCGCGCGGGGTCCACTGCGACGAGGTCGATCTCGACCACGTCCTGGTCCACGCGGCGCCCAAGTACGAAGCCGAGCAACGCGCCCGCGTCGTCCTCCTGGCACATGAGGCACGCCCGGGGCGAAGCCAGCGCATCGGCGACCTGCGCCCCGCTCCAGGGGTGAGCCATCGCCCGACCGACCAGCCCGGCGATCCGCTCTACGAGCGAGTCCTCCTCCCCGCGCTTCATTCCTTCCGACTCGACTTCCTCCAACCGCTCCCCCTTCCGCGCCTCGGGATCGGATCCCTCTGATTCTTCAGGTGCATTCCGTCATCTAGCCCCACCCCGAGACGCCGATGAGCCTCTGGAGAACCCCCGACCCGTCGTACCCGAGGCAACGTTGGCCCACGAACTCGACGCGCAGCGGTCGATCTTCTCGTGCCCCCCGGCGATCGACGAGCCTTCGACGCGCTCGGGGCCCAGCCGATTCTCGAGGGCGCGGAGGATGTGCTCGCCGGACTCTATCGCGCGCGCATCGAAGCGCCGTCGATCGCGGACGAACCCGGCTACGGCGCCGGCGCCCCTGCGACGAGCGGGATGCGCAGGGTCGACCGCCCGGGAAAGGCAAGGCCATGCCCCGTCGCACGCCGATGAACATGCGGAAGCATCGTCGCATGACCGTGAGGACTACGCGGGCTAGAGCCGCCTCAGCAATGGCTCGGGTGCCCTAGCGCCGCCTCGAATCGATCTCTCGCACCAGCGCATGGTGGAGTCGGTGCCCCGCCTTGTTTGCCGTCACGAACGCCTGGAGCGGCGCGTCGAGGAGCGCCAGGTCCCCGATCAGATCGATCACCTTGTGGCGGACACACTCGTCGGGGAAGCGAAGAGGCCCTTCGTTCACCGTGCCGGCTTCGTCGAACACGAGGGTGTTGTCGAGCCCGGCCCCCCCCGCGAGTCCCGCTCGCCGAAGCGCGTCGAGTTCGTCGAGGAAGCCGAAGGTTCGTGCCGGGGCGATCTCGTCCGCGAAGATCTCCGGCGTCAGGCGCTCGAACGTGATCGACTGCCGGCCGACCGCGGGATGTTCGAAGTCGATGTCGTACCGGAGGCCGAACGCGCTCGCGGGCTCGGCTCGAACGAATCGGTCCCCCTCGCGAACCTCGACCGTCTCTTTCAGCTCGATGGGGCGGTGCCCGTGTTGCTCGGTCTCCGTCGGCACGCGACCCGCCCCCCGAAGCAGCTCGACGAAGGCCGCGGCGCTTCCGTCGAGGGCCGGCACCTCGCCGCCTTCGACTCGGATGCCGACGTGATCGATTCCGAAGGCCGAGAGGGTCGCCAGCAGATGCTCGACGGTCGAGACATCGGCTCCCTCGCCGTCGCCCCCCCCGAGGCGCGTCGCTCGCGCATCGTCGCGCACCGCGCGCACGTGGGCGGGGAAGAACGACCCGTCAGAGCACCGGATCGTGCGGCCGCTCCCGAACGCAGGCTCGAGCCGGACGGTCGCGGGCGCTCCCGAATGGAGTCCCGCACCGGAGACCTCGACCGGTGCGGCGATCGTCGCCTGCGACATGGGCTCCCTTTCCCGATCGACGTCGCGCGCGCGATCGCTCGAACGGAAGGGTAGCGCGGGCCGGCTACTCGTTGGTCCTATCGAGTCCGACGGCGGTGGCGTTCTGGAGCGAGGCCCGAACCTCGGTCAGGATCTCGCGCGCCGACTGATAGCGGTTCGCGCTCCGGTCCCATGAGATTCGAGGGCTCATCCACCAGGTCTGGACCTTCCGCCGAGCGGCTTGCGCTCATGCTGATCAGGATCTGCTGGTGCTGCCGAGCGTCGGTGCCCCGCCCGCCCTCGAGAAGCGGCTCACGTTCATGCCCTGCAGCGCCGCGCTCGTCCCGGGCGATCTCAGGATCGTCGATCGCGCGCTGCCGACGGAGACGGGCGTGGTCGACGTAGGGATGACCCCGGGACGGAGCGGCCCGCAGCTGATTCTCGCTTCCGCGGACGGATTGAGGATCGAATCCCTGCTCGGCGACCCCGCGCCCCGCGTCATTCCGGTCCCGGGCGGCATCGCCCTTCCCCCGCGTCCCTGGGACGTGTCCCGCATTCCGATCCTCGACGACTGGCACGATCTCGGACCGCCTTCCGCGCTCGTGCCCGCACTGCACGGCGGCTGGCTCGTCGACCTCACGAGCGGCGAGGCCCGCTCGTTGCCGATGCCGGTCCATGCCACCTACCGAACGTGGATGCCGGACCTCCCGGAGGTCGAGTGGCGGTGGATGGTCCAGCAGGTGTCTTGGCCCTCTCTCGAACGCGCGGACGACAACGGCGATGGGCGACTCGATCTCTTCGCACTGGGTCGCTTCGAGATCTACGTCTACCACGCTGGCCCCGAGGGCCTGCCCTCACAGCCCAGCCGCAAAATCTCGTTCCAGCCCTTCGGTGAAGAAACGGAGCGCGAGTCCCAGGCGACCGCGACCAACTACTTTGCTCGCGACCTCGATGGGGACACCCTCGGCGACCTGATGCTCAGCACGATCTCGGGCGGTCTCTCCGACGGCCAATCCCTCACCCGGATCTTCCTCAACCTGGCAGACGGGGCCGACGTGAGCGGCGCGCCGGCGGCCGAACGCCTCGTCGAGGAAGCCTTCTCGACCTTCACTTTCGTCGACGTCGACGGCGATGGACAGGTCGAGATCCTCGAGGCGAGCATCGAGTTCGGCGTCCTCCAACTCGTCCGATTCCTGCTCACGCGCAGCACGACCACGAAGATCCGCGTGTTGCGCCTCGATCCGTCAGCCGCGGGCGGCCTCCGGGTGCGCTTCGAGGACGACTTCGCCTTCAAGATCGACTTTGCCGAAGGCGCCATTGCCGGCGTGATCCCGAAACTGGGCGATTGGAACGGCGACGGGGTAAGAGACTTCTACCTGGCGGATGGCGAAGACGCGATCACCTTCCGGCTCGGCCACATCGTGGAGGGCGTCCCGGTCTTTGGTTCGACCGTTTCCTCGCAACCAATTCCGCTCTCGAGCGGCGAGAGCCTGGCGGCGGATCTCGACGGAGACGGCCTGGACGAGATCGTCACGTTCACGAACCGGGCACCGGACGCTCCGCTGCTCGTGCTCGAGAACCTCGGACATCTCCCCGGCACCCGAGCGAGCGTCGCCTCCGCGCCCTGAAATCGGAGGACTAGCTCGGCGTGTGCGGCACACCCAGGTGCGCGAAGGCACGCTCGGTCGCGACGCGCCCGCGCGGCGTCCGAGCGAGGTAGCCGCAATGGATCAGGTAGGGCTCGACCACGTCCTCGAGGGTCCCCTTGTCCTCGCCGACGGCGGCGGCCAAGGTGTCCAGTCCGACCGGCCCTCCAGCGAACTTCTCCACGAGCGTCGTGAGGAAGATCCGATCGAGCCCATCGAAGCCCGCCTCGTCGACGTCGAGGCGGTCGAGGGCAAAGCGGGCCGTATCGAGGACGACGCGGTCCGAATCCCCGTCGCGCACGGCGGCGAAATCGCGCACCCGCCGCAGCAGCCGGTTCGCGATCCGCGGGGTGCCTCGAGAGCGGCGGGCCACCTCGTGGGCTGCCTTGCCTTCGACGTCGACCCCGAGAAGTCCACCGGAGCGGCGAACGATCTGCTCGAGGTCGTCGACCGGGTAGTACTCGAGGCGCGCGGACCAGCCGAAACGGTCCCGCAGCGGCGACGTCAGCAGGCCGGCCCGCGTCGTCGCGCCGACCAGCGTGAAGCGCGGCAAGTCGAGGCGGATCGAGCGCGCGGTGGGCCCCTCCCCGATCAGCAGGTCGAGCTGGAAATCCTCCATCGCGGGATAGAGGATCTCCTCGACCGAAGGCGAGAGCCGGTGGATCTCGTCGATAAAGAGGACGTCGCCGTTCTCGATGTTCGAGAGCAGCGCCGCGAGATCGCCGGGGCGCTCGATGGCAGGACCGCTCGTCGCGCGGAACTGGGCTTCGAGCTCGGCGGCGACGATCCGGGCGAGCGAGGTCTTGCCGAGCCCCGGCGGGCCGTGGAAAAGCACGTGATCCAGCGGCTCTCCGCGCTCGCGCGCCGCGCGGACGAAGACCGAGAGGTTCTCGCGCAGCCGCGGCTGCCCGATCATCTCCTGGAGATTCTGGGGACGGAGTGATTCCTCCGCGCCGCCTTCTTCGGGCTGCTGCGACAGGCTCAGTTCTCCTCGTTCCACACCATCCCCTCCTGGGCCCGCGCGCCGGTCACGGGGCGAGGCGCCGCAGCGCGATCCGGATCAGCTCCTCGAGCGAGGCCCCTGGCTCGGCTTCGGCGAGCGCCGATTCGACGACCCGCTCGGCCTGATTCCGGGGATAGCCGAGGTTCACCAGCGCAGACAAGAGTTCCTCGTCCGGCGCGACCTCATCGAAGACCGTTGGCTGGCCCGTCGGGCTATCCCAACCGAGTCGGCCCGCGAGCTTCTCCGCTTCGTCCCGGAGCTCGACGGCGATCCGCTCCGCGAGCTTCGGGCCGACCCCCGGCGCCTTCTTCAACCCCTTGGCATCCGCGTCACGAAGCAACCGCAACAGGCGATGGGGCTCCATCCCGGACAAGATCGACTGAGCCAACTTCGGGCCGACGCGATTCGCCTTCAGCAGGAGGTGGAAGAGCTCTTTCTCGAGAGAGGACGAGAATCCGTAGAGGGTGATGGCGTCTTCTCGGACGGCGGTGTGGACCAGGAGCGAGACCGTCTTTCCGAGATCCGGCAGGGTCTCGAACGTCGAGAGCGGGACGAGGAGTTCGTAGCCCACACCGCGCACGTCGAGAACGATGCGCGTCGGCGCTTTCTCGCGGAGGTTGCCTTCGAGCCAGGCAATCATTAGGACGTCCCTGCCGTGCGCCGCGCGAGCGCCTCCGTCATCGCGCGGCGGTGATTCCGGCGGCGGCCGCGGATCGGGAGATCGGCCAGGGCGCCGGCCTGGGCGTGGGCGAGCGCCAGTGCCAGCGCGTCCGCCGCGTCCGTCGGCGGCGCCTTCGGCAGGGAGAGCAGGCGCTTGACCATCTGCTGCATCTGATCCTTGTCTGCGCCCCCCGCCCCGGTGATCGCCTTCTTCGCTTCACGCGCCGCGATCTCGGCGACCCGGACACCCGCCGCCCCGAGGCAGGCGAGCAGCGCACCGCGCGCTTGTCCGAGCACGAGGGCCGAGCGCGGGTTCGAAGCGAGGAAGACCCGCTCGACCACGGCGACCTCCGGCGCGAACTCGGCGACCGCCTGCCCGAGTTCGCGATGGAGATGATCGAGGCGAACGGCGAGGTCCGCTCCCGAAGGCGGACGGATCACCGCGTGGTACACGTGGGTGACGCGCGACCCCTGCCGCTCGATCAGGCCGATGCCCGTCGCGTTCGAACCGGGATCCACCCCCAGGATCCGCATGTCGCACCTCGGTCGCGGCCTCGGGCCGCGCTTTGCACGCGCTGCCGCGCGCTAGCCGGCGAAGCTCTCCAACTCCTCTTCGGAGATGTCGAAGTTCGCGTAGAAATTCTGAACGTCGTCGAGATCCTCGAGGGCATCGGCCAGGCGCAGCATCTGCTCGGCCTCCTTGCCCGCGAGTTGGACTGTCGTCGAGGGCTCCATCGTGAGCTCGGCCGACGCCGGCGTGAACCCGGCCGCCTCGAGAGCTTCCTTCACGGAGTGGAAATCGTTGGGCGAGGTCACGACGTCGATGTTCGCCTCGCCTTCCACGACATCGTCCGCGCCCGCCTCGAGGGCCGCTTCCAGGACGGCGTCCCCGTCGATGCCCTCGGTGTCGAAGGCGATCATGCCCTTCTTCTCGAAGAGATAGGCGACACAGCCGGATTCTCCGAGGTTCCCACCATTCTTCGACAGCGCGTGCCGCACGTCGCCGACGGTGCGGTTCTTGTTGTCCGACAGCGCCTCGATCAGGATCGCGGTCCCGCCCGGTCCGTAGCCTTCGTAGACCATCTCCTCGAACGACTCGCCGTCGGTGCCGCCGACGCCTTTCGCGATCGCCCGCTCGATGTTGTCCTTGGGCATGTTCGCCTGCTTCGCCTTGTCGACGATCAGGCGCAGACGCGGGTTGGAGTCGATCTCGCCGCCCCCGATCCGAGCGGCGGTCTGCAGCTCACGGATCAGCTTCGTGAAGATCTTCCCTCGCTTCGCGTCGAGGGCGCCCTTCTTGCGCTTGATCGTGGACCACTTGGAATGACCGGACATCGGGCTCGGCTCCTGTTCGGATGGCGACCAGCTGGCCGCGGGACGGGGATTTCGCGGCACCGGCGGAGGCCCGCGGGCGGTCCCCGCGTGGACGACGCCACATTTAGCAGAGGCCGGGTCGGGAACCATCCTGAAAGCGCCACAGGTCCATCGAGACGCGACGCGGGGGCCGCGATGTCCCGTTCAGTCAGGGCTCCCGCCGACCGATACGCCGAGGGCAGCACCGAGCGCCGCGTCGCCCCCGAAGGGTGCGTGATCCGGCGACCCGTGCGCCGCGAGGGGGCTGCAGCCGGCCTGGCCGCGCCCCCCGCCCGATGCGAGAGGAGCCGAGATGGCGGAGATCGCCGTTGGAATCGATCTGGGGACGAGCAACACCTGCGTTTCGATGATGCAGGATGGGCAGGTCAAAGTCCTCGACAACGCGTACGGGGAGCGAACCTCCGCTTCGGTCGTGCACTTCCACGACGACGGGAGCGTCGAGGTCGGCAACTCGGCCAAAGCCAAGGGGATTCACGCCCCGGCCCAGACCGTGAGCTCCGCCAAGCGCCTGATCGGCCGCTACCACTTCTCCGAGGAAGTGAAGAAGGCGCAGGCCGTCTACGCCTACGAGGTCGTCGAGGCGGCGAACCACGGCGTGCGCATCGAGGTCCGCGAGGAGGAGTTCTCGCTCCCCGAGATCTCCGCGATGGTCCTCCGCGAGATGAAGCAGATCGCCGAGCGCCACGCCGGCGAATCTGTGACCAAGGCCGTGATCACCGTCCCCGCCTACTTCAACGACAACCAGCGCCAGGCCACGAAGGATGCCGGCCGCATCGCCGGGCTCGAAGTGCTGCGCATCCTCAACGAGCCGACCGCGGCCGCCCTCGCCTACGGCTTCGGCATGGGCCTCAACCAGCGCGTCGCGGTCTACGACCTCGGCGGCGGCACCTTCGACATCTCCGTCCTCGAGATCGGCAAGGACATCTTCGAAGTCCTCTCGACCTGCGGTGACACCTTCCTCGGCGGCGACGACTTCGACGACCGGATCGTGGATCTGCTTGCGGACGAATTCGTCGGCCGGTTCGGAATCAACCCGCGCAACGATCCCTACGCGTACGAGAAGCTGAAGCTCGCAGCAGAGAACGCCAAGAAGGCGCTGTCCGTCGACGAAGAGACCCGGGTCGCGATCGATGATGTGATGAAGAACGACGCGGGAGAGGCCTTGGGCCTCGAACGCACGATCACCCGCGCCGAGTTCGCGCAGTTGACCCAGGACCTCGTGATGCGGACCTTCAAGGTCTGTGACGAAGCGCTCCAGCAGTCCGACCTGACGGTGCGCGACCTCGACGGCGTGATCCTCGTCGGCGGCCCGACGCGTCTCCCGATCATCCGCGAGGCGGTCGCCCACTACTTCCAGCAGGAGCCTCGGGTCGACGTCGATCCCGACGAGGTCGTCTCGATGGGCGCTGCGATCCACGCGGCCTCGCTCGTCGGCGAAGCGCAGGACTCGATGCTCCTCGACGTGACGCCCCTCGATCTGCGAATCGGCGTCGCGGGCGGACTCGCCGAGCCGGTGATCGAGCGGAATACACCGGTCCCGATCGAGCAGACACGCACCTTCACTACCTTTCAGGACCATCAGGAGTCGGTGCAGATCCGGGTCTACCAGGGCGACCACCGCCAGGCGGAGGACAACACGCTCCTCGGCCAGTTCGAGTTCTCGGGCTTCGAGAAAGGCCTTCGTTCAGACGTCAGGATCGACGTGACCTTCGAAATCGACGCCGATGGCCTCGTGAACGTGGCCGCCGCCGACCAGCGGACCGGCGAAGCCGCCTCGACTCGGATCGCCCTGTCCTCCGGCCTCGCCGAGCAGGAGATCGAGAAGATCATCGAGCGGGACCTCGCCGGTCGCGTCGCGACCGGCGTCGCCGCAGAGAAGGCCGCTGGCGAACAGATCCAGCCGATCGCCGTTGCCGGCGAAGAGCCCAGCGCCGCGACTGCGAAGGTCGCAGTCGATGCGGACTCTCCCTTCGGTGACGGCAACGAAGACCTGTCGACGGGACGCGAGGAGGAGCTCGACCTCGATGGCCTCGACGTCGAAGACGCCGAGTTCGACCTGGTCGACGACGAAGAGTTGAGGCAGCTGACTCAGGAGGCCGGCGACGACTTCCTGGACCAGGACATCACGCTCGACGTGCCCGCCGGCGCCGACGCCAGCGAGGGCTTCTTCGAAACCTCGGTCACGAACCTATCCGGCACCGACCTCGACCTGACGGAAGACGAAAAGTAGGCCCTGCCCTGCTCCTTCCCGCTCCCCCTGCGCATTAGAGAGACGCCTCCCCGAATGAGCACCGCGATCGACCCCCTCGAGATCGAAGCCCTTGCCCGGATCATGGACGAGCTGGATTACTATCAGCTCCTCAACGTCGCTCCGCAGGCGAACTCCGCCGACATCCGGAAGGCGTACCACTCGAGCTGCCGCAGCTTCCACCCGGACGCGAACCGAACGCTCCCGGACGACCTCCGGGAACATTGCGGCCGGATCTCCAAGCGCATCACCGAGGCGTACTGCGTGCTGCGGGATACACGCCGCCGCAAGGCCTACGACGCCAAGCGGGGTGAGAACGACGGTGCCTCGACCCTGCGGATCCAAATCGCCGAGGCGAGGAACGCCCACGTCGAGGCACGGAAGTCGGAGTGCCGCGGCGCGACCACCCAGGGTCGGCAATTCCACGCGAAGGCCGAATCCGACATGAAGGCCGGGAACTTTTCCGGGGCCATCCAGAATCTGCAGATGGCGCTGACCTTCGAGCCGGCCAACGACGGGTTCAAGCGCGTGGTCGCCGAGCTCAAGGGCAGGCAGAAAGCCGGGAACCGAGATTAGCCGAAGCGTGGGGGTGCTCCGAAAGGACGCTTCACCACCCCGGGCTGCTACCCTGCCAGCCATGCGAAAGTCACTGGTTCGCGGGCGCGTTACGCGGGTCGCCCGATCCACCCTCCTGCTCTGCGCCCTGGTCGGCAGCCTCTTCCTCTCTGCCTGCTCCGGGGATGAATCGAGCGAAGCGACGGCCACGCCCGCCGCGGCCGTGCAACCCGCTGGCGAGACGCCGCACGCCCTCGCGCACGCATCAGACACGCCCCCGGCGACGGCGAACGTCGAGGTGGCGGCCTCCAGCAAAGTCGTGACGAAGAGGAAGAAGGCCGAGAAGGCGCCGCGCCACTCGAACGAGCGTCCGGTGCCGAACTTCAACGGTCGGACCCTCGCCGGGACGAGCCTCTCGATGAAGTCGATGCTCGGTGACCGCGTCGTCCTCTTCTTTTTCGATCCAAGCGATCCAAAGAGCGCACCGGTCGCCCGAGCGGTCCAGGCCCTCCAAGAGAAGGCCGCCGACAACAACTTCAAGATCGTCGGGGTCGGCCGCGGCGACAGCACCGCAGCGATCGCGACCTTCCGGCGATCCAACCAGCTCGGCTTCCCGGTGATCGACGACAGCAGCGGCGCGATCGCCCGCAAGCTCCGGCTCCAGGTCCCGCTCGCGGTCCTCGGCGTCGACGCCGACGGCTACGTCACTTTCGGCCTGTCCCACTTCCCCGCGCCGCAGGACGCCGAGGCCTCGACGAAGGAGCTGCTCGCGGATTCGATGCGCGTGTCCCTCGACGAGACGATCGGCGGCGAACTCTACGCGTGGCCCGAGGCACCGCCTCTCGGCGCCACCAACCTCGACGACGGGACCAAGATCGAGACGGAGGCGCTCCGCGGGAAGGCGGCCATCGTCATCTTCTTCCTCCACACCTGCCCTCATTGCCACAAGGCCCTCGAGTCGATCAAAGGCATCCTGGAGGGCATGCCTCAAGCGCAGCGACCGGCTCTCGTCGCGATCTCGGTGCAGAACGCGCCGACGGCGATCCGCAGATCGATGGCCGACCTCGGGCTCGACTTCTTCACGCCCTACGTCGATCCGAACGGGGCGGCTGCGGACGCCTGGGGCGTCACCGGCGGTGTGCCCGTCGTGAACGTCGTCGATGCCGAAGGTCGCATCCGCCATCGCAGCCAGGGTTGGAACGAGAAGCGCGATGGCGCGATGCTTCGCATGCAGGTTGCGCGCGCCAGTAGCACACGCGTGCCCATGATCCTCGACCCGAAGGGCTTCAGCGGCAACAACGTCTGCGGAACCTGCCACGAGCAGGAGTATGCGACCTGGCAGTTCACCTCCCATGCCACGGCCTTCGACACCCTCGTCACCCACGAGGCGGATCGCCGCAAGGATTGCGTCGGCTGCCATGTGATCGGCTACGAAGAGCCCGGCGGCTACGACTTCTACCGACGCCCCGCCCATCTCGAAAACGTCGGCTGCGAGTCCTGCCACGGGCGCGGCGGTCCTCACCTCTCACCGAACTTCGTTCCCATGAACGAGGGCACGCGGGACTACGCGCAGGTCTGCGGAACCTGCCACAACGAGACGCACTCGCTGGGCTTCGAGTTCGAGACCTTCCACCCCCGCGTGTCCCACGACCGGATCGCGTCGCTCTCGAACGCCGAACGCGCCGAACTCCTCGAAGGCGGCCCCGCCCGGGACCTCCTCCCGACCACCGCCGACTATGTCGGCAGCAACGCCTGCCAGAGCTGCCACGAAGCCGAGTTCGCGACGTGGGAACAGAGTCCCCACGACCATGCCGTCGCGACCCTCGAAGGCCAGGACTCGGCGGGGAGCCCCGACTGCCTCGCCTGCCACACGACGGCCTATGGCAAGACGGGAGGCTTCGTGCCCGACGTTCCTCACGCCGACCAACGGGACCTTGCGCGGGTCGGCTGCGAGTCCTGCCATGGCCCTGGCGGCGACCACATCAGCGAGAACGCCAAGCGCGTCGGCACGATCCTCTCCCTCGGAGACAAGTGCGACTCCTGCGTGATCCTCAAGGTCTGCGGGACCTGCCACGACGACGAAAACGACCCGGGCTTCAAGTTCAAGGTCGAGGAGCGCATCGAGGCGCAGCGTCACGGCACGATCGAGTCGGCCGCGACGAAGGCCGGCCTGTCCGCCTTCCACTTGCCGGCGGACGAACGCTTCGTCGAAGGCGACCTCGCGACCCACGACCGGATCCTTCTCCGACACGCCTTCGATCACGTCGATGCGGCCGCCCCCCCGGCTTCGGACGAGCGCGGCTAGCGGATGGCCGGGGACGCGCCGGAGACATCCGACATCCTCGCGGAGGTGCGCGATCTCGCCGCCTCCGCGGCGGCACTCGTTCGCGAGCTCGCCGAAGAGGACGTCGTCGCGTTCGAGCGCCTCCCGGACCTGCCCGCCGCCGAGGCCCGATCTTCGGCCCCGCCCGTGCCAGCAGCGACGCCGGCGCCGACTCGTCCGACGAAAGTGGCGAAATCGCCTCCGACGGCCGCGATCACGCCCGCTGCGACGATCGGCGGGCCGGTGCCCTGGGCCGGGCGCCGACCCGAACTCGCGGAAGTCGAAGCCCATCTCGGCGACTGCCAGCGATGCGGCCTCTGCGAGGGGCGCTCGAAGATCGTGTTCGGGAACGGGAACCCGAGCGCCGACCTGCTCTTCATCGGAGAAGGCCCCGGCGCAGAGGAAGACACGCGCGGCCTCCCCTTCGTCGGCCGCGCCGGCGAACTCCTCACCCAGATGATCGAGAAGGGGATCGGGATCCCGCGGAGCGAGGTCTACATCTGCAACATCGTGAAGTGCCGCCCTCCCCGGAACCGCACGCCCCTCCCGCCGGAGGTGGCCGCCTGCCGCCCCTTCCTCGATGGTCAGATCGAAGCGATCCAGCCGAAGGTGATCGTCACGCTGGGCAAACCCGCCGCGAGCCTCCTTCTCGACCGCGAGATCGCGATCACGCGCCTGCGCGGCACGTGGCAGGACTACCGAGGGATCCCGCTGATGCCGACGCTCCACCCGGCCTACGTCCTCCGACAGTACACGCCAGAGAATCGCCGCGCGGTCTGGGAGGACCTGAAGGCAGCCTGGGACAGGGTTCAGGCTTGATCGAGGGAAGACGGGCATGACCGCTTCGATGCGGTGCGGGATCGTCCTCCACCCGGCCGGCCACACGCGATCCCCCGCGATGCACACGGCCGCCTATGCCGCACTCGGACTCGACGCGGACTACCGCGCCTTCGACGTGCCCCCGGCCGATCTTCCCGACGCCGTGGCACGGCTTCGCGCCGAAGGGGTCCGTCAGTTCGCCGTCTCGATTCCCCACAAGGAATCGATGATGAATTTCGTCGATGAACTCGAGCCCGTCGGCCGTGCGATCGGCGCGATCAACACCGTGACTCTCGAGGGCAACCGCTGGATCGGGACCAACACCGACTGGATCGGCGCGCTCCGTGCCCTCGAAAGGGCCGGACCGGTCGACGGTCGACGCGCCGTGGTGCTCGGCGCTGGCGGCACGGCGCGAGCCCTGATCTACGGGCTTCGAGAGCGCGGCTGCTCGGTCTTCGTCCTGAACCGCACGATCGAGCGTGCCCAGTCGCTCGTCGACGAGCTGGGTGCGACGGAAGCCGGGCCGCTCGAGCGTTTTCCCGATCTGGCCCCCGAGCTCGTCATCAACACCACGAGCGTCGGCATGAACGAGGACCGATCTCCGATCGATGCCGCCTGGCTCTCGAAAGGAATGACGGTGCTCGACGCGGTGTACGCTCCGGAGGAGACTCGACTCCTTGCGGACGCCAAGGCCGCCGGGGCGCACCCGGTCGGCGGGAAGTGGATGCTGGTCCATCAGGCGGTCGAGCAGCTCCGTCGCTGGACCGGTCTACTCGACGACGCCCCCGCTGAAGCGGACTACGCGCGCATGCCCGAGATCATGGCCAACGCGTTCGATGCGGCTGACCGCTGAGCACCCGCCCGCCCGAAGGAGGGTGACTTACTCGCCTTGTTCGTCCCTCGCTCGCGCTCCACGACGCCACCGCTCACAACTCCAAAACGAGAAAGGGCCAGCGCATTGCGCTGGCCCTTTTCGAGTCTGCTTCCGCGACTCTCGAGTGGACGCCTCGCCTAGCCGACGTAGCCCCACTTCTCCTTGTTCGCGGAGATCTGGTCCGGGCTCGGGACGTCGACATCCTCGCGCTCCGGGACTTCGAAGTCGTCTCGCTCGTCGACGATCTTCGCATTGGCCGCGACGTCGTCATCGAAGACGGAGGGAACCTGCTCATCCTCGAAGATCGCTTCCCAGGGGCACTCCGGCTCGCAGACGCCGCAGTTGATGCACTCTTCGGGGTCGATGAAGAGCTGGTTCTCGAAGCCAGCGGCGTCGGCCTTGTCCTTGTGCTGAACGATGCAGTCGACGGGGCAGACCTCGACGCATGCCATGTCCACACAGTCTCGACACATTCGGGTGATCACCCAGGCCATTCGGAATCCCTCTCTTCTGATCCGCCTTCTTCTCTCGTCGGGAAGGCGTGTAGCTGGCGCTGCTTTGTCCGACGCCCGTCGGGACGGCCTCGCAACCTTAGCGAGCCCACCCGGCCGGGCTAGTCCGACGCGGCCGTCGGCCGACCGAAAATCGGCTGCGGCCGGTGCCTACTTGAGCTTCGTCTCTTTGTAGATGACGTGCTTCCGGACGACCGGATCGTACTTCTTGAACTCGAGCTTGTTCGGCGTGTTCGTCCGGTTCTTCGAGGTCGTATAGAAGTGCCCCGTGCCCGCGGTCGACTCGAGCTTGATCTGCTCTCGCTTGCCCTTCTTGGCCATGTCGCTGCTTCCTTAGTTGCTGGCTCTTACTCGCTCAGGGTGCGCGTTCCGGCCCTACGGCTCGGGAACGACGTCCCCGCCGCGCGCGAAGACGCGGACCTTCTTGCCATCCCGCTCTTCGAAGCGAACGCGGGAGGGTTTGTTGTCGGACGGGTTCACGAGCATCACGTTCGACGCATCGATGAAGCCTTCGGTCTCGACGATGCCACCCTCACGGGCGCCTGCGCGACCGGGGCGGAGATGACGCTTCTGGAGACGCACGCCCTCGACGCGGACGCGGCCCTTCTGCGGATCGACGGCGATCACCCGTCCCTGCACGGGCGGGTTTGCGGACGCGCCGGCGCCGCTCACGACCTGGACGAGGTCGCCTCTTCGGATCTTCTGCATGACTGGGTACCCTGCTTCCGGCCAGGAGGGGCCGGCAAAGAGCGCCTATGTATCCGGGAAAATTGGGCTTTCGTCAAGGCCCCAAGGGGCGAAAAAGCACCGAATGAGGCGCGGCAAGCAGGCCCCGGAGTCGCCTGCATCGGACACGCAGCGCCCTGCCCGTAGGGTACTCTCGCGCCGCCACGGGGCCCGTGGCCGGAGGGAAACATGCGCAAGTTGTTGGTCGCGGTCGGGATTCTCAGTCTGCTCGGAATCGGAGCCTGCTTCGCCTTTCCAGCGGTGAACGGGCCCGTGGTGGCTTTCATGACCGGCCGCGGCATCGAAGCCCCGTCCGAGGAGGTCGTCCAGAGCCGCTACCAGGCCGCCGAGGGCTATGCCGTCGAGCTCTTCGCCGAGGGGATCCTCACGGCCCGATTCATGCGATTCAGCCCCGGTGGCGCCCTCCTCGTGAGCCAGCCGCGCCAGGGCAAGGTCGTCCACGTGCTCCCCGACGCCGACGGCGATGGCCGCTCCGATGGCCATCGGGTCTTCCTCGAGGGCCTCGACCGGGCCCAGGGCCTCGATTTTCGTGACGGCTACCTCTACCTGGCCGAGACCGGCGCCATCGTCCGCGTTCCGATCGCCGACGACGGCCCGGCGACGATCCGAACCGCCGGCCCGATCGAGCGGGTCGTCGAGGGCATCCCGGCGGGCGGCGGCCACTGGAACCGCACCCTCCGCTTCGGCCCCGACGGCGGCATGTACGTCCACGTCGGCTCGAGCTGCAACGTCTGCGAGGAAGAGGACGAGCGCCGCGCCGCGATCCTTCGCTTCGAGCCCGACGGCAGCGGCGAGGAGATCTATGCAGCAGGCCTCCGCAACTCGGTCGGCTTCGACTGGCAGCCCGGCACCGACGACCTCTACGCAACTGACAACGGGCGCGACCTCCTCGGCGATGACTACCCGCCCTGCGAACTCAACAAGGTCGAGCGCGGCAAGTTCTACGGCTGGCCCTACGCCAACGCGTTCGGCGACGTCGATCCCGATTTCGGGGAAGCAAATCCCGACAAGGTGGCGATGTCCGTGTCCCCGGTCCACGGGTTCCGCGCCCACAATGCCCCGCTCGGCATCACGTTCCTCCGCCACCCCGAGACGCCCGAGGCGCTTCAGGGCGCAGCACTCGTCGCCCTGCATGGCTCGTGGAACCGATCCCGACTTGACGGCTACAAGGTGGTCTCGCTTCATTGGCAGAACGGCGAGATCGAAGAGCGCGACTTCATGACCGGCTTCGAGCTCGACGAGGACGTGAGGGGTCGACCGGTCGATGTGATCGAAGGGCCCGACGGCTCGATCTACGTGAGCGACGACTACGCGGGCGCGATCTTCCGGCTCCATCAGGGCCCGGCCACGGCGGCGGCCGCCCCCCTTCCCGGTTCCGCCGGGGCGACCTCTGCGGCGACGACGTCCGCCCCCCTCGCGGCGCTCGACGCCTCCACGCGCGAGGCCCTCGACGCCGCAGGCGGCGCCCTCTTCGAGGACAACGCCTGCGGGACCTGCCACCTCGCCGGACAAGCGAGTGCGGGAGTCGTCGCCAGGCCCCTCGAGAACCTCGCCACGAAGCACACGCTCGATTCGCTGACGGGCTTCTTCCTCTCGCCGACGCCGCCGATGCCGGCTTTCAACCTGCCCGAAGAGGAGCGGCGCGCGCTGGCGGCGCACCTTCTCGCGCGATTCGAATAGCGGTGAGGCGGTGACTTCGTCTGCCGGTGGCGGTGACTTCGTCTACCGGTGGCGGTGGGTGAGGACGCCGTCCGCGCGGCGTTCCGTCACGAGCAGTCCGTCTTCCTCCAGACAGTCGAGCGCCCCGATCAGCAGCAACAGATGCGCGCGGAGCATGCCGGCCGGCTCATCCGCAGGAAACAGCGCCGTCCCGAGTTCGTAGGCCGTCACTTCCTGTCCCATCGCCGCGAGGCTCCGCAGCCCACGATCGATCCGCTGGAGCCGCACCTCGTAATGGAGCAGCGTATCGCGGATCGAACGCTGGGCTCGCCCAAGCGCCATGCCGAAACCGGGGAGCACGATCCGAACTGGCCGCCGTCGCAAGCGACGAAGGGATCGACGCATCTCGACGAGTCCCCGGAACCGAGGCCTTCGCCGCAGCGGGTCCGCGACTTCCGGCGGGCCGTCGAGGTGGAAGTTCTCGGCGTACGGGATCGCCTGCGCCATCACCTGGTCCCCGGAGAAGAGGAGCCCCATCTCCTCGTCTTCGAGCACGATGTGCCCCGGCGTGTGACCCGGCGCATGGAGCACGGAAAGGCTCCAATCCTTCCAGGCGATGCGATCGCCTTCGACCAGGCGTCGATCGACCCGTGTCGGCACCGCCTCGGCGAGGTCGCTCCGCGATGCCTCCCTTCGCTCCACCTCGAGCACATGGGCGAGGTCTTCGGGCACGCCGTGCTCCACGAAGAGCGAGGTCATCCCCGCGATGCGCCTCGGCAGGATCTCGTCGTAGCGTTCAACGCGCTCGGCGTCCGCCTCGTGCACGCAGCACTCCAGGTCGGCGCCCGCTTCGCGCAGCCCTTCGACGAAGCCGAAGTGATCGCGGTGGGCATGGGTGACGACGACCCGTTCGACGTCGGCGAGGCCGTAGCCGAGGGAATCGAGCGCGGCGGACAGCGCCGCTCGCGAGGCCGGGGTCGAGACGCCCGTGTCGATCAGCGTGAGGGGCTGCCCCTCGATCAGATAGACCTGCGTCGAGCCGGGGGCCCAGTCGAGCGGAAGCTCGATCGCGTGGATGTACGGGCGCGCGGAAACCGGCTGACGAACCTGACGGGGCGAGGCGGTTCCGGCTCGGGAACGAGTCCATACCTGCGGCATGTCGACAGGGTAGCAGTCGCCCCTCCGGAGCTTCCCCGAAGAAGAGCGGACCTGCGGTTCCGTGCGCGCCAGGCGGTCATCGGCGGCGATCTCGCGATCCCGGAATCCGCGTCATGGCCGGGGTCGGTTATCCTCCCACGATGCCCAGATCGTCCGTAACGGCACCCACTTCCGGTCGCGCGCACTCCACTCCCAACTCGCTTGCTCGCCTCACACCGATCGCAGTGCTGGGCGCGCTTCTATTTGAGCCGACGACGGCCGTGGCCGAGTCGAGCCTTTTCCTCGAAATGGGTGCCGGACTCGAAGCGATCGGGGCGACGACCTTCGATCAGGCCGGACAGGCGATCGGACGGTCGGACTTCGAGGCCTGGACCGAGGACGACGGCTCCCGCCTCATGCGGGTCACGATGCGGACCGACGCCGGCGGACAGAACGTGTCGCAGGCCCTACTCGCGCCGGTCGCGGGGGGACTCGCGGGCGCGCCGGGAACCGCAGCCGAGACGCTCCGCGTCGTCGAAGAACGCTCCCATTCGACGACCGCCGACGGCAAGACGCTTCCGCTCCTCGTGATCGATCATCGTGCCGGCCGGGTCAGCTGCTACGACGCCGGCAACACCGAATCGCAGGGGCGGCACGTCGCGATCGAGGGGGATGATCGGGTCGTCAACGTCCCGATGCAGTTGCTCTTCCTGCCCCTCGCACGCGGCGAGGTCGACGCCGTCCGATTCCAGATCGCGGCGTGCGAGGACGGGCCGACCCTCTACGACATGATCGCCGTGCGTGGCGACACTCGAACGAAGCGCGGGCGCCGCGTGATCGAGGTCGAATACCGCCCCGACTTCGGAAAAGCCGTCGCCTGGCTCGCCGCGCGCCTGCTCCCGAGCTTCTCGTTCTGGTTTGATGCGGACAGCGGTGCCTACCTGGGCCACCGCATGCCGCTCCACCGCAAAGGCCCGGAGATCACCCTCGTCCGTCAGGGGTTCACGCCCCCTGAGCTGGGAATAGAGTAGACGACCGCCTGGCGCGCGGACGCCGGGGGCGGCGCCTCCGCCCAGGGCGTCGAGTCGACGACCTGAATCCCTGCAGCGCTCGAAGTCACGAGATGGCGCCCCATCACGCTGACGCGGTCGCGGTCGCCGACGTCGATCGTCTCCTCGACGCGGTCGAGGCCGCGTGTCAGGAGCTGCAGCCCCCTCTCCCCGACGAGGAAGGTCCGTCCACGCACCCGGGACGCATCGACGACCTCACCTACCTCGCGGCTCGAGAGCTTCGCGATCGCCTTCGGCTTGTCGGGGTTCTTCAGATCGACCAGGAGCGCGCCGCCCGGGCCGGTGACGACCGCCGCCCGATCGAGGACCCGGACGTTGTTCGGTCCGAAGGTCCGACCGAGCTTCAGCTGAGCGATCACCCGATTCTGCGCAAGAAGCGGGAGAGTCGACAGATAGACGGACTCCCCATCGACGAGCACCAGGGTCTCGTCCAGCGCGTCGACGCTCTTGATGACCCGGCCCATCACGCGGCGCATCTCATCGGTTTTCGGGTCGAAGACCTGCAGCCCCTTCGAACTGGCGACCACCAGCGCGTCGCCCACCTGTGTGATCGAGAGAACGCGTCCGATCTCACCGCGGCTCCACGTTCGCTCTGCTATCGCCCCCTTCGCGGTGAAGCGTACGAACTCGAGCCCTTCCTCGCCGTAGATCGCGATGCGCCCCGCGATCGAGCGGATGCCGGACCACTTCTTGTAGTCCTCGCCCCGGGCGTAGCGCGCGAGGGTGATCGGTCGGGTGGGATCCGCGAGACCGAGCAGCTCGAAATCCCCGTCTTCGTAGAGGACGACGGCTCGGTCGCCGAAGCCATCGAGTTCCACGACGGGGCGGCTGAGTGGAATCGCAGGTTGGACGGTCGTGTCGTTGCGCCAGCTCGCGACGGGAACGAAGAACTCGCTCCAGTACTTGCTGGCCGTCGGGGAGAAAAGGACGGACGTGCCGGGGACATAGGCCTTGTCTTCGACGCGGAGCTCGAAGCGACGCTTCGCGATCGGCGCCTCCCCGGCCTTCGCCCGGAGAACGACGTCGGTCGCGCCGAGCATGCCCGGCCGGGCGATCTGCCCCTCGCCGGATTCACGGGGAGCCGGGGCCTCGACGTGGCGCACCTCGAGGCGCGCCGCCGGAAAGTCGCGAAGGCGTTCCGGCGCGATGCCGTCCGGCGCCACCATGAGCTGGACGCCGAAGCGTGCGGTCAGCTTGGCCATGCGGTCGACCAGCGCCCTGCGGACGCGCATGCGCTCGGGTGTCTCCGGGTCGATTTCGAGGACGAGACCCACCGCACCGAAACCCGCGGAGCGTTTCGCAGCGACGGCCTCGGTCGTGCGGACAGCCTCGGCGGCGAAGTCGCTCTCGGGATGCTCGCCGGCGAAAGCCGCCAGCCGATCCGCGTTGCCGCCGAAGCCTTCACTCGCGACGAAGATCGCGTTGCCCGCGGCGCGCGCGGCGAGCTCGCCGTCCGGGTATCGTTCGACGAAACTCTGGTACGCCTGCGCGGTCCCCGCGGCGCGCGCCGCGGCGAAGGCCGGCTTCTCGAGCACCGGATGCAGACGTGGAAGCAGTTCGCTGGTCGGGTAACGGCGACGGAAGGACTCGTACCCGGCGAGCGTCGGCTCGCGATAGAGCTTGTGGAAGTCGAGATGCTCCCGCGCTTGATCGGCGAACTCCGAGTCGCCGTGCTCGCGCATGAAGCGGTAGTAGCCAGCGGGGGTGTCCTCTTCGAGCGCCTGCTGCCAGGCCTTCCCGAGGCAGCCGCCGAGGCTCAAGATCATCGCGAGCGCGAGCGCCAGACCGACGGAACGGCGAAGCTCGTGGACGAACGCCGAAACGACACGAGTCTTCATCGCGAGATCTCCGGGGACGGGGGGATGAACGCAGCGCTGCCCTTCGGTGATCGGCCGAGTCGAGAACGGACTTGAGAACCCGCCCGCGGGGAAGCGGCGGGGGCGGCGGGGGCGAAGGGTGGGGTTACGATGGCGCCGGGGCCCGACGCCCCGGGGAGCGCTGCCGCCATGTCCGAATCCATCTCCGAGACGCCCGTGATCCTCGAGGCCGCCATCAACGGCATGACCTCGAAGGGCAAGAACCCGCATGCACCGCGGAGCCACGATGAGATCGAGCAGGACGCGCTCCGCTGCTTCGAGATGGGCGCGACGATCGTCCACGCGCACAACAGCGACATCGCGCTCGACGGTCGCGCGGCCGCCGACGATTACCTCGTCCCGTGGCGCCGCATTCTCGATGCCCGGCCCGACGCCCTCTGGTACCCGACGCTGACCGCTTCCGCGACGATGGCCGAGCGTCTCGCACACATCGAACTGATCGCCGAAGAGATCCCCCTGCGCATGTGCGCTTTCGACCCGGGATCCACCAACATCGGGCAACCGGGCCCGGACGGTCTTCCGGTCGGCGGGGTCTACGGCGTCTCCTACGACGACTGCCGCGTCGCCTTCGACTTCTGCGAGCGCCTGAAGATGGGGCCCGCGCTCGGGATCTACGAACCCAACTCTTTGCGGACGACCCTCGCGTATCACAAGGCAGGCAAGCTGCCGGCGGGCGCGATGGTGAAGTTCTACTTCGGCGGCGACTACGGGCTGATGGCGACGGAGCCTGGCGTCACCTTCGGCCTGATGCCGACCGAGCACGGCCTGCTCGCCTACCTCGACATGCTCGAGGGGACCGGCCTGCCCTGGTCCGTTTCGGTCTGGGGCGGCGACCTGATGGACACCCCGATCGCCCGGCTCGCGCTCGAACGAGGGGGCCACCTCCATATCGGCGTGGAAGAGTTCTACTCCCCGGACCGCAGCCCCTCGAACGAAGAGCTGATGGCGGAAGCGGTCGAGCTCTGCGCGAAGGTCGGTCGGCCCATCGCAACGCTGTCGCAGGCGGCGGAGCTGCTCGCCCTGCCCTGAGGCGACTCACCCCTCGACCGGCTCCGCCTTGTAGCCCGGGTTGAACTTGAGGCGATGGCCCGCGGTCCAGCCCGCGTCGACGGGATAGTCGGCGCCGGTGCAGGAGAGGCTTTCGTCCGAGGCCAGAAATACGATCATGCGCGCGATGTCCCGGATGATCTCGACTCCCGGGCGTTGCTGGTTGTGCGGAATCGCACCATGCGTGAAGGCCAGCGTGTCGATCGGGTCGATGTCGAGCCCTTCCGGCATGATCTCCTTCCGCATTCCCGGCCCGCCGGCTTCCGGACATACGGCGTTCACGCGGATGCCCATCTGGCCGAGTTCCAGGGCCGCGACGCGGGTCAAGCCCCGCAGGCCCCATTTTGTCGGGACGTAGGCACCGAGACCGTTCTTGGCGGAAAGGCCATCCACGGAAGAGACGTTCACGATCGATCCGCCTCCCGCCTGCTGCATCGCCTTAGCGACCGCCTGGGACCCCAGGAAGGGGCCGAGCAGGTTCACGCGCCAGAGCGCTTCGTAGCGCGCCGGGTCGATGTCCACGAAGGCCTCCATGTGGAGAAGGCCCGCGTTGTTCACGAGGACGTTCGGCAGGCCGAACGCTTCGATCGTCGCATCGACGCAAGCCGCCCAGCTCTCCGGGTCGGTCACGTCGAGGCGGACGAATAGGGCGGCGTCCCCGATGTCTGCGGCCGTCGCCTGCCCCTCTTCTTCGAGGACGTCGCCGATCACGACCTTCGCACCCTCGTCGGCGAAGAGCCGCGCGGTCTGTTCACCGGTTCCACGGGCACCCCCCGTAATGATCGCGATCTTTCCTTCGAGACGAGACATGAAAACTCCTGATCAGGTGGCGGCCAGTGCATCGTGGACGCGCCGCGACGGTACTGCGCGCCTACCCGGGGCGCGAGCGGGAATCCGAACTCGCTAGACTCCGGCGGTGCGCACCACGAAGGGAAGCGGGATGCAGAGGGGGTCGAGGCACTTCGGCGTCATGACCTTCGTCGTGACGGTGATGCTCGCAGGAAGCTTCGCGCACGCCGCAGAATGGAAACTCGCTCGCGACGAGAACGGGATCGTGATCCACACCCGGCCGGTCGACGGGTCGGGCATCGATGAGTTCCGGGGTGTGGCCGAAGTCGACGCATCCACCGAAGCCCTCGTCGCCCTCCTCCGCGACTCCGCCCGACTGAAGGAATGGTTCCCTAATACGCCGGAATCGAGGCTGATCGATCGCAACGGATCGGTATCGAACCAGTACTCCGTCCTGGCGACACCGTGGCCCACCTCCGATCGCGACAACGTCCTGCAGAGCGTGCTCTCGCGAGACGAGACGACCGGGGTCGTCGAAATCACTCTCGCCGCCAATCCCGACCACTACCCTCTTCAGTCGGGCCGCGTGCGAGTCCGTCGGGCGAATGGCCTTTGGCTTTTCGAGCCGCTGAGCGAATCGCGGACCCGCGTCACGTTCCAGATGCACCTCGAACCCGGCGGGGGCATTCCCCAGTGGATGATCAACGCGCGAGTCGTCGAGACGCCCTTCGAGGCGCTGACGAACCTGCGTACCGTCGTCGCGCGTTAGTCGAATGCCGGACGACACGACGCACCCACGCGAAACGCCGATCTGGGTCGCCGTCTACGGCTCGCTCATGCGGGGACTCGGTGGTGCGGAGCGCGCCGGCGTCGACCACGTGACGCGCTTCGTGGGGCCCTGCGTGTTGGAAGGCGAGCTCTTCGACCTCGGCGACTGGCCCGGCATGCGGCCCGGACACGGCCGGGTCGTGGGCGAGATCCACGCCCTCCTCGACGCCTCCGCCCTCGCGCGGATGGACTCGTTCGAGGACTACGACCCCACGGACCCGCGCGGGTCTCTCTATCTACGCGAGCGGGTCGAACTCCTCGAGCCCGACGGCATCGAAGTCTGGACCTACTTCTACAACCACGTGCCGGATGCGAGCGCGCGGGTCCCGAACGGTGACTGGCGCGCCTGGCTGGCCGAACGAGACTGACGCGGGCCGGGGTTGCGCTAGGCGCTTCGGTGTCGAGACTTGCCTCTCGCCCATCCGGTCTGCTCCAAGGAGTTCCGCGCATGAACGGCATCCTCATCCGCCTCGCAATCACCGCCGTCGGTCTCTGGCTCGCCACCTCCCTCGCAGACGGGATCCGTGTCGACGACACTTTCACACTCGTCCTCGCCGCGATCCTGCTCGGCATCGTGAACGCGATCATCAGACCGATCGCGATCCTCCTCACGATCCCGATCACCGTCCTGAGCCTCGGCCTCTTCCTCTGGCCGATCAACGCCGGAATGCTCTGGATCGTCGGCAGACTCCTCGACGGTTTCGACATCTCGAGCTTCGGTGCGGCTCTCCTCGGCGCCGCCCTCGTGAGCGTGACGGGTTGGATCGGTAACGCCTACGTCGGGGACGGAGGCCGCTACGAGGTCGTGATGGTCCGGCGCGAGCAAGGTGGACGCCGGGCCCTGCGCGGTCGGAGCGAGCACGACCTGCGCTAGACCGCCCATCTTCCACAGCGAGCACGGCGGCCGCCGAGCGGGGCGACGCGAACGTGCCGGCGCTCCGACCCGGTTCCGGCTCACGCGCCTTCGAAGAGCTTCCCGACCGCAGCGACCACCTCGGGGCTCGCCTTCTCCGGCGTGCCGCAGTCGAAGGGCGGCTGCGGCGCATACTCGAGGCCGAGTTGCACGGCCTTGGCGATGTCCTCGCCGGCGACCTCGGCCATCAGCGCGAGACCGAAGTCGATGCCCGCGGTCACGCCGCCGCCGGTCGCGCGATTCCGGTCGATGACCCAGCGCTCCTTGATCGGCTCGGCGCCGAAGTTGGACAGCGCATCGAGTGCCATCCAGTGGGTCGTCGCGCGATAGCCCTGGAGCAGGCCCGCCGACCCGAGGATGAGCGCCCCCGTGCAGACGCTCGTGACCCACTGCGCGGTCTCGCCTCGAGACTGCATGAACTCGATCACGGCAGGATCCGCCATCGCGCGCGTCGTCCCCTCGAGCCCGCCTCCGGTAAAGAGGATGTCCGTCGTCTCGGAGGCGTCGGCGAAGGAACGAGTCGGCACCACCGGAAGACCGCAATCCGTCGGGACCGGATCCGTCGACTTCCAGACCAGCTCGACCTCCGCGCCTGGCCACAGCGACCACACCTGGAGCGGACCGACCATGTCGAGGAGCGTCATGTCAGGATAGGTGAGCAGCTGGATCTTCATCGTCTTTTCTCCGGCGCCGAGGCGCGCGCGCGGGCGAACGCACAGAAAGTCGTGATCCCCACGACGAGCACCCACCCTGTGTTCGGCTCCGGGACGGGCACCGGATAGAGGAACTGACGCCCGGCAAATTCGTCGTTCTGGAGTTTCGAATCCGAGAAGCGGAGCGAAAGCCAGTCCTCGCTCTCCATGAGGAGATTCACACCAGCGCTGTCGAGGCCCGGACTCGTATTCATGTTGCCGCCGAAGGAAAGGAGCGGGGACACATCGGGATCGCCCTGATCGATCACCAGGGCGAACGAGTTGGTCGTCGTCGCCAGCACGGATGCGTCCGTCGAAGGATCGTAGTCGTCGTCGCCAGCACGGATGCGTCCGTCGAAGGATCGTAGTCGTCGTCGAGAAAACCGGAGACGTCCAGACCGGAGGGCACCGCCTCGAGGTCCGCGAGCCCGAGTGCATGCCCGATCTCGTGCGCCAACAGCGTCTCGAAGGCGGACAGGGTGGAGACGATCGAATCGCTCATCCGAATATCGGCGCCGGTGATGGCGAGCCCCGGATAGTTCGTCGTGCCCGAAGTCAGCGTAAGGTCGTCCTCGACGGTGTCCACGAAAAAAATGACGCTCGCCCCGTAAGAGGAGCCCGCGTGGGGCATCGCAATAAAGAGGTCGATCTCGGCGCCGGCATTCAGACCCAGATAGGCGTTCGGGTTGTTCGGATTGTTCGGCGCCTGATCCACCGCCGGAGTCGAGAGGTCCTCTACGAAGTAGAAGTTCGCCGGGAGCGCGGTAGCGGGATCGACCGCCTCCCAGTGTTCGAACGCGCGGGCGATCGCCGCCTCGAAGTCGGCCACCGACGGCGGATTTCCAGCGAGCCAGCGGACGTCATCCCGCAGGACGGCGTCGTCCCTGTGCTCGATCGAGTAGCGGAGGCCGCCGTCCAGCGAGCGTTCTTCGCCGCCGACGTAGCGCGGGGCCGCGTCCCAGCGCGCCCACCCCGCCTTCGTCCCGATCACCCGGAACGCGAGCGCCGGCCCCGCCGAGAGCAGCACGGCGAGCAGAACCAGGATGAAGGTTCGAGCGCCGAGCCTCGCCAGTCGCCCCGGTCGGCGCTCCCTTCTCCAGCGGGTCCCCATGCTCGGAGTCTACTCCAGCTTGCACCGCCGCCCGAGTGGATTCGATTGTGCCTGGAACCCTTCCGGTGCCCGCGCCGTTCCCTCACGGCTCCGTTACCTTCGCATTGCACATCCGCAGGCCTCGGCCTGCTTCAGCGTGCGGAGGAACCGAAATGAAAGCCGGCGATCGGATCGACGATTTCAGTGCGACGGACCAGTCCGGGCGGAAAGTGACGCTCTCGGAGCTACTCACCGGCGGGCCCGTCGTCCTCTTCTTCTACCCCAAGGCGATGACGCCGGGTTGAACGGTCGAAAGCTGCCATTTCCGTGACCTGGCGACCGAGTTCAGCGAACTCGGCGCCCAGCGCGCGGGGATCAGCGCCGATCCGGTGGATCGGCAAAAGGCCTTCGACGACAAGAACGAACTCGGATTCCCCCTGCTCTCCGATCCGGATCGGAGCGTGGCGAAGCACTTCGGCGTGAAGCGTTTCGGCCCGCTACCGAGCAAGCGTGCAACTTTCGTGATCGACACGGACCGAACGCTCCTCGGCGTCGTGAACAGCGAACTCGACATGACCGGCCACGCCGACCAGGCCCTCGCGATCCTGCGAGGACGTTAGGACCGCTCCCTTTTCCCTCTGCCCTGGAGCCTCGATGCCTCCCGAAAGTACGCAGCAACCCTCCGACGTCCCGGCGATCGACGACTGGAACCGCCTTCTCGATGGCCGGATCGCCGTCGTCACCGGAGGCGGCGATGGAATCGGCGGCGCGATCTCACGCCTTTTCGCCCAGCACGGCGCGAAGGTCGAGATCGCCGAGATCGACCCCGAGCGTGGCGCCCGAAAGGTCGCCGAGATCGAGGCGGAGGGCGGCGAAGCCCGGACCCACGACGTCGACGTGCGCGAGGAAGCGGACGTGGACAGGCTGCGGGCCGCAGTGCTCGATACGCACGGCAAGATCGACGTGCTGGTCAACAACGTGGGCGACTACCGCCCGCTCGCGCCCTTCCGAAAATCCACACCGGAGACCTGGGACGCGATGTACCAGATCAACTTCCTCCACGTCGTGCGTGTCACCCACGCGTTCATCGACGCGATGATCGAGGGCGGCGGCGGATCGATCGTGAACTTCCATAGCGTGGAGGGCATGCGCGGCTATCCGGGAGAACCCATCTACGCCGCCATGAAGGCTGCGGTTGCCCACTTCACGACCAGCCTCGCCGCCGGCCACGGCCGAGACGGAATTCGCGTGAACGGAATCGGCACGGACCTCTGCGAGACCCCCCAGGTCGACTACCGAACCGGCTGGGAGGAGCACGAGCATCTCTGGCCGTCCTGGGCCCCGGTCGGCCGACTGGGCTGGCCCGAAGAGCAGGCCCGCGCAGCGCTCTTCCTGGCCTCGGACCTCTCGAGCTTCGTCACTGGCCACAATCTGCCCGTCGATGGCGGAACTCGGGCCGGCGGCGGCTGGTTCTATTCGCCTCGGGACGAAAGATTCTCGAACCGGCCGACCCGCCTCTAGTCGGAGCCTGAATCCACTTCAGCGACACCCTGTCACGTTCGCTCCGCGCCCCAGGAGCACAACCGGAAATCCGAGCGCGAAGAGCGCTGCATCTCCTACCAGGACAGGAAGACAGACCTTTCTCACGAGGGACTCGTCGCGGATCTCTCTGCGCGAGGCCTCTTCATCCAGAGCAGCCGGATGCCCGACGACGGCGCCCAACTCCACGTGCTCCTGCACGATTCCGAGTTCGGTGAGATCCAACTCTGGGAGCGGGTGGCCCGCACGAAGTCGCCCCACCGCTCCCTCGCGAACATCGACCCAGGCGGCTTCGGTGTCGTGATCGAGTCCGCTCGGAAGATTTCTTCCGGCTCGTGACGCTGCGCCAGGGCTGAGGTCGCCGGCGACTAACGCCCGTCCTCGAAGAGTCGCCCACCTCGGCCGACTTCGGCGATCTCCTCGTCGAAATCACCTCCTTCTCGCGGTCGCACCTTCGGAAG
>PAQX01000098.1 GCA_002709835.1 Deltaproteobacteria bacterium
GATCAGGTCGACCTCGCGCTCACGCCCATCGGAAGTCCGGACGCCGTTCTTCGTGACGGCTTCGATCGATTCGGTCACGAGCTCGAGGTTCGATCGGTTGAAGGCGGGGAAGAACGTGTTTGAAAGCAAAGGTCGCTTGCAGCCGTAGGGGTGCTGAGGTTGTAGCTTCGCCCGGACCTCCGGGTCATCGACCTGCTCGATCACCTGGCGGCCCACCTTCTCCAGCTCCGCGAGCACGTCGCTGTTATTGAAGGTCATCCCGTCATCGACGACCTGGTACATCTCATCGCGAAGGGCATCCAGGGTCGACGGATCCGCGCGGAACGCATCGAGCTGTTCCTCGGTGTAGGGCTCATCCTCCTTGGGGAGGACCCAATTTGCGGTCCGCTGAAAGAGGTGGACCTGACCGGCGACCTTCACGATCTCTGGCACGATCTGGACAGCACTCGCCGCGCTCCCGATCAACGCGATCCGCTTGCCCTCGAGCGGGACTTCCCAGTCCCAGCGCGCCGAATGGAAGGACGTGCCAGCGAAGTCGTCCTGCCCGGGGATGTCGGGCATCGAGAGGTCGTTGAACATGCCGACCGCCGACACCACGACCGCCGCTTCCTCGACGTCGCCGGAGTCGAGCTCGACGCGCCAGCGCGCATCGTCCTCCTGCCATTCGATCCGGCGCACACCGTTACCGAGTCGGCAATGCGGCAGAAGGCCGTACTTCTCCGCGACACCCTCCATGTACGCGAGCAGCTCCGACTGTGGCGCGTAGGGACGCGGCCAGTCGTATTTCTTTTCGAAGGAGAAGGAATAGAAGAACGAGGGGAGATCCACGGCGCAACCGGGATAGCGGTTGTGGAACCAGGTCCCCCCCACGCCTTCGGCCTTGTCGAGAATCACGAAGTCCTCGAAGCCGGCCTCCTTGAGCCGGATCCCCATGCACAGGCCCCCGGGCCCCGCGCCAATGATGACGATTCGGGGCGAGGCACTCGAGGTCGAAGCGGGGGACATGGCAGCTCCTTGGTTGATCGATGCGATCCATCCTACTGAATCATCCTGCGATCCGGCGAGGCCTCTCGTCGCCGGGCCCCCTCGACCCGCGCGCGGTTTCGTCAGTCGCCCTGGAGGCAGACTCCGCCGAGCCACCACTTCGGCTGGCAATCGTAGACGAGCCGGCCGCGCTCCTCGTGCTGGGCATCGAGGGCCCGCTTGAGCAGATCACTGGGCGCCATCCCGCGTGCCGGTCCTTCCTGGAGATCGTCGAGGGGGATGGGATACGTGGCCCAGTCCTTCGGCGCGCGCCAACCGGGCGGCGGCACCAGGTAGTTGTGGGAGCCGTTGACGGGATGGAGCGCACGCCAATCGTAGATCGCGCGGGAGAGCTCCTGGACGACGTCGGGATGGGCCTGCGCCAGGTTGTTGAACTCGTTCGGATCCTCTCCCGGCCGGAAGAGGTAGTTGGTCACCGTCACGTCCAGCTGACTCTGCTCGATTTCCTGGATCAGCTTCCACTCGTCGTCGAAGGCGGTCAGGTGGAAAGAGCCCGGACGCATCATCTCGGCGCCGAAGAATACGAGATCCTCCCGCGGCATCGGCTTCCCCTCGGCGATCGCGGGCCAGAGGCTCCGTCCGTCGAACTTCCGCCGGTTCTGGGCCTCGATCCCAGCCGCCTCGGCGAGCGTCGGAAAGACGTCCATCGCGGTCATGATGTCCGTCATGCGGGCGCCGCCCTTCAGCTGATCCGGCCATCGCATGACCGAGACCACACGAATCCCTCCTTCGAAGGTCTCCCCCTTGCCGCCTCGGAGCGGCGCGTTGTCCGCACCGCCCACCGAGTAGGCGGCACCGCCATTGTCGCTGAAGAAAAGTACGATCGTATCGTCGGCGATCTGCTCGGCGTCGAGGGTGTCGAGCACCTGCCCGATCGCCTGATCCATGGCGTCGACGACCGCGGCGTACATCGGCCGGGCGCTCGGCTGCATCAGGATCTTCGAGAGCCGCCGCGTGTCGTCGGTCTGCTTCGCGCGGGTCGGGGCTAGATCCGTATCGATGTCCTCGTACTTATCCTGGAGCTCCTGCGGCGCATCGAGCGGCGTGTGGGGCGCGATGAATGGCATGTAGAGAAAGATAGGCTTCGACTTGTCTCGCTCGCGGATTACACGGCTCGCCTCGTCGGCCAACAGGAACGTCTCGTAGCCCTCGCCGTCGATCGACTCGCCGTTACGCTGAAAGTCCTTGCCGCCCTGGACCGCGAAGGGCGGATAGAACCCCACCTCCGTATGGAGGTGGCCGTAGAAGTGGTCGAAGCCGCGCTGATTCGGGTGGTAGGTCATCTGCGCGTGCCCGAGATGCCACTTGCCGACCATCGCCGTCTGGTACCCCGCCGCCTTGAACGACTGCGGCAGGAAGTGCTCATCCGGATGGATGCCGTTGTTGTCCCAGGACATGATCACGCCATAGGCCACGCCCAGTCGCATCGGGTCACGACCGGTCATCAGCGCCGCGCGCGTCGGCGAGCAGATCGGCGTCGTGTAGAAGCGGTTGAGTTCGACGCCTTCGGCCGCGAGACGATCGAGGGACGGCGTGTCGATGTTCCCACCGTGGAAGCCGACGTCGTTCCAGCCGAGATCGTCGGCGACGATCACGATGACGTTGGGGCGGTCGGCCGCCGTTGCGACGGACGCGCGGACGAGCAGGACGAAGAGCAGCAGGGATCGGATCCATCGGCTTCGCATGATCGGCCTTTCTCGGATTACGAAGGAAAGGAGTACGGAGCGGTCTCGGGCGCCTCGATCGCACCCGTCAGGAAATCGAGCAGTGCAGCGACGTATCGGTCGAGTGCATCGCCCACGTCTTTTGGCGCCTTGACGAGGCTCGGCAGCATCGTCTCGATCGCGAAGGCGAGGCGCCGTTCGACCAGCGCGCGCGGAAGCGAGGGATTCGCGGCGACGAGCAGCGGGACGAGGCGATCGACGCCCCCGGGCCAGCGCGAGAGAACGAAGTCGAAGTCGAGATCATCGTCGGCCTGCAGCCGATGGATGAAGCGCATGTATCGCGCCCCGGGTTCCCCCCCGTCTTTCAAGAGCAGGACCTGCGGCTCGAGGAGCGCGGCAAGCACCTCCCGGGTCGTCGCAGCTGGCCCGGCGCACCCAGCGAGTTCGGCGAGGCGTTCGCCACGACGCGCCATCAGCTCGGGCATCCGTCGTTCGAGGAGCGCTTCGACCACCGCCTGCTTCGAACCAAAGTGGTAGTGGAGCGCCGCCGCGGACAGCCCGGCCTCGGCGTTGATCGCGCGAAGCGAGATGCCCTCGACGCCGTGATCGGCGAAGAGCCGTTCGGCGACGTCGAGCAATCGAGTGCGGGCGGAGGGACGCGGCATCTCGCGCATCCTAACTTATCACTTGATTCAATCAAATGATAAGTCAAGATCCAAGGGAATCCGGTTAGTCTCGACCCCTTCCGGACACCTTCCGCGCCCAAAGGAGCCCCCATGCGTGCCATCTCGATCCAGGAAACCGGACCGCCGAGCGTGATGAAGATCCAGGACGCCCCGGATCCCGTAGCGGGCCCCGGCGAAGCGCTCATCCGGGTCGCGACCGCCGGCGTGAACTATGCCGACGTCGTCATGAGGAAGGGGCTGATCCCGAGTGAACTGCCGATGACGCCCGGAGTCGAGGGAGCCGGCGTGGTCGAAGCGATCGGAGACGGGGTCGGCGACCTCGCCGTGGGCGACCGCGTCGCCTGGGCTCCCGTGATGGGCGCAGGCGCCGTCGTCGGTTCCTACGCGGAGCTCGAGAGCGTTTCTGCAGACGGTCTCGTCCCGGTTCCCGACGACGTCTCCCTCGAGACGGCGGCAGCCGTGATGCTCCAGGGGCTGACCGCGCACTACCTGGTCCACGACAAGGTCACGATCGGTCCGGAAACGAAAGTCCTGGTGCATGCCGCCGCCGGCGGAATGGGACTCCTGCTCTGCCGGTGGCTCTCTCGCCTCGGCGCGCACGTGATGGGCACCGTCTCGACGCCCGACAAGGCAGAACATGCGCGCGCCGCCGGGGCCGATGAACTGATCCTGTACGGGGAGGAAGACTTCGCGGCGCGGGTCCTCGAACTCACCGACGGCGACGGCGCGGACTACGTGATCGATGGCGTCGGACGGACGACGTTTCGTAAGAACTTCGATTGCCTCGCCGTCCAGGGCCACGTCTGCCTCTATGGGATGGCGAGCGGACCGCCGGAACCGATCTCCCCCCTCGAGCTTCTGCCGAAGGCCGTTTGTGTGAGCGGAGGGATGATGACCAACTTCCTTCGCAGTCGGGACGAAGTCCTTCGAAAGGGATCGGAGGTCTTCGATGGCGTCCGCGAATGGTGGCTCGCGCCTCCGCGCATCACGTCCTTTCCCTTGGAAGAAGCGGCTGCGGCCCACGCGCAGCTCGAAGATCGTTCCTCGGTCGGGAAGATGGTGCTGACAGTGTCCGACGAATAGGCCGGGCTGCGCGCGCGGCGGAGCATCGCGATACGCTCGTAGCCGTGCGCTGGCTCCTCGTCACCCCTCTCGGCCTGCTCTTTCTATGGATCGCCTACGCGGCGCATGCCTACGTCGCCCAGCGCATGCTCTCGGACGCAGGCCTCGAAGGAATCGGATACGACGCCGGGATCGCGCTGATCGCGATCGGCTTCGTCCTCTTCCTGCTCCAGCCGGTCGCGGAGCGCGCCCTCACGCCCCGCCTGGCACGCTTCATCTGCTGGCCCGCGACGATCTGGATGGGGATGCTCTTCTGGCTCCTGCTCGCGCTGTGGGCGGCGGACGCGATCGTCTGGCTCTTCGCGATCGAAGGGGCGGGCCCGCTTCGCGCGCTCGTGGTCGGCGGGCTCGTGACCACCGCTACCTTTGCTGGCATGATCGACGTCTGGTGCGGCCCCTACGACGTGCGGGTCGAGATCGAGCTCGACCGATGGCCGCCAGCGCTCGATGGCTACCTATGAGGGACTCGACGCCGGCCGCGACCTGCGGCTACCCGTCAACCCGGCCTACGTGGCCCCGTTCGAGCTCGAAGGGGACTTCAACGAGCTGGTCTTCGACCTTCGCTAGACGCGACGCATCGGGGAGAGCGGTTCCAACGCTAGAGGCGACGCATCAAGGAGAGCGCTTCCAATGGGAGATTTCGACGGACGACGCGCGCTGGTCACCGGTGCCGGCGGAGGGATCGGACGTGCGGTGGCGATTCACCTGGCGAAAGGCGGCGCGCGCGTCGCCTGCCTCGACCTCGAAGAGGCGGCCGCGCAAGAGGTCGCCGGGGAGATAGGCCCGGGCGCGATCGCCGTCTCGGCGGACGTCTCGGACGAGTCCCAGGTCCATGCGGCGGTCGAAACCACCGTCGACGCCTTCGATGGACTCGACGTCCTCGTGAACAACGCGGGCATCACGATCATCAAGTCCTTCGAGGAAACGAGCCTCGAGGAGTGGGAACGGACGATGGGCATCAACCTTCGATCGATGTTCCTCGTGACCCAGCGCGCCCTCCCGGCGCTCAAGGCCTCCGATGCCGGTGCGATCGTGAACATGGCGTCCATGGCCGCCGGACACTTCACCGTGCCCCATGTCGCCTACGCCAGCTCGAAGGGGGGCATCGTCGCGATGACCCGCGACCTCGCCTTCGAACTCGCGGCGCACGGCATCCGCGTGAACGCCGTCTCCCCGGGGCCGATCGCGACCGCCATCCTCGGCAAGCTGACCGACGAGCAGATCGAGCAGGCTGGACTCCGTTTTCTCCTCGGGCGCATGGGGCGCCCGGAGGATGTCGCAGAGGCCGTGGGCTTCCTGGCCAGCGATCGGGCGGGCTACATCACGGGGGCCACGCTTCCGGTGACCGGCGGCGCCGAGCTCGCCACGCGGCCGCTCCGTCCCGAGGACGCTTAGCAGGGGCACATCCGAGGACGCGCTCCCGGCTGCGCATACACAGACGCCCTCAGACGCCTCTCGCTGCTTGACCGAGGTCTGATCCACCGCATCAGGAAGACGCGGGCGGGGTCACGTCCCGATAGCGAAAGCTCTTCTCGAGCTCGCCTTTCCAGGGCTTCCCGCCGACTTCGACGTAGGGGTACACGAAGTAGTTGAGCGCGGGCCCGCGATGGTCGGGACCGAGGCGAAGGTCACGACCCGTCGTAAAGTGGATCCGATCGGCAGGGTGGGTTCCGTAGAAGAGTTCGCGCTTCTCGGGGTGTTTGAAGGCTTCGGACGCATCGATCGGGAACCAGCCGGTCTCGGGAAGGTAGAACTCGACCCAGCAGTGGTAGCCACCGATCTTCCCCTTCTTCCGATCCTCGGGAACCGGAAAGCCGATCTCGAAGCGAGCCGGGATTCCCTCGGTCCTCGCGAGCGACGTGAACATGGCATGGAAGTCGGTGCAGTTGCCGTAGCGCTCGCTGCACGCCCAGAAGGTGTCGCCGTTGCCCCAGCCTGAACCGACCTTCTTGTACTCGAGGTTGTCCACGACCCAGTCGTAGATCGCACGCGCCTTCTCGGGGCTCGCACCGGGCCCCGCGACGGCACGCACTTCATTCAACATGGGTTCGAGCACCGGATGGCCGATCTTCACGCGAGCGTTCTCGCCGAGGAATCGTTCGACGTCGTCCCCTTCCGCTGCGGCGCGCGCTGTCGAGATGCTTCGATCGACGGTCACCCGCAGACGAACACGGAGCGGCTCTGTACTCGGCCTCGCGCTCACGTGATAGAAACGATTGCCGTACGCCGGCTCGACCTCGACCCTGCCGGGAATCGAGCCTGACACGTCCTCGGTGAGGACCCGCTGTCGTGCGTCGTCCACCGGAAGCGGGATGAAAAGCTCGACGTCTCCCGTCTCCTCGGGCATCGCCGGGACGGTCACCTCGTACTCGAATTCGAAGGTGCGCGCCGTGACCGTCGTCGCGAGGGCGACGAGGCAACTGGCGAGGAGAAAGACGTGTGCGAAGCGGCGGTCGTCGAACCGAAACATGGGAAAACTCTCCAGGACGCGTGCGCCCAAGGCACGCTCGCCGGCAGAGTGTACGCACTCAGGTCGGCAAGGAAGAGTCCGGTGCGCGGGAAGTGCCCGGGGGGCTCTCCTCCGAAGGGGCTCTACGGCCGCCGTGTTGACCGTCGATCCCGCAAGTAACCCTCATTGTCATAACTGCAAACTCTAGTTGCGTTCAGCGGGTTCTCTGAGTAGGGTCGTCCTCATGCCCCCTGCTTTCGCCGCCGCCCTCCGCGACGAAGTGCCCGACCTCGCGACCGCGATCGAGCGCTACCGGTTCAACTGGGTGGGGCATCTGATCACGCTGGGCGAGCACCTCAGTCGGCGCATCATCGAGCGACTCGAGGAAGAGTGCGGCTACGCCCGGATCCGACCGAGCCTCGGCCCCTTCATCTCTCTCGTGTGGCGGGAGCCCCGCCCTCTGGTCGAGCTCGCAGGCCAGCTCGCCATCAGCCGCCAGGCCTGCAGCAAGGTCGCGCGGCTCGCGGAAGAAGATGGCTACGTCGAACGCGTTCAGGCGAAGAAGGGCGATCGAGCCCAGTCCGTTCGACTGACCGAACGCGGCAGTCGGCTTGCCGAAGACAGCATCCGGCTCGTGCTCGAAGAACAAGCGACCTATGAAGCCTGGATCGGATCGAGTCGCCTCCGCCGCTTCAACGCGGCCTGCTCCGCACTCTTCTACGCGATGGGACTCCAGAACCAGACGGATACGGGACTCGGAGAGACCGCGCGCGAGTCGATCGGCGTGCTCCCGGTGATCGCCGATCGCGTCGAACTCGAGCTCCGAGAACAGACCCGCGCGAAGGGGCACACCGGCCTGCAGATCTCGCACGCGAAGCTGATCGCGCTGATCGGCAACGGGGCGTTGAGTGTATCCGAGCTCGCCCGTTTCCAGGGCGTGAGCCGACAGGCGACGGGCGTGACCGTGCGCAACCTCGAATCCCTCGGCTACGTGCGCAAGGACTCCGACGAGACAGATGGACGTGCGATCCGCGTCCGGCTTTCGGAGCGCGGCGCGGCACTCGTCTTCGACACCGTCGCTTCCCTCGACGAGCTCGGCGAAGCTTTTCGCGCGGACATCGGGCCACGGCGATTCGCAGACTTCACGAACGTCGCCGCCGAGATTCGCGCGGCTCTCGCGACCGAAGCCGACCTGGCCGAGGGAGCGGGGGCGTCGCCCCCACGATCGAACGCAGGCGCCCTGGCACGCAGCACACCGCGCGACCAGGAACTCCGAGCCATTGCATCGCTTCTCGAAGAGAAGCTCGGCGCCAAGGCCGCGGGTCGGCTGGGCCGGATTCTCTGCCCCTGAGCTGGCGACTTCGTCGACCGACCGAAAAAAAGAGGTTCCCATGAGCGCCACGACCGAAACGACTGCCCCGCCCTTCGACCCCGAAGTCCTGCGCGAGAAGTACCGGATCGAACGCGACAAACGGATGCGAACGGATGGCATCTCGCAGTATCAGGAGCTGACCGGGAACTTCGCGAAGTTCCTCGACGATCCCCACGTCGACGAGATCATCGCCCGAGACCCGATCGAGGAAGAGCTCGACGTTGTCGTGATCGGCGGCGGATTCAGCGGCCTCTCGGCGGGCGCACAGCTCAAGAAGGCCGGGGTCACGGACGTTCGCATGGTCGAGGCCGGCGGCGACTTCGGCGGGACCTGGTACTGGAACCAGTACCCCGGCGTGCAGTGCGACATCGAGTCCTACGTCTATCTGCCCATGCTCGAAGAGCTCGACTACATGCCGAAGCTCAAATACAGCTACGGACCCGAGATCCAATCCCACGCGAGCAACATCGGTCACCATTTCGAACTCTACGACCGCGCCCTCTTCCAGACCCGCGTGTCGAATCTCGACTGGAACGTCGACACGAATCGCTGGACGGTCTCGACCGAGCGGGGCGATCGCCTGCACGCGCGCTTCGTCGTGGTGGCGCCGGGCCCGCTCGCGCGACCGAAGCTCCCCGGGATTCCCGGCATCCAGGACTTCGCCGGACAGATGTTCCATACGAGCCGCTGGGACTATGACTACACGGGTGGGGACACGAACGGAGGTCTCGACAAGCTCGGTGACAAGAAGGTCGGCGTCGTCGGCACCGGCGCGACGGCCATCCAGTGCATCCCGCACGTCGGTGAGGCTGCGGAGCACCTCTACGTTTTCCAGCGCACCCCGTCTTCCGTCGATGCCCGCAACAACAAGCCCACCGACCCCGAGTGGGCCGCGAGCCTCGAGCCCGGTTGGCAGGACGAGCGCGTCGCGAACTTCTCGACCTTCGTCTCGGGGACTCCGGTCGGCGAGGACCTGGTCAACGACGGCTGGACCGACATCTTTCGCAAGGTCTCGATCATGTTCACTCGCGACGGGATCGGCTCTCCGGAAGAGGCTCAGAAGATGGTCGAGATAGCCGACTTCGAGAAGATGGAAGAGATCCGGGCGCGCGTGGACGAGATCGTCTCCGACCCCGCGACCGCCGAGGCGCTCAAGCCCTGGTACCGCCAGTTCTGCAAACGCCCCTGCTTCCATGACGACTACCTGCAGACCTTCGACCGCGAGAACGTGACCCTCGTCGACACCGACGGGAAGGGCGTCGAGCAGATCACGAAGGACGGTGTGATCGTTGGCGGCAAGGAGTACCCCCTCGACTGCCTGATCTTCGCGACGGGCTTCGAAGTCGGAACCGACTATTCCCGGCGTGCCGCGATGGAGATCCGCGGCACCACTGGCCAGACGTTGACCGAGCACTGGGCCGACGAGGTCAAGACCTTTCACGGCCTGACGACCGACGGGTTCCCGAACCTCTTCCTGATGGGCGGTCTGCAGTCCGGCGTCACGCCGAACTTCACCGAGCTCTACAACGAGCAGAGCGTGCACATCGCGTACGTCGTCGACCAGATCCTCGAATCGCCCGACAAGGTCTTCGAAGCGACTCACGAAGCCGTGTCCGGGTGGGTCCAGACCGTAAAGGAAACGGCCTACTCGAACAGCGATTTCGCGGAGACCTGCACCCCCGGCTACTACAACAACGAGGGCAAGCCAGGCGTCGGTCCGGGCTGGTTCGGCGGTAGCTACGGCGGGGGCGCGCAGGCCTTCTTCGCGCTCCTGCGCGCGTGGCGCGAACAGGGCGACCTCGAAGGCTTCGATCGCAGCTGAGCGCGGTCGACGACCCACGAAGGGAGAGGGAACGATGAGCGACGCGAATCAGACGCTGGGCTTCGACCCCGACCAGCTCCGCGCCAAGTACGAACAGGAGCGCCTGAAGCGGATGGATAATTCCCAGGTGCTGACCCAGGGGGGCTACCAGGAGGAGGATCTCGTCACCGACAACTGGACCGAGATCATCCGCAAGTTCATCTCGACGCCCCTCACGCAGGATTCCCCCGCCCTGTCTCCCGAAGCGACCGAGAAGCAGATCGAGCTGACCGGCTTCGGGAAGGTGGAGCAGATCCGGTCCCCGGTGGACGAGTTCGTCGACGACCCTAGAGTCGCGGGTGCGCTCAAGCCCTATCACCGCCAGCTCTGCAAGCGACCCTGCATCCACAACGACTACTTGCCGGCCTTCAACCGAGACAACGTGACGCTCGTCCGTACCGACGGAAAGGGCGCCGAGCGGATCCCCAGGCGCGGTGTCGTCGTCGCGGGCCAGGAGTACGAGCTCGGCTGCCTGATCTTCGCCTCGGGTTTCGAGGTCGGAACCGACTACACACGCCGCGGGGGCTACGAGCTAATAGACTCGACGGACGGACGCTGATGGACCACTGGAGCAAGGGGGCGCGTACGCTCCACGGCATGCAGTCGAACCGCTTCCCGAACTGCCTCTTTATAATGAGCATCCTGCAGTCGGGCTTCGCCGTGAACTTCACCCACGGCCTCGGCGATACTGCGAAAGACCTCGCGACCATCATCTCTCGCAGCCGCCAAGAAGGCATCAACGCGGTCGAGGCTTCCGAGGAGGCGGAGGCCGATTGGGTCGGCCGGGTGCTCGACGAGGCCGGCGCACGGGGCGGCTTCATGGAGAGCTTCTCCCCCGGCGACTACAACAACGAGGGCAAGCCCGGCGAATCGAGCACCCAGAACGAGTACTTCGTCGGGGAACCCGGCAAATTCAGGCAGATCCTGAAGAACGTGCAGACCGACCGAGGCCTGACCAGACTCGAGATCCGACGCCGCAACGCAAACTGACACCGAACGAGCGCGGCCTGCGCGCTGCTCGGAAGGATTCGAAACAATGGCCACCGCCGCCGATCTCGACCAGTTCGACTTCATCGAACCCGATGGCTACGTCGCCAACGGCTACCCCCACGACGTGTGGACGCGGATGCGCGCGGAAGCCCCGGTCTACTGGTTCGACCGGAGCGAAGGACACGACTTCTGGGCGATCACCAAGCACGAAGACATCGTGTGGATCAGCAAGCGCCCGGAGCTCTTCATCAGCGACCCGACCCTCGTCGTGCAGACCACGCCGGAGGCCGAAGGCTCCGACCTGATCCCCAAGAACCTGATCCAGTTCGACCCGCCGAAGCACGGCATCCAGCGAAAGCTGATCAGCAAGGGGTTCACGCCCCGTGCGCTGCGCCGATTCCACGCGGACATCGAGCGGATCGCCAAGGGTGTCGTCGACGACCTCTTCGCCGAGGGCGACGAAGGCGAGGCCGACTTCGTCGAACGGATCGCCGCCCCGCTCCCGATCGCCGTGATCGGCTGGCTGCTCGGCGTCCCGGAGCCCGACTGGCCGAAGCTCTTCCACTGGACCAACCGCATCCTCGGCGCGACGGACGCGGAGTATGCGGACGAAGGCAAGAACCCGGTCGAGACCGTCCTCGCCGCCCAAACCGAGCTCTTCGCGTACTTCTCGGACCTCGTCGCGAAGCGTAAGGCGGACCCCAAGGACGACCTCGTCACCCTCTTCGCCTTCGCCGAAGTCGAAGGGCAGAAGCTTTCGGACATCGACATTCTAGTCTGGTGCATGCTGATCGTCGCCGCCGGCAACGAGACCACACGCAACGCGACGAGCGGTGGCATGATGGCGCTGATCGAACACCAGGATCAGCTCCGCAAGCTCCAGGCGGACGACGGCCTGCTGACGAGCGGCGTCGAAGAGATCCTGCGCTGGACGAGCCCGATCATCCACTTCGCGCGGACCGCGACCGAGGACATCGTGATCAAGGACCGGGAGATCAAGGAGGGGCAGACCGTGGCCCTCTTCTACCCGAGTGCGAACCGCGACGAGGACATCTTCGAGGATCCGTTTTCGTTCCGGGTCGACCGGTCCCCCAACCGCCACCTTGCCTTCGGGATCGGCGAGCACTTCTGCGCGGGCGCCCACGTGGCGCGACTCGAGATCGAGTACGCCCTCCGCTTCCTCCTCCCGCGAATCGAGGAGATCGAACTCGCCGGCCCGCCGGACCGGCTCAACTCGAACCTGGTCGGCGGCTTCAAGCGGCTGCCGATCCGATACAAGCTGCGCGCGAGCGCATAACCCACACGTTTCAAGCTACCCTGATTCTTCAGGAACAACGGAGCACCCATGAGTCAGAACTATTTCGAGAAGTACAAGGTCATCGACGTCGACACCCACATCACCGAGCCGGCGGGCGTCTGGACCGACCGCGTCGCCAGCAAGTGGGGAGACAAGATCCCGCACGTCAAGCAGGTCGAAGGCCGCGACGTCTGGTTCATCAACGGCGAACCGGCGGGCGCGCCGGGCCCGGTCACGATGGCCGGTCATACGGGGACCTTCCCCGACGTCCCGATGGGCTACGAAGACATACCCGCCGCGTCCTACGACGCTCATGCCCGACTCAAGCTCATGGACGAGGAGGACATCCACGGGATGGTGCTCTACCCGAACGTGGGCGGATTCGGCTCGGGCAGCTTCCTCAAGCTAGGCGAGCCGGAGCTGATGCTCGACTGCGTTCGCGCCTACAACGACTTCCTGGTCGACTGGGCGAGCGCGGATCTGAACCGGCTGCTGCCGGTGATCGCCTTGCCCTTCTGGGACGTCGAAGAGTCCGTGAAGGAGATCGAGCGTTCGGCCGCGAAGGGTCACCGGGCCGTCCTCTTCGGCAGCCGGCCAGAGACCTTCGGGCAGCCGGTCCTCGCCCACAAGCACTGGGATCCTATCTGGGCCGCGACCCGAGACGCCGGCCTCCCGATCAGCTTCCATATCGGTAGTGGCGACCTGACCGACATCGTCAATGACCGCGCCGAGATGGGCGCCAAGGCAAACTTCGCCCGCGGCGGTTCGCTCGCGCTCCTCGACAATCAGGCCTGCCTGGCGAACCTGATCTTCGGCGGCGTCTGCGCGCGCTTCCCCGACCTTGACTTCGTGTCCGTCGAGAGCGGCGTCGGATGGCTTTCCTGCGTCCTCGAGATGTTCGACTGGCAGTGGACCAACGGCGACGTCGCGAAGGAGCACCCGGAGTACGACCTGATCCCGTCCGAGTACTTCGAGCGCCAGATCTACGGTTCGTTCTGGTTCGAGAAGCGGGACATCGCGAACTCGATCAACAAGTTCCCGAAGAACCTGATGTGGGAGACGGACTACCCCCATCCGACGAGCCAGTACCCGAGCCCCAACAGCAGCGCCGTTCGTCCCGGGGACTACGCGCAGGAAGCGCTGGAAGGCGTCGACGAGGCGGTCGTCCGCGACATCCTCCAAGACACGCCGGCGCGGCTCTACAACGTCGCGGTCTAGCGACCCACCCCGAGGAGAAGCGACATGAGCGCGAACTACGTCTTCGACGGCGACAAGATCGACTGGAACGCGATCGACGATCCGACCCAGGACTATTCCTGCAAATACGAGATGGCCATCCTCGGCTCCGACGCCGAGACCGGTCGACTCGACCTGATCGTCCGCTGGCCCCCGAACTCGTACTGCCACTTCCATCGCCACGTCGCCGACACGGCCATCATGGTCCTGGAAGGCGAGCAGCACGTGGTCGAGGTGCACGACGACGGTTCTCATGGCGAACACAAGGTCCGGCCGGCCGGCACCTACGTCATGAGCCCCGGCGGCGAAGCGCACATGGAATACGGCGGCCCGGAGGGCGCCACCGTGTTCTTCTCGCTCTACGCGGGACAGGGCCCCTGCTTCGAGACGCTCGACAAGGACATGAACGTCCTCGAGGCCTCGACCGTCGCCGAGATGGCGGCGACGCCCACGCTCGGCGAGCGCTGACGAGCACGAGAAACGGACCTGCCCGCCGAAAGGGACCGACCTCCCTTCCGGCGGGCAGGCGCCGACTCTCCCTCGCGCGCTTCCCGATCGCCCCTCTCCGACTCTTCCTCGCCCGCCTCCAGGCCCTCCCTGAAAGATCGAGGAGGCTCGGCTCGGCTGCTTCCGTCGCTGCGATCTTCACCGCGATCCCGTCTCCGATCGCGAAAGCCCGCCTTCGAGCACGACCCTCCGCTCCTCGAAGAGAGCCCCTTTCCCAGACGGTCTCCGTCGGGGCCTCTCGCCGTAGCTAGGGGTCTCGGGGCGAACTAGCTTCCGCCGACCTCATCCACAGGAGCTTCCCGTGGGGCACGATCTCGTCATCCGCAATGGAATCCTCGTCGATGGCACCGGGGCCGATCGCTTCTCCGGGGACCTCGCCGTCGACGACGGCGTGATCACGCAGGTCGGCGGCGACGCCGGTCGGGCGACGCGCGAGATCGACGCGGACGGCGCGATCGTGACGCCCGGCTGGGTCGACATCCACACCCACTACGACGGTCAGGTGACCTGGGACGCGGAGATGGCGCCCTCTTCGTGGCACGGCGCGACTTCGATCGTGATGGGCAACTGCGGCGTCGGCTTCGCCCCCGCGCGCCCCGACGAACGCGACTTCCTGATCGAGCTGATGGAAGCCGTCGAGGACATCCCCGGCACGGCTCTCCACGAAGGCATCGACTGGCAGTGGGAGAGCTTCGGCGAGTACCTCGATGCCCTCGAGCGCATACCGCGCACCCTCGACATCGGCGCCCAGATTCCTCACGCAGCGCTCCGAGCCTACATCTCCGGCAAGGCAGCCCACGAGGACGACCTGAACGCCGAGCAGCTCCAGCAGATGAGCGACCTCGTCGGGCAGGCCGTGAGGGATGGCGCGCTCGGCTTCTCGACCAGCCGCACGGTCCTCCACTCCTCGCGCCACGGCTATATCCCGGGAACGAGCGCGCTGCCGGACGAGCTGCTCGTGGTCGGCCAGGGCATCTCGAAGGCCGGCGAAGCCGTCTTCCAGATCATCTCGGACGGCATCATGCACAAGGACGAGGAGAAGCAGTGGGTCCGTGAGATCGCGGACATGCCCGGGCTCACGGTCACGTACTCGATGGCCCAGGACCCGGCGCGCCCGGACACGTTCCGCGCCGCCCTCGACGAGGCGACCGCCTATCGCTCGGAAGGCAAGACGGTCGTACCGCAGGTCCCTGCGCGACCAACGGGCATGCTCTTCGGACTCCAGAGTTCGCTACACCCCTTCGCGCTCCATCCGAGCCTGCGCCCGCTCCGTCGCGCGCCGCTCGTCGAAAAGATGAAGGCGCTTCGGGGCGCCGACTTTCGCATGCGCCTGCTCGCCGAGGAGCCGCTCACGAAGAACCGTCAGGCGCTCCGCATGGTCCGGAACTGGGAGCAGATCTTCCGACTGGGAGAAGACTGCAACTACGAGCCGACCCGCGACGAATCCGTCGCGGCGGTGGCGGCGCGCGAAGGGCGCGACCCGGAGGTCGTCGCCCTCGAATGGCTCATGGAGCAGAACGGCGAGGCTTTCCTCTTCTCGCCCCTCGGCAGCTACGTCGACTTCAACCACGATGCGATCAGGGCGATGATCGAGCATCCCGCTTCGGCGGTCGGACTCTCCGACGGCGGCGCCCACTGCGGTCTGATCTGCGACGCTTCGTTCCCGACCTACCTGCTGACCCACTGGGTGCGCGACCGCGCGC
>PAQX01000099.1 GCA_002709835.1 Deltaproteobacteria bacterium
CATGAGATGCTCTCGGACCCGGAGCTTCGTCAGGTCGAAAATCCGCCGCGCGGAGCGGCGACCGAAACGTCCGTGCCGAGGGCGGATGCTGCGGTCGTTGCCGAAGCGCCGACGGTCGATGTGACCGCGACCGAAGAGGCGAAGCCCGCGAAGCCGCGCCCGTTGACCAAGCTCGAGCGCTTGCAGCAGCGGATGCCCTTCAAGGTCAATCAAGCGGCGATCCAGGCCCGTCGTCAGCAGGCGGACGAGATCTTCCGCGCGGCGCAGGCTTCCCAGCGGGCAGGCCGCCTGCAGGAAGCGGAAGCGAGTATCCGAATCGCGATCAACTTCGATCCGACCCGCGGCGAGTTCAAGGAAGCGCTCGGTTCGCTGAAGATCGCCGCTGCTGGCGCCCGCACCGCGAACCTGCTCGCGAAGCCGTCCGAAAGCATGAGCAACAGCGAACTCTTCGAAACGCTGCGCCTGCTCGAGGACGTGCTGCCCTACCGGCCTCACGACGCGGAGCTCAACGAGCGCGCCGGGCTCATCTGCCTGCGCCTCGAGAAGTACGCGGAAGCACGCGAGTACATCGAGACGCTGCTGATCCGGCAGCCCGAGTCCGCGCTCGCATACACGATGCTCGGGAAGATCCACAAGGAGAGCGGAGACCTCTTCGAAGCCGCGAGGGCCTTCGGGACCGCGCTCAAGTTCGATGAAGACGATTTGGAAGCACGACGGGCGCTGGCCGCCGTGCGAATTGGAGCGCGCGATTCTGCGCGCGGAGGGGAGACCTCATGAGCCGCGTGATCGGAATCGACCTCGGAACGACGAACTCGTGCGTGTCGGTGGTCGAGAACGGCCAGTCGATCGTGATCCCGAATTCGGGTGGGTACAAGACGACCCCGTCGATGTTCGGCATCTCGCAGGACGGCAAGCGTCTCGTCGGCCACCTGGCGAAGCGTCAGGCGATCACGAACGCACGCAACACGATCTTCGCCGCGAAACGATTGATCGGGCGTCGCTTTGACGATCCGGAGGTCCAGAAGTCCATCGAGCTCTGCCCCTACGAGATCGTGCGCGGCCCGAACGACGACCCGCGGATCAAGATCGGCGGCAAGACCTTCACCGGTCCGGAGATCAGCGGGATCATCCTGCGCGAGATGAAGCGCGTCGCAGAGGAATACCTCTCGGAGACGGTCCAGGAAGCGGTGATCACGGTCCCGGCCTACTTCAACGACACCCAGCGCCAGTGCACCAAGGACGCCGGCAAGATCGCCGGTCTGAAGGTGCTCCGCATCGTCAACGAGCCCACCGCCGCCGCACTCTCCTACGGCATGAACCGGGAGGGGGACGAGAAGATCGCCGTCTATGACCTCGGTGGAGGCACTTTCGACATCTCGATCCTCGAGATGAGCGACGGCGTGATCGAGGTCCTCGCGACTTCGGGGAATACCTTCATGGGCGGCGAGGATTTCGATCGGAGGATCGTCCAGCACCTCGTCGAGTGGTTCGAAGAGAACGAGGGGATGGATCTTCGCGGTGATACGATGGCGCTCCAGCGGCTCAAGGACGCGTCGGAGAAGGCCAAGTGCGATCTCTCGATGCGGGACGTCGTCGAGATCAACCTGCCCTTCATCGCGAGCGATGCCGAGGGCCCGCGTCACCTGAACTACGAGCTGACCCGTGAGAATCTGGAGAACCTCGTTCACGACGTGATCGAGGGAACGCTCAAGGGCGTCGAGCAGTGCTGCGTCGATGCCGGTGTGCAGGCGCAGGACATCGATCAGGTCGTGCTGGTCGGCGGCCAGACGCGGATGCCGCTGGTGCAGAAGCGCGTGGCCGAGCACTTCGGGAAGCGACCGCACAAGGGAGTGAACCCGGACGAGGTCGTCGGCCTCGGTGCGGCGGTCCAGGCGGCGGCGCTGCTCGACAGCGACAACGACATGCTGCTCCTCGACGTGACGCCGCTTTCGCTCGGCATCGGCACCTACGGTGGTCACTTCGCCCGGCTCATCGACCGCAATACGACGGTGCCGGTCAGCAAGGGGCACGTCTTCACGACCACGCGCGACGATCAGTCGGCAGTCAAGATCCGGGTCCTGCAGGGCGAGAGCGACATGGCGGCGGAGAATGATCTCCTCGGCGAGTTCATCCTTTCGGGCATCCGCCCGGCGCCGAAGGGCGAGCCCGAGATCGAGGTCAGCTTCGACATCGACGCCAACGGCATCGTCTCCGTGTCTGCCCGCGACCTCGCGACCGCCAAGGAACAGTCGATCACGGTTTCCTCGACCGGGACGCTCAGCGACGCCGAGATCGACGAGATCATCGAAGAGCACGATCTGTACGAAGTCCAGCTCAAGGACTGATCATTTCTCGGCAGGCGAACTCGATGCAATCGACGACGCGCCAAGGACGGCCGATGATGCAAGCGAACGAAGACAGGGTGGCGACGCTGCTCCAGCACGGCCTCGAGTTTTATGGAACGGGCGACGTCGCCCGTGCCTTCCTGCTCTGGAACGAGGTCCTCGAGCTCGACCCCGGCAACGAGGAAGCGATCGACTACATGCGCGACGCCGATCGGCGATCGAAGCCCCGTGGAGACTCGGGGGACGGTGCCGTGTCGATCGTCGAGGATGCCCGTCGTCTGGTGCACTCCGAGAGTGAGGAAGCCGCGCTCGAACTGCTGACCAGCATGGGCCTGCGTGGTTCGCTCGAAGCGGACGCGATGGTGGAGCTCCTCCGGGCTCGTCTTTTCCGGCATTACCAGAGCGAGGTCGGCGATCTCGATCGGATTCCCCGCGTGGCACGCGAGGGGGGCGATCTTCAGTCGCGGAACCTGCCGCCGTCTGCGGGTTTTCTGCTCTCGATGGTCGACGGGGTGACGCCGCTCAGTGACCTGATGTGCGTGTCCGGCTTGGACCGCTTCGAAGCCCTGCGCTCAGTCCATCGGATGCGCGAAGCCGGCATTCTGGAGTGGGACTGACCATGGGCGCTGAAGAGATCTCGCTGCTCGGACATCTCGACGCACCGGTCCTCGTCGGGGCCCCCGACGGTTGTGTCGTCTACGCGAACCCTTCGTTCCGCGATCGATTCTGCCCGATGTCCGGCGACCCGGTCGGCGAACCGCTGGCGATGATGTTCAGCGGGGGTGCCCGTGAAGTCGTTCTGACCGCGACCGCTCAGGTTCTCCAGCGGGGGCAGCCCTCGCGCATCCGGATTCGCGAGGGCGGTCAGGGGTACACCGGGTTGTGTTCTCTGATCGAAGCCGAGGACGATCGCGTCGGCGTCGTGATGGTGATGCTCGAGGAGCACGCCAACGAAGAGTATCTCACCAGCCTGGCCAACGAGCTGGGCGAGCCGCTGAGAGAGGCGCTGCAGGCCATGAGTTCTCTCAGGCTGGAGCTCGACGGAAGCCTCGACGATCGCCAGCAGCAGCGGATGGAGGTCGGGATCCGCCGGATCGAGACCGCGCAGAAGTGGCTGCGAGAGCTGGCCATGGCGCTTCGTGGCAGCAAGGCGCAGCAGGGGCGCTTCGATGTCGCGGCCTCGATCCTCCGAGTGACGGAGCGGATCTCCCAGGAGATTTCTTCGAGTGTGGAACTCGAGGTTCTCATGCCTCCGAACATGCCGAGGGCCTCCGGGACCCCAGTCGTCTTCGAGCGGGTGCTCTTGGAGCTGGTGCGGCAACGGGTCGACGAGTCCCGCCCGGAAGAGCCGATCACCCTTCTCGCGCGGACGGTCGGAGGTGATCACCCGGGCGGTGTGCTCGTTTCGGTCGTCGACGTGCCCCAGCAGAATCGGCGCGGTCCGACCGGTCATCCGCCGGAAAGTGTCCAGCAAGGTCTGGCCCAGATGGGCGGCGAAGCCGTCTGCGTCGAGGACGGCGGCCTCGGCCGCGTGACCTCGCTGCGACTCGCTGTCGCGAGCGCCTGAGCGAAGCGGAACCGAGCGAACGCTCTATCCTTCTCGCGATGAGACGCGCGCGAACGACTTCGGCGGGAGCCGCGGGGGCGGCTCTTCGAAGGGCGGGGGAGGCCGGGCGGTTCGAGACGCTTCGTTCGGTCGCATTCGTCCCGGGCGGGGAGGTCGGCTGGTCGGTCGGCGACGCGGGACGAACCTTGCGGTCGGGTGACGCGGGCCTCTCCTGGGTTTCGGTGGATCCGCCGAGGAGGCCTTGAGGCGTAGCTAAAAGGATACACCTCAAGCCAATCGGCTTCCTTTCCGATAATTCGGTAATCGTTGGCTTTGCGCGGCAAGTTGCCGGTTCGACGCCGGTCGCCTGCAGTCCCGCCGAAGGGGAGGTTCCCCGCATGTCCCAGTCCGAGCATCACGCGCCGATCCCCGTCCTCCTCGTAGGCGAAGGCGCCGACGCGATCGCTTCGACCCTCGTGGCAGGCCTCCAGGCCGGCGATCAAGGGCATCGGTTCTCCTGCGCGCCCTTCCCGACGCCGGAAGCGGCCGCGGACGCCTCGCGCGGGGCGCCATATCTCATCGTGGTCGGGCTGGGCCGTGCGGCCGACGCGACCCTCGAGCACGGGGTCTGGGGCGAGTGGCGGCGACCGGGGGCGGCGATGGCGCGCATCGCGATGTCCGACGACGTCGCTTCGGCCGACACGGGCGCAACCCCGCCGCCTTCCCGCGAAGGGGAGCTCGACACCTATCGCCTTCCGATGGAGCAGGGGGACGCGCTGCCGATGGCGACGATCGTGGTCGCGCAGCTGCTCGAGACAGAGCGCTCCCGCGCGGAGCTGCACGCGCAGCTCGAGACCGAGCGCGCGTGTGAGCCTCTCGCCCAATGCCTCGATCCCGGAAAGATCTACCCGATGGCTCTCGAGCTTCTGCTCGAGCGGCTCGGCTGTCGTCGTGGCATCGCCTTCTTCTCGCCGAGTCCCGCGCCCAAGGGCGCCGGCGTGGCGGCACGCGGGTTCGACGACGACACGCGCGATCGGCTCTCCCGCTTTCTGATCGAGGAGAAGAGCCTCGAATCGACGATGGGGCGCGGCGAAGTGGGTGTGGTGCCCTGGGGTCCGCTGAATCACGCGCTCGGCCAGGTCGGACTCGAGTCGCCGGGGGCGCTGCTGTCGGTTCCGCTTCGCGGGGACGACCAGGAGGCCGGTCACGTATGGGTCCTCTCTGAGGGCCGTCGCTTCGACGATCGCGACCTCGACGCCGCTCGGCGGATTGCGCGTCGCGTGAGCGCCGCGCTCGCGACTGCAGAGCGCTACCACCACGCGAAGGAGCGCGCCTTCATTGACGACGTGACCGGTGTGTACAACGCGCGTTATCTGCTCGCGACCGTCGACAACGAGATCCAGCGCGCGGAGCGTTACGGCAATCCGCTCTCGGTTCTTTTCATCGATCTCGATCGATTCAAGCTGGTGAACGACGAATACGGTCACCTGATCGGCTCGGACACGCTGCGCGCGCTGGCGAAACTCTTGAGCGACTGTGTTCGTCAGGTCGATACCCTCGCACGCTACGGCGGGGACGAGTTCACGGTCCTGCTCGTCGACACCCCCCACGAGATCGCCATCAAGGTCGCCGAGCGGATCCGGGCCGCCGTCGAGAACCATCTCTTCGAGGCGGGGGCGGCAGGCACGCTTCGGCTCACGATCTCGACCGGCGTCGCGACCTGTCCCGATCATGGCGAGACCCGCGAGCCGCTGCTCGACGCGGCGGACAAGGCGATGTACCGCGCGAAGAGCGAGGGGCGGAACAAGGTCGCGTCGGCCAGCGAGCTGGACTGACGGCGATCCGGATCCCACCGCGGAGGTCAGGGGAGCGTCAGACCCCTCCTCACGATTGACAGCAATCGGCCCCGTTGCTATCCAACCCGCCGATTTCTCGACGTTTTCCAGGTTCGGAGACCCCCTCCGGCCACCTCGTCCTGCCCGCCCCCTGCCTCGCCTCGGCCCTCCGTCCCGGAGCGGTCGGGCCGTCGTGCAGAAGCGATGCGCGGACGAGTCTGGCGCGGGGCCTCGGCCGCGGGAATTCGTCTCTTTCACCACCCGATGATTCGCGCCTGTGGGCCCGGTCCGTTTCGACCGGCGGGTTCTTCGTGCGCGGATCAGCCAACGGATTCGTCCAGAGACCCGGGAGCCGAGATGAGCACGCAGAGCGTCGAGCTCGATGGAATGGGATCCCTTCGCCGCACGCACAAGTGCGGGGAGATCATGACCGCCAGCGTCGGCGACGAGGTCACCCTCTGTGGTTGGGTCAACGTCCGTCGGGACCACGGCGGCGTCATCTTCATCGACCTCCGCGACAAGACCGGCATCGTCCAGGTCGTCTTCCGCCCCGAGTCGGCCCCGGAAGCGCACGAGCGGGCGCACCGGCTGCGGAACGAATGGGTCCTCATGGTCCGCGGCGAGATCGAGGAGCGCTCGGAAGAGACGGTCAATCCGAACATGCCGACGGGGACGATCGAAGTGAACGTCCGCGAGCTGCGCATCCTCAACTCGGCGACGGTGCCTCCCTTCGCGATCGAGGAGGAGACCGAGGTCGACGAGCAGGTCAGGCTCAATCACCGACTGCACGACCTCCGCCGTCCGCCGCTTCAGCGCGCCCTCCAGGCCCGCCACGACCTGTCGCAGGCAGTTCGACAGTCGCTCAACGAGCAGGACTTCACCGAGATCGAGACCCCGATCCTGGCGCGCGCGACGCCCGAGGGCGCCCGGGACTTCCTCGTGCCTTCGCGGCTCCAGCCCGGCGACTTCTACGCGCTGCCTCAGTCGCCCCAGATCATGAAGCAGCTCTTCATGATCGGTGGCTGTGATCGCTACTACCAGATCGCCCGCTGCTTCCGGGACGAAGATCAGCGCGCCGATCGTCAGCTCGAGTTCACGCAGGTGGACCTCGAACTCTCGTTCGTCGGTGTGGAGGAGATCCTCGCGGTCCTCGAGAAGACGACCGTCGACGGCTCCCGGGCTTGCGGCGTCGAACTCGAAGCGCCGTTCAAGCGGATCACCTACGCGGAGGCGATGGACCGCTATGGCTCCGACCGCCCCGATACGCGGGTCCTGCTCGAGTTGGTCGATCTGACGGACGTCTTCGCGACGAGTGAGTTCAAGGCTTTCAAGGGCGTCGTCGAACACGGCGGGATCGTGAAGGCGCTGCCGATCGCCGACGCGAAGGAGCTGACCCGGGGCGAGATCGATCGCCTTGAGAAGATGGTCCGCAAGGAACTCGGGGCGAAGGGCCTCGGCTGGATCCGGGTCGAGGACGACGGCGAGTGGAAGTCGCCGATCACGAAGTTTCTCGGTGAGCCCGAGATCGCGGCCATCCAGGAGCGCTGTGACGCCGCGCCGGGCATGGTGATCTTCTTTCAGGCGGACACGAAGGATCGCGCGAACACGATCCTGTCCCGTCTCCGCGAGGACCTTGGGGCGAAGCTCGGTCGCGTCGACGGACGGAAATTGGATCCGCTCCTCGTGGTCGACTTCCCGCTTCTCGAGCCCGATGAGAACGGCAAACTCGGCTACGTCCATCAGCCTTTCGTGGCACCGGTCGAGGAGGACATCCCTCTGCTCGACACCGAGCCCGAGAAAGTTCGTGGGACCCACTACGACGTCGTCCTCAACGGAACCGAGCTCGGTTCAGGCTCCCTTCGTAACCACCGCGCCGACATCCAGCGCCAGATCCTCGAGATCATGGGATACGACGAAGGGGAGATGGAGAAGAGCTTCGGCTTCATGCTCGACGCCCTCGAGACCGGCGCTCCGCCTCATGGCGGCTTCGCCTTCGGTTTCGATCGCTGGGTCATGAAGCTGATCGACGTGGACAACCTGCGCGACGTGATCGCGTTCCCGAAGACCCAGCGCGGCCAGGACCTGCTCATGGCGGCGCCGTCTTCGGTCGACGCGGACCAGCTCGACGAGCTGTCGCTGCGTGTGCGACTACAGTCCAAAAAGGATTAGGGCCGCCGAACTAGCAGGCAGCCTGGCGAACCGGTCGGGGCATTGATCTCGGCCACCCAACAGAACGAAACTCGGAGAGGGGAAGAATGGCGAAGCCCAAGATCGCATTGATCGGTGGTGGGAACATTGGCGGCGTGCTGGCCGAGCAGGCTGCCTATCGAGAACTCGGAGACGTCATGATCTTCGACGTCGTCGAAGGCATGCCTCAGGGCAAGGCACTCGACATGGCCGAGGGCGCACCGCTCGTCGGTAGCGACGCGAAGATCGAGGGCTGTAACGACTATGCCGGGATCGCCGGTGCGGACGTCGTCATCATCACGGCGGGACTCGCGCGCAAGCCCGGCATGAGCCGCGACGATCTGCTCAAGACGAACCTGTCGATCATGAAGCAGGTCGCCGAGGGTGTCCGCGACAACGCGCCGGACGCGTTCGTGATCGTGATCTCGAACCCGCTCGACGCCATGGTCTACACGTTCAAGGAGGTCTCCGGCTTCCCGAAGAACCGCGTGATCGGCATGGCCGGCGTGCTCGACTCGACCCGCTTCCGCAGCTTCATCGCCTGGGAGCTCGGCGTTTCGGTGAAGGACGTGACGGCGCTGGTGCTCGGTGGTCACGGGGACACGATGGTGCCGCTCGTCCGTTACACGACGGTCGCGGGCATCCCGGTCGAGAAGCTGATCGAGAAGGACAAGATCGACGCGATGGTCGAGCGCACCAAGGGAGCGGGTGGCGAAGTCGTAGGCCTCCTCAAGACGGGTTCGGCCTTCGTCTCGCCGGCACTGTCGGCGATCGAGATGGCCGAGTCCTACCTGCGCGACAAGAAGCGTGTCCTCGCCTGCGCCTGTCTCTGCGAAGGCGAATATGGCGTGAACGGTCTCTACGTCGGGGTTCCCTGCGTCATCGGTGCGGATGGCCTCGAGCGCATCATCGAACTCGACCTCAACGACGAAGAACAGAAGGCGTTCGACGAGTCCGTCGCCCACGTCCAGAAGCTCGTCGACGAAATCGAAATCTAGGAGAAGTCATGAACGTTCATGAGTATCAGGCGAAGGAGCTCTTCCGGGAGTTCGGTGTGGCGGTGCCCGAGGGCGATCTGGCCACGACGCCGGAAGAGGCGGAGCGCGCCGCGAAGAATCTCGGCACGCCTGTCGTCGTCGTGAAGGCCCAGGTCCACGCCGGCGGCCGCGGCAAGGCGGGTGGCGTCAAGGTCGTGAAGAGCCCTGCTGACGCGAAGACCGCCGCGAGCGAGATCCTCGGTATGACCCTGCATACGCCACAGACGCCGCCGGAGGGTAAGCTGGTTCGCAAGGTCTACGTCGAGGCCGGCAGCAACATCAAGGACGAGCTCTACCTCGCGATTCTCTTCGATCGCGCGGCAGAGAAATTCGCGATCGTCGCTTCGACCGAAGGCGGGATGGAGATCGAGGAGGTCGCCGAGCGAACTCCCGAGAAGATCCTGACGGTGCTGGTCGACCCGAACGTCGGACTCCGCGACTACCAGACGCGCGACCTGGGCTTCCAGCTCGGCTTCGACAAGCCGCTGGTCGACAAGCTCGTGCCCTTCGTGCGGGGTCTCTTCAACCTCTTCCTCGAGAAGGACTGCTCTCAGGTCGAGATCAATCCGCTGATCGTGACGGAAGAGGGCGATCTCTTCGCGATCGATGGCAAGGTCAACTTCGACTCGAATGCGCTCTATCGACACCCGGACGTCGCGGCCCTCCGCGACCCCGAGGAAGAAGACCCGCGCGAGCGCGCGGCCGCCGAGATCGATCTCGCGTACGTCGGCCTCGACGGCTCGATCGGTTGCATGGTGAACGGCGCGGGGCTCGCGATGGCGACCCTCGACATGATTCACCACTGCGGGGGGACGCCGGCGAACTTCCTGGATGCGGGCGGCGGTGCGGACAAGGAGAAGGTGAAGGAAGCGTTCAAGCTGATCCTTCGCGACGAGAACGTGAAGGCGATCCTCGTCAACATCTTCGGCGGCATCGTCCGCTGCGACCTGATCGCCGAAGGCGTCGTGGCTGCGGCCGACGAGCTCGGCGTCGAGGTTCCGCTGGTGGTACGCCTGCAGGGAACCATGTCGACGGAAGGGCGCGAGATCCTCGCCCAGTCGAACCTCAATATCACGCCGGCCGAGACGCTCAAAGAAGCGGGCGAGCTCGCCGTCGCCGCCGTGAAGGGAGCCTGATCAACATGGCGATCCTCTGCGACAAGAACACCAAGCTCCTCATCCAGGGCATGGGCAACATGGGGACGTTCCATGCTGGCCTCTCCCGTGAGTATCACACGCAGGTCGTCGGTGGCGTGCATCCCGGCAAGGGCGGCACGGAGAAGGATGGAATCCCGATCTTCAACACCGTCGCCGAGGCCAAGGCCGCGACCGGCGCCAACGCGAGCTGCATCTTCGTGCCGCCGCCCGGCGCGGCGGACGCGATCCTCGAGGCTGCCGAGAACGAGCTCGACCTCGCCGTATGCATCACGGAAGGCATTCCGGTCGTCGACATGGCGCGCGCCAAGGCCGCCCTCGCGGGCAGCAAGACGCGACTCCTCGGTCCGAACTGTCCCGGCGTTGTGACGCCCGAGCAGTGCCGCATCGGCATCATGCCCGCCGCGATCACGCGTCCGGGCCCGGTCGGTGTCGTGTCCCGCTCGGGAACGCTGACCTACGAAGCGGTGGATCAGCTCTCCCGCCTCGGCATCGGTCAGTCGACTTGCGTCGGCATCGGCGGTGATCCGGTCATCGGCACCAACTTCATCGACGCCCTCACGCTCTTCCAGAACGACCCTGACACCAAGGCGGTCGTGATGATCGGCGAGATCGGCGGCTCGGCGGAGGAAGAGGCCGCGGAGTTCGTGAAGTCGAACATGGACAAGCCCGTTGCCGCCTTCATCGCGGGTCAGAACGCCCCGCCCGGAAAGCGCATGGGTCACGCCGGGGCGATCATCGCCGGCGGGAAGGGCAAGGCCAGCGACAAGATGGCGGCCCTCGAAGCGAATGGCGTCGCCGTCTCTCCGTCTCCGGCGGAGATCGGCGAAACCCTCGCGAAGCACGCGCCGGGACTCGCGGGCTAGGCCTTCGCGCCCAACTCGATGGAAAAGAAGCGCCCAGCTCGTCCCTGCGAGCTGGGCGCTTCTGCTTCAACTCCCCCGGTCGTTTTCTCAGAGCGCGCCCATCATCTGGGGCGGGCGCGCCGTCTCTCCGCATTGGCGCCCCCGCTCACCCCGGCGCATGCGACGGTCGGGGGCCGCGGGCTGCGGAGCCAGGCCGACGTTCTCGGGCTCTTCACCGGACGCGATCTCGTCGCCGAAGTGCTTCTTGATCTTGGCAACGAGCGTCGTCCGCCGGACGCCGAGCCGACGCGCTGCCTCCGACTTGTTGCCGCCTGCGTCGCGCAGCGCGTCCTCGATCAATGTCCGCTCGAAAACGGCGACCTGCTCGTGGAGGTCCGGTCTTCGCGACGGCGTCTCGGGGGCGGGGTCAGCGAGGGGGGCGACCTCGGCTGCCGATGTCGGCACCGGCGCTGTTACCGGTTCCCGTGCCGGCAGGGAGCGGTGGGGCTGGCTCGGGCGGGCCAGGTTCGGCTTGCGCCGGGAGCCGAATTCCTGCGGCAGGTCGGCCGCGCTGAGCATGCCCGCTCGGCGCATCACGACGAGTCGACTGATCAGGTTCTCCAACTCGCGGACGTTGCCCGGCCAGTCGTGTCCGGCAAGGCCGTCGATCAAGTCGTGGGTCGCGCCGACGACCTGGCAGCCGAATTGCTCGTTCGAGCGCTTTACGAAGTGGGTGACCAGTTCTTCGAGGTCGCCCGGCCGATCGCGCAGCGCGGGCAGCTCGATCGGGAAGACGTTCAATCGATAGAAGAGGTCTTCCCGGAAGCGTCCATCCTCGACCGCGCTGGCGAGGAGGACGTGGCTCGCGGTGATGATCCGGACGTCGATCTTCGTGGCGCGCGTCGCTCCTACGGGCCGCACCTCGCCTTCCTGCAGAACGCGCAGGAGCTTCGATTGGATCGGCAGGGCGAGCTCCGCGATCTCGTCGAGGAAGAGGGTGCCTCCGTTGGCCGCGGCGAAGAGACCCGGCCGGGCTCGGTCGGCGCCGGTGAAGGCGCCGCGAACATGGCCGAAGAGCTCGCTCTCGACGACGGACTCGGAGAGGGCCGCGCAGTTGATCGCGAGCATGGGCCCGGAGGCGCGCGGGCTCGCGTCATGAATCGCTCGAGCAATGAGCTCCTTGCCGGTGCCGCTCTCACCGAGGAGGGTCACCGAGCAGGCGAAGCCCGCGATCTGTTCGACCTGTTGGACGACGTCGAGAATCGTCGGGTCGGATCCCAGGTAGTCCGGGAGATAGCGGGCGCGAAAAGAGTTGTGGCCGGTGCTCATTGGAGGCTCCTGAGCAAAGAGTTGAAAAGACGGCCTCAGTCTAAGCCCGATGCGGGGCCTCCCTCTTCGGCGCATCTCCCGCCGAGCGGCATCTTTTATCGGGTAGGCCAGAGGTAAAAAAACCCTGAGTGGCGCTCCGTTGACAGACCCGACAACGGAGCGTTCTGGGGTCTTTTAGGCACGATTCTCGTCAGTCAAGGGCGTGGAGTCGGTCGAGCAGGAAGTGCCCAATGGCCGCGGATGCGACAAGCGCCGTCGCGTAGGCGCCGACGACCACTGGGAGGCCCACGAGATCGCCCAGGACGCCGCCGAGTTGAGCGCCGAAGGCCATCGAGAGGATGATGGCCATCAGCTGGAGCGAGGTCACGCGTCCGCGCACGGCGTCCGGTACGTGAGTCTGGATGGCCATCGTCACCGAGATGTTGACCAGGACGTGGGCGACGCCGGTGATGGCGAAGCCCACGAGGGCAGTCTGGAAGTGGGACGTGGCGGCGACGACGAAGAGCCCTGCGCCGTAGAGGACGAGACCGCAGCGTACGAGAATCGAACCGCGGAAGACCTCCCCGAGGAAGGCCAGGGCGACGCTCGTCGTCACCGCGAAAACCCCGATCGAGGCGACCATCATGCCGTAGCCGGCGTCGTCGACGAGAAAAACCTCCGCGGCGAGGGCCTTGCCGAGCTGCTGGACGCTCATGCCGAAGGCGGAGCTCGCGATGATCGTGATCAGCGAGACCTGGAGCGCGGGGATCCGCCAGGTCACACGGGCGGCGTCGATGATCTCGGAGACCACATTGGTCGAAGCCTGACGAGGAACCGCGCGGGGGCGGACCAGCAGCAGCGTGGCCATCAGGGGCAGGTGTGAGAAGGCGTTCACCAGGAACGCCGTCGGCGCGCCCCATTCCGCCAGGACCCATCCCGCAACCGCCGGACCGATCGCCCGGGACGCATTGAACTGGATCGCGTTCAGCCGATAGGCCGGGCGCACGACCCGCTCGGGGACGATGTCTGCGACGAGGGCCTGATAGGCGGAGAGATTGATCGAGGAAGCGAGGCCGTTGGCTGCGGTGAGCGTGAGCAGCCAGGTGACCGTGAGGTCGGGAGAGAGGCTCGCCCGGTAGAGCGCGAAGGCGAGGGCGACCTGGGCGACCAGGGCGGCGAACAGGACGAAGCGCTTCGAATAGCGGTCCGCCCAGACGCCGCCGAGCGGCGATCCGATGAAGGCGGGCAGGTTCGCCGCAGCGGCGGCGGTTCCGACGAGGGTGACCGACTCCGTCAGGGACCATACGAGCACCGGCACCGCCAGCGACATCATCCAGTTCGCCGAGGACGAAAACGCCCCCGTCGTCCACGTCCCCAGGAAGGGGCGGGACCGGAAAGGCGTGAGCGGACCGATCGGTCCCTCAGCCGGCGCCTGATCCGTGGGGCGGTCTAGATCTGCCAGGTGTCGCCCGAGTGGAGCAGCGCCTTGAGGTCGCCCTTACCCCGCTCTTCGATCGCTGAATCGACCTGGTCCTGGAGGTCGTCCTCGTAGGTCGGCTTTTCGACCGAGCGAAGGACCCCCACCGGGAGCGGGAAGTCGGGGCGCTGGAGCGTCGCGAGCACGCCCGCGTAGGAGGCGGCCGGGGCCTGTTCGTCGTGGATCACGACGCCCTTCGCCACCGGGTCGTCGTCGTCGGCGAGGTCGATCACGCTCGGAATGCCGCTATTGAAGACGATGCCCTTGCGCTCACCGGGGGCGCCGAAGACCAGGGGCTCACCGTGCTCGAGGACGAGGGAAGACTGGGCGCGGGTCTTGCGGTCCTGCAGCTCGTCCCAGATACCGTCGTTGAAGACCGGGCAGTTCTGGAGGATCTCGACGAAGGCGGTGCCCTTATGCTCGTGCGCCCGCATCAGCGTCTTCTGCATGTGCTTCGCGTCGACGTCGATCGTCCGAGCGACGAAGGTCGCGCCGCAGCCGAGGGCGAAGCTGATCGGATCGATCGGGTGATCGATCGCTCCCTGGGGCGTCGACTTGGTCTTCGTACCGATGTCCGAAGTCGGCGAGTACTGACCCTTCGTGAGGCCGTAGATCTTGTTGTTGAAGAGGAGGATCTGCGTGTTCACGTTCCGGCGGATCGTATGGAGCAGGTGATTGCCGCCGATCGAGAGGCCGTCGCCGTCGCCGGTCACGATCCAGACTGAAAGATCGGGGTTGCTCGCCTTGATGCCGGTCGCGAAGGCGGGCGCGCGGCCGTGGATCGTGTGGAAGCCGTACGTGTTCATGTAGTACGGGAAGCGGCTGGAGCAGCCGATGCCCGAGACGAACACCACGTTCTCGCGCGGGAC
>PAQX01000100.1 GCA_002709835.1 Deltaproteobacteria bacterium
ACGCAGCGCCTCGGCCTTCGGGTCGGGGCGTTTTTGCATTGAGATGGAGCGGCCTCTCGTTGCCGGGCTCCGAGAGGCCGCTCAGCTCGCTCGACGCCCCCCCTGGACGTGGGCGGTCAGCGGGAAGCCGCCTCGTATCGGGGCCCCCGGGGTCTCAGGTTGCAGCGAGCGCTGTTTTCTGAAATTCGGGCCCATTCGGATCGACATTTTTTCTGTTGAGGAGCCACTGAAAAGCGGCATTAAAACCATCCTAGACAGGAATCGTGCGATGCGTGTCCTTGCTCTCATGTTGATCTCGGCTCTCACCCTGGCTTCCAGCTCCGCTTTCGCGGCTTCCTATCTGGATGTGTTCGGGTCGACCGTTGCTCCCATCCAGCACGTGGACGGCGGCAACCACACCTACTCGGGAGACGATCTGAAGCCGGGCGCGGATCTGGGCGGCGCGCTTCTGGCCGACGCGGATCTCACCGAATCGCTCCTGACCAACGCGAACCTGACCAGCGCGAACCTGAGCCGGGCCTACCTGCGCAGTGCGGTCCTGACCAAGGCGAACCTGACCAACGCGAACCTGATCGGCGTGGACTTTTCCGACACGGTCCTGACGAACGCAATCGGTCTCGACTCGGCCTCCGGCGATTCCACGACCCTCTACACCGCCAAAACGATCTTCACCGGAACGGGGTTCGATCCCGTCGCCGCCGGTTGGACGTTCGTACCCGAGCCGGGCCCCGCACTCCTGATGGGTTTCGGACTTGCTGGGCTGGCAGGAGTGCGACGGCGGTAGCCCGTCCGGCCCGCTTCACGCAGCGCCTCGGCTTTCGTGCGGGGGCGATTTTGCGTTGAGGGACGGATTGCCAGTCCTCAGGAAGGCTCTTTGCGCCTTTTCTGAAGGCCGTGTGCATGCGCGCAGTGCGGGCGGGGAGCGGCGAGCACGTCGTCGGCGGGCCCCTCGGGTCTCCGGTGACCTGCAACGCGCACGCGTGCGCATCGCGCCGCGATCGGGATCGGGCGGACATGGGGGGCGCTGTCGTATTTACGGTCTTCTCGGACCCATTTCGTCCGGATTGATCGAGTCGCGCCCGGCCCGGGCCGATCGGGTACGGCAACGCATCCTCCAGGCGTCGCCCCATGTCTCTCTCCCGAATCATCTACTCGAGCCAAGCCGCGCCCGGACTCGGTCTCGCCCAGCAGCGCGCGATTCTCGAGCGCGCGCGGCGTTCCAACGAAAAGCTCGGAATCACCGGGATCCTGCTGTACTGCGAAGGTCGATTCGTACAGGCCATCGAAGGCGAGCGGTCGGATGTGAGCGCGCTTTTTCAGCGCATCTCCGCGGATCGACTGCACCTGCAGGTCACACTGCTCGAGGTTTCGGACGAGGAAGAGCGGCTCTTCGGCGAGTGGGAGATGAAATTCGTCTCGCTCACGCAGGCTCAGACCCGGGAGCGCGCGGAGGCGACCCGCGGTGCGATGGGGGCGTTCAAGGGGTTCGACCCGAATTTGATGAGCAGCGAGTCCGTACGGGCGCTGCTCGTGGATCTGTCCCGCGTCTACTGAGCGCGTCCGCCGCGTCCGGCTCCGCGCCTAACTCCGGGTCCGGGCCATGTCGCGCATATTCGTGACCTGTCCCGCGTCGTCGCCGAGCAGCACGTCGTTGTAGTGACGCTCGCCGCGGTGGGTGCCCCCGCCGACGCGGCCGTAGCCCATGATGACGCAGCTGCGGAACGGGCCTTCGCTTCCCGTCGGGGGCGGGGCCACGTGCAGGCCGTCGCCGTAGTGGAAGGTCACGTCGCCCGGCTGGGCGAGGGGGGCGACTCCATGGGGAGCGTTCTCGGCGTCGCCTTCGATGAACGGGAAGGACGCGTTCCAGGAGCCCGGGAGGAATCGGATCTGCCCTGCCTCCGGCGTATTCGGTCCGAGGAAGACGCTCAGCACGGCCGTCGGGCACATGCTGGCGTGACCGCCCATTCCGCAGTCCCGATGCCACGGCAGGTCGCCCAGGCCCTCGGCGACGGCTGGCTGCTTCCAGAGGAGGGCGAGGCCGTCCTTGTCTTCCGGTCCCTGCTTGTGCTCCATCGGGACGTCGGTCAACGCGGCGATCCGTTCGAGGCGGGGGTCACCATGCAGTGAGCGCATCTTCGGCTCGGTGCCCGGGCGGAGGACGCGGCACAGCAGGGACTCGCCGTCTGCCGTCTTGCCCCACCAGGATTCCTGGTCGCCTTCGACCGCGGCGGTACGGAGTCGTTCGCTCTCAGCGCGGAGTTCGTCGACCTCGTCCGGGGAGAGCACCTCGCGCACCCAGAGGTAGCCGACGACGCGAAGGAACTCGGCCATCTCCTCCGGGTCGTCGTCGAGGGTGAAGCTCCGGGCGGGGTCGAGCGGGTGTCCCGCCGAATCCCGCAGGTCCGCGTCGTCCGGGTCGTAGACCGGTCGATCCCGGAACATCCACCGGAACGCCGGCTCCCACTGGAGCAGATCCATCAGATCGCCGCGGACCGCGGTGACGCGATCTCCGTAGACGAGACCGGCCGAGGATTCGAGGTCTTCGGTCAGCTGGACGAAGGAGGCGCGGGCGAGTTCGACGACGGTCTCCGCCTCGGTCTCGCCGGCGGACACCAAGATCGTTCCGCGTTCCGGGTCGGGGCGATAGGTGCACGCCTCGCCGGACTCCCGCTCGCGGATCGCGAAGGGGCGGAGCGTGCTCGCATAGCTCGTAGGGAGTCGTGACTGGCGCCTCGCGAGTTCGCTCGCGAGCGTCTCTCGGTGGTAGTCGGCGAAAGAGCGGTCCTCGATCGGGAGCGGAGCGGCCATGGCACCTCCTCGTAGCAGCCCGTCGAAGGTAGCGAGCCGGGAACGGGCCGGGAGGCCCGTCTGGAGGACTTCGGAGAGGGGGGCGCCGCGTCAGGCAGGGCAGGACGGGTAGGGTACGCTCCGGCGCCGATGGCCTCCGACGAATCCCAGACGCCCGAACTGGACGCGCTCGTCGAGCTGCTGGAGTCGCTCGTCGATGCCCCCGAAGCGTTGCAAGCACTGCCGCCCGAGCTCCACGAGCGCCTGCGGATCGCCGCCGGCCGGCTCGCGCTGCCGGACCGCACCGAGCGGCGTCGCTTCGCGCGGGCGCGCCGCGGTGCCCGGCGCCGCGCGAAGCGCGAACGGGACGACTCTGCGCTCGAGGCCACCAGCAATCGGGCACGCAAGCGCGCACTGGCCTTTCCGGTCCCGCCACGGGAGACGGAGATCGACGCCGAGGCGCGTCGACTCCTCGAACACCAGGCGCGATCGCGCGCCCAGGATCCGACGCGCGCGCGGCTGGACGCGCCGCGCGACTGCTATGTGTGCAAAGCGCCCTTCGTGGAGGTGCACCATCACTACGACTCGATGTGCCCCGCATGTGCTTCGCTCAACTGGGTGAAGCGCAGCCAGACGGCGGACCTTTCGGGTCGCGTGGCGATCGTGACCGGTGCGCGGGTCAAGATCGGCTTCGAGATCGTGGCGATGCTTCTTCGGGCCGGGGCGCGGGTGATCGCGACGACGCGGTTTCCGGTCGATGCCGCGGAGCGCTTCGCGCGGGAGCCGGACTTCGAGACGTGGCGAGAGCGGTTGTCCCTCGAAGCGCTGGACCTGCGGAACACGCCGGCGGTCGAGGCGTTCTGTGCGTCGGTCCGGGAGCGGGAGACGCGCCTCGACTTCCTGATTCACAACGCTTGTCAGACGGTGCGCCGTCCGCCCGCGTACTACCAGGAAATGGTGGCGGCGGAGGATCCGGCGCGGCTCGAGGGGGGCGCGGCTCGGCTGCTGGGCGAGGGCGATCGCGCCGGGGCCCTCGTGGCCCGGGATGCAGCGGCGGACGTCTCGCGACTGTCCCTCGTCGACCTGCTCGGCGAGGCCGACCTCGCGCCTCTCTTTCCCGCCGGTATCCGGGACGGAGAAGGGCAGCCGCTGGATCTGCGCGACAAGAACTCCTGGCGCCTCGACCTCCACGAAGTGTCGAGCGTGGAACTGATCGAGGTGCAGCTGGTGAACGCGATCGCGCCCTTCGTCCTGAACGCCCGCCTGAAGCCGCTGATGCTCTCCATGCCGACCGACGACAAACACATCGTCCACGTCTCGGCGATGGAGGGGCAGTTCTATCGGACCTTCAAGACCACCCGGCATCCGCACACGAACATGGCGAAGGCGGCGCTGAACATGATGACGCGGACCTCGGCGGCGGACTTCGCGCGCGACGGGATCCACATGAACAGCGTCGATACCGGCTGGGTGACCGACGAGGATCCCTTCGCGAAGACCGTCGAGAAGGAGGAGGCCCAGCGCTTCGCACCGCCCCTCGACTCGGTGGACGGCGCGGCCCGCGTCCTCGACCCGATCTTTAGCGGCTTTCGGACCGGGGAACATTGCTGGGGACAGTTCCTGAAGGACTACCGGCCGACGCGGTGGTGAGTATGGTCGTCGTTCGCTAGGGCGTGAACGCGTAGCCGGCCAGTGGATCCCCCGCGTCCCGCTCAGGGACGGGAAGGATCTGCCGGAGGTGGTCCTCGAGGCGCCAGCCGAAGCGCTCGCGGCGGGAAGACCACTGGTCCGGATAGCCGAGGCTCACCTCCTCGAAACGGACTCCGTCCGCATAGCGCGTGCATGGGATGTGGAGGTGGCCCGAAACGACGGTGCGCGCCCGGAAGCGGACGTGCCAATCCTCCGTCTTGCGGGTCCCGCACCAGACCATGAAGCGCGGGATCCGAGGGAGGACCGCGTGCTCCTGGCGCAGCGGGAAATGCGCGATCAGGACGAGGGGGGCGTCGTGTTCGGCGATCGCGGCTTCCAGTCGCTGTTCACTCTTTCGGACGCGGGAGGCGCACCACTCGACGACGGAGTCGAAGGGGTCGCTGTGGAGCATCGCTTCGTCGGTGCACAGCACTCTCTTCTCGCGCGCCCAGGAGACCGCCTCCTCGATCGGGACGTCGTCGGGACGGAAGCTGTAGTCGTAGAGCACGAAGCGTGGCGCGAGGACGTGGCGCCCGCCTTTGCCCTCCCAGACGGGGAAGGGGTCCTCGGGGCAGAGCACGTCATGACGCCGACAGAGATCCACGAGGGATTGGTAACGGGCGACGCCCCGAAGGCCGCTCTTGCGTGGCACCGTCCAGAGTTCGTGGTTGCCGGGGACCCAGATCAGTCGGGCGAATTTCTTCTGGAGCAGGCGGAACGCGAGCTCGACCTGCTCGAGGGTGTCGCCGACGTCTCCGCAGAGGATCAGCCAGTCGTTCGGGCGCGTAGCGAGCTCGCGGATCGCCAGTAGGTTCCGCTTGTATCCCACGTGGAGGTCGCTGATGGCCCAGAGCTTCATGCGGGGCGGGCGCCCACATCGCCGTACGCGTCGGTGTAGCGCTGGAAGCGCTCGCGGACCTCGGTTTCGTCGAGTCCGTACTCGGCGAGCGTGTAATGGTGGGCCCCGTGCTTGCCCTTGGGGTTGGCCTTGCGAAAGCGATGGATCGCGGCCTCCGCTTCGTCGGTGTAAGGGAGTCCGAAATACGCGTAGATGTCCCGGATTGCGCCGATCGGATCCGTTACGAATCGCTCGAAGGGGAGGTCGTAGAACTGCGCGGGGTCGCGGTTTTTTCGGGCCTCCATCATCGAGTTGATGCTCCGCTCCCAGAGGGCGAGCGTCGATTCACCGAAGGTCGCTCGGTCGGTTCCCTCGTTCATCGCGTTTCGGGAAGACCAGCAGAGGCTGCAGACACTCGCGATCATCGGAACCGGGTCCCGGTGAGTTTGGACGATCATTGCGTCCGGGTAGGTCTCGAAGAGCGCCTCGGGCCCGAAGAGATGCGTCGCATCCTTGAAGATCCACCGCTTCTCCGGCGTTGTCGAGCCGATCAACTGCGCGTTTCGCGCGTGGCGCGCGTAGACCGGGCGCAGGTCCGCGTGGGCCCACCACTCGGCATAGCCCCGTACGTCCGCGTTCGCCTCGTAAGAGCTGTGGAGGAAGTTCTGTGAGAAGACGTTCCAGCACTCGTCGGGGAGAAACGCCTCGATCTCGTGGATCGCCCGCATGTCGGGACTGCGTGCGAACATCAGGTCGACCCTCGCCGCGGCGGCCTGGTAGTCCAGGTCGGCCTCCCATTCCGCGCGCGGCGGTCGGGGCTTCGGCGTGCGCATCAACCAGTGGTCCATGGCCTGCACGTCCGGATCCTGGGCCATCAGGTGGTGCAGGGCGGTCGTGCCCGTCCGGGGAAGGCCGATGATGACGAGGGGCCGCTCGATTTGCGTCTCGGCGGCCTCCGGGTATCGCCGCCACCCCTCCTCGCAAAGGAGCCGCGCCTCGAGGGCATCGACGATCATCGTCTGGAGGCCGATCTCGCCCAGGGGCGAGAGGTTCGCATCGTCGTCGAGGGAGCGGCACAGCACGGCGAGCGCTTCGCGGTAGTCGTCCTCTCCGAAATCGTCGAGGCTCCGCGCTTCGGAAGCGCGCGCGTGAAAGGCATCGATTGAATCGCTGAATCGGAACGAAGGCACCGGATCTCCTGCGGGTTCGCCGGCGAGAAGATAGGGAATGCGGGGCGGAGCGGGGCATTCCATCGGGCTATCGTGAGCCGGCGCGGCGCAACGACGCGTCCGAGGAGGGATCTCGAATGGGTGATGCGAGGATGTCGTTCATGTGGAGCGCGGGCGTGCTTCGGTCTGGAATCATCGGGGGGCTCGTCCTCGCGTTCGCAGGGTGCACGACGAGTCCGCCGCCCCCGCCCGCGCCGGCTGCTTCGCCGAGTCCCTACGCGGAGTTGGCGAGCGTGAAGGCCTTCGGGCGTGTGCAGGCGACCCTTGAAGAGATGAAGCAGGTGGTCCTCCAGGACGCCGAGACCGAGCGCGAGGCGAGCGAAGGGATGCGCGCGATCCTGCGAACCCTGGCGATGTCGATCGACACGGCGGGAGATCAGAACCCCAAGGCCCCGCACTTCGCGCGGATGGACACCAAGATCCGGAAGGTCGGTGGGGACAACCCCGACGCGGAATACGACAACGTTCATCTCGACAATCGGTGGGATTACGTGATCCGTGGAAACCTGGGCACGGTCCGCCACCTGAGTTTCACGATCAGCGGCGCGATCCAGCCGGACGGTCGCCGCGCCCGGCTGGCCTATTTCAATGAACGGACGCTCGGCGCCGATGAACGGGGTGATTTCGAGATCCATCTCACGAAGGCCGACGACGGCGGTCCGAACTGGGTCGATACCTCGAATGGCGTGACCTCGATTCTGGTCCGTCAGTACATCGGGGATCGAGAAGCCGAGGCGCTTGCGACCTACGACATCGAGGTGGTCGGTCGAGTGCCTTACGAGGATCTCCCGCCCTCGACGGATCGCGAGATCGCGAAGGCGCTCATGGAGGCGAGCTATTCGCTCGGCTTCATGTTCACCATGCACCGAACGATCGGGCCCGAGCTCTGGGATACGCCCAACACCTTTTCGCGGTTCAACTCGGACAGCTTCGGCGAGGACATCAGCAGCGCGGACAACCTCTACATGTTCGGGACCTATCAGATCGAGGAGGATGAAGCCCTCGTCATCGAGACCGATCCGCTCGACGTGCGCTACTGGAACCTCGCGATCGAATCCCGCTGGCACGAGACCGTCGACTACCTGACCCGCCGCACGCATCTCAGCCTCGATCACGCGGTCGTGGACGCGGACGGCAAGCTGAGATTCGTGGTGGCCCACGGGCAGACGCCCCATCCCAACTGGATCGAGACCGGGGGCCATCGGGAAGGCTGGATGACGTTTCGTTGGGTCGGGGAGCGAGACTCGGAGGTGTCGATGCCGACGGTGCTCCGGGTGAAGCGGGAGGACGTTCCGAAGGTATTGGCAGGGCGGCGGACGGGCGGCTCCTGAGGCGCCGGTCGACAGGCAGTACGGAATCACTACGCTGGCGATCCGCCGCGTGACCCTGCCCCTGCGGCGCACGAGGAGCCCCGATGACCCGCCCCGTCGACCCCGATCAGATCGTTCGTGACTTCAGCGCCGCCTGGGGGCGCGCCGACTTGGACTACATCATGGATGCGTTCGCCGAGGACGCGGTCTACCACAACATGCCGATGCAGCCGCTCGAAGGGAAGGTCGCGATCCGCGCCGGAATCGAGGCCTTCCTCAAGCAGAGCCCGGGCGGGATCGACTTCGAGATCGTGAATCAGGTCTCGGCGGGCTCCCTCGTCATGAACGAGCGGGTCGACACCTTCGAGAACGAGGGCAGCAAGACCGCGGCGGCGGTCGCCGGCTTCTTCGAGATCGACGCGGAGGGCAAGATCAAGATCTGGCGCGACTACTTCGACATGGGGGCCTTCCAGGCCAGCTAGTTGAGCACTCTCTCCGACGACGCCAAGAGCGGCGTGGCCTTCACGCCGAGCGTGACGCGGTACGCGCTGGTGATGCTGACGATCGCCTATGCGTTCAATTTCATCGATCGTCAGATCCTGGTGATCCTGCAGCAGTCGATCAAGGAGGAGATGGCGCTCCTCGACTGGCAGCTCGGTCTGCTGACGGGGCCGGCTTTCGCCGCGATCTACGTGACCGCCGGGATTCCTGTCGCGTACTGGGCGGATCGCGCTAATCGCAAGAACATCATCTCCCTCGCGGTCGCGGTGTGGAGCGGGATGACCGTTCTCTCCGGGACGGCGAATAGCTTCTGGCAGCTCTTCGCAGCGCGCTTCGGCGTGGGCCTCGGGGAGGCCGGAGGCAGCCCGCCCGCGCACGCCATGATCAGCGACTACTACCCGCCGGAGGAGCGCGGCGCGGCGCTCGGCTTCTACTCCGCCGGGCTCCATTTCGGGATCGTGCTCGGGTTCCTGATCGGCGCCTTCGTCGAGCAGGCCTTCGGTTGGCGCTACGCGTTCATGGTCGTGGGCGCGCCGGGGGTGATCTTCGCCGCGATCTTCTTTCTGACGGTGAAAGAGCCGCCTCGAGGCCGTTTCGAGTCCGCTTCGAGCGCAGCGCAGGTGCCGACCCTCGGCGAGACGATTGCGGTGCTTCGCGGGTTCCGGTCCTTCTGGCTGATCGCCGTAGCCTGCGGTCTGACCGCGTTCGGCGGCTATGGCGTCGGCAACTTCCTGCCGGCCTTCGTCGAGCGCTCCCACGGCATCTCGGGCTGGGACCTCGGGGTCGTGATGGCTTTCGGTGGGGGCGGCGCCGGCATGCTCGGCACCTTCCTCGGGGGTCGATTGGCCGATCGCCTCGGCTCCGGAGAGCAGCGCTGGTACCTCTGGCTTCCCGCGGCGGCGAGTACGCTCGCGCTGCCCCTGGTCTTCCCGATGCTGCTGGCGGACGCGACGCCGCTTGCGATCGGCTCGATGGTCATGGTGACGGCCCTGACCAATACGTATCTCGGGCCGAGCCTCGCGACCTGTCATCAGCTGGTTCCGCCTGCGATGCGCGCGCTCACGTCGGCGATCCTGTTCTTCATCCTGAACCTGATCGGACTCGGCTGCGGTCCGCCTTTCGCGGGCGTGCTCAGCGACGTGCTCGGGGAAGCCCACGGGACGGACGGGCTTCGTTACGCGCTGCTGATCGTCGCGGCGATCTCGGCGGTCGGGGTCGGCTTCTTCGTGCTGGCGGCGCGGCAGCTCCCGAAGGATCTGGCGCGCTCCGAAGGTTAGTCGGCGCGCCGCGTCGCGGTCACGATCCAGAGCGGATCCGCTTCGTCGGGGGAGCGGTCCAGGGGATCAATCGCTTCGAAGAGGCCGGATTCCGCGTGATAGCCGCCGACGAGCTGAAAGCGCGCCGTCGCCCCCGGCACATGGAACGCCCGGATCGCTTTCGTCGGGAAGCAGCGGTGGGACATCGCGACGATGGAGCGGCCGCCGGGCCGGAGCACGCGGGCGATCTCGGCGAAGACCTCGAGCGGGCGCGTGAGGTACTGAACCGAGACCGCGTTCACCACGAAGTCGAAGCTCGCGTCGTCGAAGGGGAGCGTCGGGTCGACGTTCAGGTCGTGGACGACGGATTCCGAAAGCCTCGGATTGGCGGCGAGCTCTTCCGCGTTCATCCCGAGCCCTGCTACGCGGCCGAGCGTCGGAGCCTCGGGCAGGTGGGACACCCACGAGGACATGAGGTCGAGCACGTCCGCCCCAGGCGTCAGGATCTCCGCGTAGTAGTCGGTGAGCGCCGCGATGGTCGCTTCGTCGATGTGTACGACCATGCGCGCCATCGCGTAGAAGTGGGCATCGGGGGACTCGTCGACGCGATTGGTCGCGTCGGGCGGCAACGGCGGCATCGCGAAGGGCCTCCTTTTCGTGAGGGCCGGGCGGGCTGCTCGGAGGCTAACGAACGGAGCGGCTCGTGGCGCTGCGGCACGACGCTGCGGCGGCCCGCGCCGGTCCCGGGAGACGGCGCGGGCCCGAAACGGTTTTTCTCGCCGCCGTCGCGGAAGCGGGTGCGGCTAGAGGCCCTTCGGCTTCGTTCCGATGACCTCGTCGGCCTCGAGCTGAGCGATCTCCTCGGGGGAGAGTCCCATCTCACGGAGGACCTCCTCGTTGTGTTGGCCCATGGTCGGGGCGGGCGTCCGGTTCCAGCGGTCCACCGTCGCAAATTTGAAGGGCGGTCGGACCACCGGGTGCGTGCCGACGATCGGGTGGTCGACGTCCTCCATGAAGCCACGGGCGATGAACTGGGGGTGCTCCGACTGCTTGCGCGAGTCCCATACCGGACCGGCCGGGATGCCTCGGGCATGCAGCGCCGCGATCGTCTCGTTCAGGTCCTGTCCGGCGAGCCAGCTTCCGAGCGCATCGTCGATCACGCCGTGCTTCCGCCGCCGCCCGGCATGGGTCGCCAGATCCTCGTCCTCGGCCCAGGCGGGGTTCCCGAGCAGGCCCTTGAGCGCCGTCCACTGCGCGTCGTTGCGGACGACGAGGGCGAGCCAGTTCTCCTCCCCGGCGCACGCGTAGACGTTCTGGGGAGCCCCCTGTGGCCCTCGGTTGCCGTCGCGCGACAGCTCGACGCCGTAGGCCGACCACTCGATCGCGAGCTCGGAGGCGGCATTGAGCGCGCCCTCCACCATCGTGCATTCGAGGAGGTGCCCCTGGCCGGTCTTTTCCCGCTCGGCGAGGGCGACCTGGGTCGCGAAGGCCGCGTGCATCCCGGCGAGGGGGTCGCAGGGGCCGCGCTGGATGCGGGGTTGATCGTCGGCGTGGCCGGTGATCCAGGCGAGTCCGGAGATCTGCTCCATCGTCTGGGCGAAGCCGACGTTGTCGCGCCAGGGGCCCGAGAGGCCGAAGGCCGGCATCCGGACGACGATGCACTTGGGGTTGATCTTGTGGATGTTCTCCCAATCGAGCCCGAAATTCTCGACGACCCGCGGTGAGAAGTTCTCGATGAAGACGTCGGCTTCCTCGATCAGCTTCTTGCAGATCTCGAGTCCCTTGGGATCCGAGAGGTTGAGGGTCAGGCCGCGCTTGTTCGTGTTCGCGGCCAGGGTGATCGCGCTGCGTTCCCACCAATCGCCCTCGGCGATGAATAGGCCGCCCATCATGCGCATGCCGTCCGGGCGCTGGATTGCCTCGACCTTGATCACGTCGGCGCCGAGGTTCGCGAGCATCTGGCAGGCCGAGGGGCCGGCCCACCAGGCGGTGGTGTCGATCACGCGGATGCCCTTGAGCGGGAGATCAGGGTCGCTCGCGCCGGAGGGCGAGATCCCCGGCTTCAGGCGCTCCCGTGACTCGATCGCGTCCTGGTGTTCGCCGAGGGTCGGAACGGGCTCGAAGGGGCGCGGTTCCTCGCCGTCCATCAGGTAGGGCGAACGCGGCTGCTGGAAGCCGCCGGTCGGGTTCGTCTTGAAGACGCCGCGCTCCTTCAGGTGGATGTGGTCGAGGACGGTACGTCCGCTGCAGACCGGGGCGACCGGAATCCGGAGCAGGGAGGCGCGCTCGACGATCTCTTCGGTCGTGTGCTGCGTCGTCCAGGAACGAACGATCTCGTTCCATTCATCCATGCGCGCCATGCGCGTTCCGATCATGGCCCACTCGGTGTCCTCGAGGAGGTCGGGGCGTTCGATCAGGAGCAGGAAGTCGGTGAACTGCTGGTTCGAATTGGTATTGAAGCCGACCCAGCCGTCCTTCGTCGGCTCGATCGAAGGGACCTCGACGGAGCGCGGTGCGCCGACCGGCTCCGGGCGTCCGTTGAGGTGATCCATGAGATCGGCGTAGGTCGTCGAGCCGATGTTCATGACTTCACAGAGGGAGAAATCGATGTGCTCGCCCTGACCGTTGGCGCGGGCGCGTCGCGCGGCTGCGAGCCCGGCGACCGCGCTGTAGGTGCCGCCGATCCACTCCGTCGTCTGTCCCCCGCACATGACGGGGGGCATCGACTGGAGACCTCGGCCCGCGAGGCCGCCACTATTCGCCTGGACGACGAGGTCCGCCGAAGGCGTTCCGGTCAGGGGCCCATCGAGTCCGTAGTCCGAGATCGAGAGGACCGTGAGACCAGGGTACTGCTCGGTCAGGGCCTTGCCGTCGATCGCGCCGTCGCTCGTCTCGATCACGAGGTCGGCCCCGCGCAGCAGCGCGTCGACGTGATCGTCGCCGATCGCGCCGACCACGGATTTCTTCGACGTATTGAGGAACTGGAATAGGGCGCCGTCCTTCCCGTCGAGATCCTGATCACTGGCGGTCCAACGTCGGAGCGCGTCGCCGTCCGGCGGTTCGACCTTGATCACCTCGGCGTAGGCGTCCGCGAGAAGTTTGGTTGCGTAGGCACCGGCGATCCGGTTGCTGAAATCGACGACGCGCAGATCGCGCAGTCCCTGCATGGCGGGTCCTCTGGGATGGGCGGCCGAGCCGCGGGCGAAGTCTCCAGTATAGGCGGGAAACGGCGTCGAAACCGGGTCCCGAAACCGGGCGCGCGGAGGGCTTCGGATCGTCTATCGTGGAGCGATCGACGCGCCCTCGTCTCCGGGCGCGGGGAGGCCGACCATGCCCGAAGTCCGCGACTCGTTCTGTCGATTCTGTCACGCCGCCTGCGCGATCAAGGTCACCGTCGAGGACGGTCGAGCGGTTTCCGTGATCGGGAACAAGGACAATCCGCTCTACCACGGGTACACCTGCGCGAAGGGGCGTGCCCTCCCGGAGCAGCACGCGAATCCCCACCGGCTGCTCCAGACGATGAAGCGCGACGAAGAGGGGGTGCATCGCCCGATTCCCGTCGAGCAGGCGATGGATGAGATCGCCGAGAAGGTGGGGCGGATCGTCGAGGAGCACGGACCGCGTTCGGTTGCGCTCTACACGGGCACGTTCTCGTTCCCTTATGCCGCAGGTGCGCCGATGGCGACGGCCTGGCTCCGAGCCCTCGGGTCTCCGATGTTCTTCACCAGCGCGACGATCGATCAGCCGGGCAAGATGATTGCGCCCGCGCTGCACGGCACCTGGGGAGGCGGGCCCTATCACTTCGACGGGGCCGATACGTGGATGCTGGTGGGGGCGAACCCGACCATTTCGAAGTCGATCGGCGTGCCTTGCATGAACCCGGCGAAGCGACTTCACGAAGCGATGAAGCGCGGGTTGGAACTCGTCGTCGTCGACCCGCGGCGGAGTGAAGCCGCGAAGCAAGCGACGGTCTTCCTTCAGCCGAAGCCCGGGGAGGATCCCACGATCCTGGCGGGCATGCTTCGAGTGCTCCTCGCGGAAGACCGCATCGATCACGCGTTCGTGGCGGACTGGACTCGCGGGCTCGACGAGCTGCGCGCCCTCGTCGAACCCTTCACGCTCGAGTACGTCGAGCGTCGGGCAGGCGTCTCCGGCGAGGGTCTGACGCAGGCGGCTCGGATCTTTGCGGCCCATCGCAACGGTGGGCTCAACGTCGGCACGGGTCCGAACATGGCGCCCCGCGGCAACCTGACCGAATACCTCGGGCTCTGTCTCAATACCCTGACCGGGCATTGGCGCCGGGAGGGCGAGTTCCTGCCGAACCCGGGCGTGCTGATGGCTCCGAGTCCGAGCAAGGCCCAGGCCTTCGATCCCCATCCGGGCTGGGGGTTCGGTGAGCACATGCGCGTGCGCAACCTGACGGACACGGCGGCGGGTATGCCGACCGGTGCGCTCGCGGAGGAGATCCTGCTGGAGGGGGAAGGCCAGGTGAAGGCGCTCTTCAGCCTCGGCGGCAACCCGATGGCCGCCTGGCCGGACCAGGACAAGACCCTGGCCGCGATGAACGCGCTCGAGCTGAACGTCTCCCTCGACATCAAGATGAGCGCGACGGCGAAACTCGCGGACTACGTGATCGCTCCGAAGCTCTCCCTCGAGGTCCCGGGCATGACGCTCCCGACCGAGAGCCTGACGCCCTACGCGATGGGGTACCCCGAGCCCTACGCCCAGTACTCTCCCGCGATCGTGGACCCGCCCGAAGGGTCGGACGTGATCGAGGAGTGGGAGTTCTTCTTCGGTCTGGCCCAGCGCATGAATCTACCGATCACGCTGGCGGCTTCCTACGAATGGGGCCCGGACATGGAGAAGCCGGAACTCACTCACTTCGACCTCGACCGGCCGCCGACCAACGACGAGCTCTTCGAAGCCCTCACGAAGGGCGCGCGCGTTCCGCTCTCCGAGGTGCGAAAGCATCCCGGGGGCGCCGTCTTCCCGGTCGACGTTTCGGTCGCCCCTGGAGACGAGGGCGCCACGGGGCGGCTCGATCTGGCGGATCGCACCATGATGGGCGAACTGACCGAGGTCGCCGCCGAGCCGGTCGATCGAGACACGTACTACGCCTTCCGCCTGGTCTCGCGGCGTCTGCCCGACGTGCACAACTCGGCGGGCCGCGACATTCCGAAGCTCGTGCGGAAGTGGAGCTACAACCCGGCCTTCATGCACCCCGAGGACCTCGCCGCGCTCGGTCTCGAAAAGGGAGACGTCATCGAGATCACGAGCAGCTACTCGTCGATCCTCGGCGTCGTCGAGCCCGAGGCCGATCTTCGTCGAGGCGTGATCTCGATGCCGCACGCGTTCGGCGATGCGCCGGGCAGCGAGAACGACAAGGACGTCCGCAAGATCGGCAGCAATACGGGCCGGCTCTCGGCCTCCGATCGCAACTACGATCCCTACTCGGGCATCCCGCTGATGAGCGCGATCCCGGTCAACGTCGCGCCCGCCGAAGAGATGGCGGCGGGCTGACAATTCGAGGAGAACCCGCCTTGGGCATTCTGGATCTCTCCGGGCGCGGCGCTCTCGTCGTCGGCGGCGGACAGGGCATGGGGCGGGCGACCGCGCTGCTTCTGGCGCAGGCGGGGGCGAACCCGGCCGTCGTCGATGCAGAACAGGCGCGCGCGGAGAGCGTGGCCGGTGAAATCGAGGCGCTCGGTTGCAAGAGCGCCGCGCTCACGGCCGACGTGACGAACCGCGAGGAAGTCCAGGGGCTGATCGTGGCCGCGGACGAGGCCGTGGGGCCGCTCGACATCGTGGTGAACATCGTGGGCGGCGCTTCCTGGGCGCCGCTGCTCTCGGTCGACGATGCGACCTGGGAGCGCGACTTCGACGTCAATCTTCGACACCACCTCTACGTGTCGCAGGCGGCGGCACGGAATTGGGTCGACCAGGAGCGACCGGGCGTCCTGTGTGTGGTCGCTTCCATCTCCGGAATGTTCGGTGCCGCCCGACACGGCGCCTACGGCGCCGCGAAGGCCGGGGTCCTCAACTTCGTGAAGACGGCCGCCGAGGAGTGGTGGCCGCACGGCATCCGGGTGAATTGCGTCGTTCCCGGGACTGTCCGCACGCCGCGAATGGAAGCCGAGTGGGCGGCGGGCACGACGCCTCGGCCGTCGACCGACCTGCTGGGCACGATCGCGGAACCCGAGGACATCGGCGGGGCGATCACGTTCCTCGTTTCGGACCTCGCACGGAAGATCACGGGGCAGGCGCTCGTCGTGGACGGGGGCTGGACGACGCGCTTCCCCTATTCGCTGACCTGAATCGCGGCTAGGCCGCCAGGATGCGCACGCGTTCCCAAAGGGGCGCCAAAGGATCGGAGAGCAGATAGATGGGAGATCTGAACGAGACGTTCGGGCTTGCGGGACGGATCGCGGTGGGCACCGGTGCGGCCTCGGGGATCGGACGAGCCGTCGCGGAAATCCTCGCGGAGGCGGGTGCGCAGGTCGTTCTCGGGGACCTCGATGCCGAGGGCGCCGAGGGCGTCGCGAAGTCCATCCGCGAACGGGGCGATGCTGCGGTTGCGCAGGGATGCAACGTCGGTTCCCGGGAAGAGGTCGACGCCCTCGTCGATCGCGCAGCAAGCGAGTTCGGCGGGCTCGACGTGCTCTGTAACGTCGCCGGCGTCCCGGCGGATGGTCTCGTCGAGTCCCTGACCGACGAAGAGGTCGATCGTGTCTTCGCGATCAACCTGAAGGGCACGCTCTACGGATGTCAGGCGGCCATCCCGAGGATGGCGGCGCGGGGCGGCGGGAGCATCATCAACGTCTCGTCCGGGGCGATCGACCTTCCGGTTCCCGGCTTCAGTCTCTACTCGATGACGAAAGCGGCCGTGGCGCAGTTGACGCACAGCCTGGCACAGGAAGTCGGCGATCGGGGGATTCGGGTGAACGCCCTCGCGCCTGGCGCGACGATCACGAACTTCACCAAGCGACGACTCGAGCGCGACGAAGACGGCAAGATCGACCAGGCGAGCTTCGACCAGTTCGTGGGCTCGATGGAGTCGATGTCGCCCCTCGGTCTCGTCGGGGAAGCGAGCGATCAGGGGTATCTCGTGCTCTATCTCGCCTCCGACGCTTCCCGCTTCTGTACGGGTCAGATCTGGCGTTCGAACGGCGGCGCGACCACCGGGCGCTGACGGCTTTTCCTGTCCGGCGCGGCGTGTCCCCAAAAGCGCCTGCGGCTCAGGACGTGGCGGCGGTTCTTCCGGCGCGGCGTCCGAAAAAAGTCCCGTCGCCGAGAGACAGACCGCTGCTGTAGCCCCCGACCGCGAGTCCCGAGGTGGCGCGTCCCGCACCGTAGAGGCCCGGGATGGTCCTTCCTTCCGGATCCAGTACGCGCCCGTCGACGTCCGTCGATAGGCCGCCGAGGGTGAACACCGCATAGCGTGCGTTCTCCGTCGTGCAGTCGATCGCGCCGAAGGGCGCGGTGCGCAGGGGCTTCAAGTAGGGCTCGCGCTTCCCGAAGAGCGGGTCCTCGCCGCGATCGGCGTGCAGATTGAACACGTCGATGGTGGACTCGAGGGCGCCCTCGGGCAGGCCGAGTTCGCGTCCGAGCTCCGCCGGTGTTTCGCCAACGGCGACGAGCTCGAAGCCGTACTCCGCCGGCGTGTAGAACTCGTCGTCCACGATCAGCCAACAGCGTCCCTCTTGTCGAAGGAGCGCATAGTCCCCGAGTCGGCCGTAGTAGGCGTCCTCGTTGATGAACCGCTGGCCCTGGGCGTTGATCAGCAGCCCCGCCTTGAGGTCCCACGGCTGCGTCACCGGAAGCGAGACCGAGACCTTGTCGAGGTGGCGTGTGCCGGCGCCCGCCGCCATCCCGAGTCGGATCCCGGAGCCGTCGTCGCCGTCGGCGGCGACGCGCATGGAGCACTTCCGGGCGGCGGGCACGTAGGCGTCGAGCATTTCGTCGTTCAGTACGAATCCGCCGGTCGTGAGGACGACCCCGCCGCGGACCCGAATCGTGCGGGACTCGCCGAAGGTCTCGAGGCGGATCCCCGTGATTCGTCCGTCGCGTTCCTGGAAGAGGGCCGAGCAGGTCGTATTGAACGCGGTTCGCGCGCCGCTTCGCTCGACGGCTTCGCAAAGCACGCTCATGATCTTGTGCCCCGCGGCACCGGGCACCGCCGCCACGTGGCCGCGGGGAGCAGGCTTCGCGAGATCACGGAAGGGGTGGACGTTCTCCGAGCCCGACCAGACGAGGCCGTCGTCGGTCGGCGGCTCGCCTGACTGGCCGTAGTAGAAAGTCTCCTTGTAGGGGACGCCCTGGGCGACCAGCCAATCGAAATGTTCGACGGTGCCGTCGCAGTAGAGCTCGAGCTTGGCGTCGTCTCGTCCGGGGCCGATCGAGGCCTGCAGGTATTTGAGCATCTCCTCCGGCGTGTCTTCGAAGCCGCAGGCCTTCTGGAGGGCCGTGCCGCCTCCCAGATAGATCACGCCACCGGACATGGCGCTCGTTCCGCCGCCGCCGCCCGCCCGCTCGACGACGAGGACGTCGGCGCCCGCCTCACGGGCGCCCAGGGCCGTCGCCGCCCCCGCAGCGCCGAGGCCCACGACGAGGACGTCGACCTCTTCGTCGTAAGCGGCAATCGATCCGGCATCGAGGACCTCGGTCTTCATTGGGTCTCCTCCGTGGAAGCGTGGGCGATCACAGACGGTAACCGCCATCGACGCCGATCACCTGTCCCGTAATGGGCGCGCCCGCGTCGGATACGAGCAGAATGCACATCGGGCCGAGCTCCGAGGGTTCGAGGATGCGGCGTTGTGCGCTTTCGGCCTCGGCGCGCGTCCGGGCTTCGGCTGCCTCGACGCCCTGCGCGCGGGCGAGGGCATCGAAGTTCACGAGGTCGGTGTTGGTCCAGCCGGGGCAGACGCAGTTCACCGAGATGGCGTGCGGCGCGAGATCGAGGGCCAGCTGTTTGGTCAGTCCGATCAGGCCATGCTTGGCAGCGGTGTAGGCGGGGCTCGCTGCGGCGTGCCTGGAGGCGCCGGAGCCGATGTTGATCACGCGGCCATGACCGCGGTCGCGCATCGAGGCGGCGGCAGCCTTGGTCGGCCAGTAGGCCGCGGTCAGGTTGAGGCGCAGGTTGGCCTCGAAACCGTCGTCCTCTGCGGAATCGCCGGCGAAGAGGTCCGGATTGCCTCCGGCCATGCCGCCCACGTTGTTCACGAGGATGTCGATGCCCCCGAACTCGGCGATCGCCCGGCGCACGGGCTCGCCCGCTGAGGCCCGATCCGCGGCATCGGCGACGACGGGATGGGCGCCGATCTCACGCGCGGTGTCTTCGAGCACTGCTTGCCGGCGTCCCGAGATGATCACCCGGGCGCCGGCCCCGACGAGCGCCGCGGCGATGCCCGCGCCGATTCCGCGCGATCCGCCGGTGACGACTGCGACACGGTCGCGCAGGAGAGGGCCGAGGTCGGTGTTCGACGGCATGGAGGTTCCTTTCAGAGCCGGCATCGCTTCGGGCGCCGGCGACGGAGCGCTCGGTTCAGCGCGGTGTGTGCTCGAGCGGAGACTTGTAGTAGCGCGCGACGTCGGCCTCGATCACGTAGACCACGCGGCTCGACCATTTCCGCCGGGGAAAGGGCTTGCCCAGGTACTGGTCGGAGAGCGCGTCGAGCACGACGAGGTCGTTGTCGTCCCGGGTCTCGATGACGCGGCCGCGGATCAGGGCCTGCTCGTAGGGGTTCCCGTAGTCCGTGACCGAAAGAGCGACGCGGCCGTCCCGGGCGACGTTGCCGCCCTTGAGGCCTCGGGCGTCGGTGGCGATCAGGACGTGATCCCCGTCGCGTCCGACCCAGACGGGCTCGACCTTCGGCGAGCCATCGGGCATGAGCGTCGCGAGGGACGCGAAGTTCGGCGCGTCGAGGAGACGTCGGACGTCTTCATCCAGGGGGCGGGCCATCACGATCTCCTTTCGTCACGCGTGCGAAGCGGCTCAGGCCAGGATTCCGCCGTCGACGATCATCGTCTGTCCGGTCATGAACGAGGCCGCGGGGCTCGCGAGGAAGCGCACGGCGCGCGCGATCTCGATCGGGTCGGCGAGGCGGCCCATCAGGTTCTGGTTTCCCATGTCCTCGATGAAGGCTTCGCGTCGGGCATCGTCCTTCGGAAGGATCATGTCCGTCGCGACGGAGCCCGGCGTGAGCGCGTTCACGCGGATCCCGTCCTTGGCCCATTCCTGCGCGAGGGTCGACGTGAAATTGATCATCGCCGCCTTCGAGGCGCAGTACGCGCCGAGGCCGCGCATCGGCCGATGCGCGCAGGCCGCGGTGACGTTCACGATCGAGGGGTGCTCGCTTCGGACCAGCAGCGGGTGCGCTTTCTGCGAGAGGAAGAGGGCGGCGCGGGTGTTCACGCCGAAGACCTCGTCGAACTCCTCTTCGGTCAGGCGCCCGACGCTATGTGGCCGCAGGATCGCGGCGTTGTTCACGAGCACGTCGAGCCTCGAGGTCACGCTGGAGATGCCGGCGATCAACGCGTCGGCCGCGTCCCGTGCGGAGGCTTCGTAGGCGAGCGCGTGCGCTCGGCCGCCCGAGGCTTCGATCCGCTCGGCCACCGAGGCGGCGGCCGCAGGGCTTCGCCCGGTCACGATCACTTCGGCGCCCGCAGCCGCGAACTCCTCCGCGATGGCGGCGCCGATGCCGCGGGTGCTGCCGGTGACCAGCGCGACGTAGCCGTCCAGGGCGAAGGACTCGTCGGAGGGAGCCCGATCGGTCATGCGGTTCTCCTGGTGGGCGTCAGCTGAGATCGGGCTTCGGCACGGTCGGCGGCCACTCGCCGCCGCCGTAGACCTCGAGGGCCGCACCGGAGACGTAGCTCGAGTCTCGCGCGGCGAGGAAGAGCACCGAGTGGGCCACTTCCTCGAGCTGCGCGAAGCGGCCAGCGGGGATCGCGTCGGTGATCGCTTTTTTGGTTTCGCTGTCGCCGTAGTGGTCTCCGGAGAGCTCCGTCTCAACGAGGCCGCACACGACGCTGTTCACGCGAACCTGGCCGCCCCATTCGACGGCGAGAGAACTCGACGCGTTCATGAGACCGGCCTTGGCGGCGCCGTATGCGGCGCCGGTCGGCGTCGGTCGATGGGACGAGATGCTGACGATGTTGACGATGGAGCCGCCGTGCTCGCGGGCGATCATGTGTTTGTGGACCTGGCTCGCGAGGATGAGCGGCGCGTTCAGGTTCAGCTCGAGGATCTTGTTGATGAGCTTGGGGGGCGCGGTCGCCGCGTCCATCGGCGGCGCGCCTCCCGCGTTGTTCACGAGCACGTCGATTCCGCCGCTGTCTTCGGCGCACCGGGCGAGCCAGCTCTCCGTCGCCTCGGGGTCGCGGACGTCGATGCTCTCGCAGCTGATCGCGTCCGACGAGAAAGGCGTCTCGGGCGGTCGGCGGCTGCAGGTGAAGACCCGGGCTCCGGCTTCCGCGAAGGCCTCGCAGATCGCGCGGCCGATCCCGCGGCTTCCACCCGTCACGACGACGGTCTGGTCGGAGAAGTCGAATCGGGTCTGGCCTGAGCTCATCGATATCGTCCTGGAGAAACGTGGTGCCGGGAACGCCCCGGCGAAGCGCGAGCAGTGTAGTGTACAGAGCGGTTCCCGGCGTCTGCTCGAGCGAGCGGTGCGCGCCGGCATTTCTCACCTGGAGCGCCCCATGTCCGAAACCGAAACCGCCCATCCCAAGGACAGCTTTCTGGTCTGGCTCGTCACCAACCCCGTGACGACCTGGTGGATCCGAACGTTCTCCGCGCGGATCGATCCCTGGCTCTATCGCGCGACGAACGGTCGCTTCCACTCAATGGGGACCGGCAGCGAATCGATGGTGACGGTCACGACCACCGGGCGGAAGTCGGGGCGACCTCGCGCGGTGCATCTCGCGTGTGTCCACCACGAGGGGGACATCCTGCTCGTGGCCAGCGCGATGGGGCAGGAGAAGCACCCCGGCTGGCGCTACAACCTCGAAGCCCACCCGGAGTGCGAGGTCCAGACCCTCGGCGAGTCGTATCGCGCCCGGGCGCGAGTGCTGAGCGACGCCGAGAAGGACGAGGTCTGGGACCTCATGCGCGGGCAGATCCCGATGATCTACGTCTACGAGACACGGACCGACCGGAACATCCGTGTGTTCCGACTCAGCCGGTTCGAGGGATAGGGTCGTTCAGCCGCGAGGTTTCCCGACGAGCACGCCGCCGTCCACGACGTAGTCGGCCCCGGTGCAGAACGAGCTCTCGTCGCTGGCCAGGAAGAGCACGACGTCGGCGACCTCCCGGGCGTCTGCCATCCGCCCGAGCGGATAGCCGCCATAGGCGGCATCGTACTGCTCGTCGGTCCACCCCTTCCGCTCGGTCATCTTCGTCTTCGTCGGGCCGGGGACGACGACGTTCACGCGGATGCCGGCGGGGCCGAGCTCGATCGCGGCGGTCTTCGACAGTCCGCGGACACCGAACTTCGAAGAGGCATAGGCGGACATGTTCTCCCGCCCCTCGAGCCCCTGGACCGAGGAGAAGTTCACGATCGAGCCGCCGCCCCGTGCCTTCATGCTGGCCATCACCGCCTTGATTCCCAGGAAGGCGCCGACGAGGTTCGTGTCGACGACCTTGCGGAAGGTTTCCAGGTCCGTCTCTTCGAGCGGCTTCACCCGGATCATGCCCGCGTTGTTCACGAGCACGTCCAGCCCGCCGAAACGATTCGTCGCGGCGTCGACCGCCTCCGCCCAGCCTACCTCGCTCGTGATGTCCAGGGGAGCGAAGCAGGCGGAATCGGCGCGTTCTGCGCAGAGGGCCTCGGTGTAGTTCTGCCCCTCGTCGTCGCGCCGATCGGCGAGCACGACTCGCGCGCCTTCCTCGACGAAGCGCCGGGCCGTCGCCGCGCCGATGCCTCGGGCCGCCCCCGTGACGAGCGCGACCTTGCCGGCGAGTCGGCCCGATCCAGGCCCGCTCATCGTGTGATCACCCGATCGCCGCGCACGAACGCGTCGCGCTGCTGGTCTCCAGTGCCCATG
>PAQX01000101.1 GCA_002709835.1 Deltaproteobacteria bacterium
CAGCGTCTCGTGGACGCCACCTGCCACGAGTTCGCCCTCCGCGGCGCCGACATCGCCCCATCGGCGACCCCCTTCCACTTCACGAGCGAGGAGACCCTCTGGCCGGTTTCCCCCTCGACCTGATCGACCTGCGCGAGGCCCGGGCCCGCGAGATCCATCATCCATAGCCCACCTCTCCTGTCGCCCGGCGCGATCGACCCCGGGGTACAGCGGAACGAGGTCGTGCCCGCATAACCCAAGCAGCGAATCAGGCGGTCGCCGACCCGTCGGCCACCACCGCGTCGCGAGCCCTTCTTCCTTCGCGCAGCGCGAGCGCGGCGAGCGCGACCCCCGAGACGAGCAGAGCCCCGATGAAGAGCACGATCGCGAGGTCGTAGCTCCCGCGCGCGTCGAAGATCATGCCCGCCAGCGGCGGACCCGCGATCTGGAACGGAATCTGGATCGGCCCGATCAGGCCCTGGGCCGGCCCGAAGCTGCGCGCCCCGACCGTTCGCGCGAGGAGCGCCGCCTGGAGCGGCGAAACTCCGCCGAGCCCCAGGCCGTAGATCAGACTGACGGCGACGAGGAACTCGTAGGTCGTGAGGACGAGGAACGCCGAAAGGGTCACGATCTGCATCACGAGGGCGAGCGCGAAGGCCGCATGCTCTCCGATCCGACTCCCGAGCCAACCGAACACGAGCTTCCCTGCGCCGGCTCCGAGCGCCATCGCGGCCAGGATCGTCGAGGCCCGCATGGGGTCGATCCCGAGGCCCTGCGCGAACGCGAGCCCGTGGTTCATGATTCCCATCGAGCCGACGAAGACGAGGCCGCAGGCGGCGGCGAGCAGCCACATCGAGGGGTTCGTCAGGATCTCCCGACTCGTCGCGACCGCGCCCTCTTCCGGCATCTCGCCCACGCCGGACGCTTCTTCGGCCTGCTTGCCGTCTGGAAGCAGACCTACGTCCGAAGGCCGTGTCACGACGCTCAGGAAGACGACGGGGACGACCGCGAGGTTCATCCCGGCAAGCATCCGACAGACCCCTCGCCAGCCCGCGAGTTCGAGGACCCAGGTCGACAGCGGCACCATGGCGACGCCCGCGAGCGACATCCCCATCATCGCCACCCCGATCGCGAAGCCGCGATTCGCCTCGAACCAGTTCACCACCAGCGTATTCGTCGCGACGACGCCGAGGGCCCCGAGCCCGAATCCGCAGGGCAAGGAGAAGAGCGCGAGGATCTGCCAGAACTCGGTGGCCATCGACATCGCGTAGAAGGTGCAGGCCAGTACCAGCGCGCCCGCCATCATCAGGTTCCGGATCGGCACGAAGGCGATGGCCCGTCCCACGAGCGGCATGATCACCGCGCCGCCCGCGAGGGTCGCCACGCTCATCATCGAGGCTTCGCCCCGTCCGATCCCGAATTCCTCGGAGAACGGGAGAATGAAGACCGGCACCGGCTGGAGCACGGAGCCCACTGCGACGAAGTTCGCGACGAATGCGATGGCGACGATCCTCCAGCCTCGTGACAACGGATTCCTCCTGACGATCTCCCCACGCTAGCCGACTGATCGGGCCTTGGATCCGACCTCCGAGGCTCCGTACACTTCGAGCATGGGAGAGAACCTGCGCGCCCGTGTCGTCATGACCGACCACGAAATCGATGCCTACCTCTCGGTCCATCGAGCCGCGACGATGGCGACGATCGGGCCGGAAGGGCTGATTCACCAGGTCGCGATGTACTTCGCCTGGTTCGACGGCGCGGTCCACGTTCTTTCGAAGGCGAAAGCCCAGAAGGTCGTGAACCTTCGGCGGGACCCGCGCTGCTCCCTCCACGTCGAGAGCGGCGCGCACTACGACGAGCTCGCGGGGGTGAACGTGGCCGGCCGAGCCGAGCTCTTCGACGATCTCTCCACCCTCCTGCGGATCGGAATCGCCCTCAACGAAAGGCAGCACGGCCCCTGGGACGAGTCCCGAAGGCCCGCGGTCGAGAACGTGATCCGGAATCGCGTGGGCGTGCGACTCACGCCGGAACGGATCGTATCCTGGGACCACGGAAAACTGCCGAAGGGGTCCTACCCGACGCAGTAGCCGGCCGTGCGGAGGCTATTCGCAGGCGATGCCTTGCATGCCGAGGACGCGGTGCGCCTCCTGCATGAGGTCGATCTGCTGCGGCGCGGAGAGCTCTCCGTCGAGGGTCCGAAGGCAGAGATGCGAGGCGCCGGCGCCCTCCCAATCGCGAAGCCGACCGAGCCATTCCTCGGTCGTCTTGCCGGCCATGCCGCAACCTCCCTCGAATCCGATCGAAGCGGGATCCCGTCCCGCTTCCAGGGCATGCCTCGCGATCGTCTCCTGGAATCCGGCCACTAACGGAATCGGCACGATCGCGAACCACCCATCCGCATGACGCCCGATCCGGCGGAGCAACGCTTCCCGACCGAAGTCCTTGCCGAAGCCGGCGCCGCCGCCAATCCAGATCGGAATCGGCTGCTGCACCGGCAGCGGATCGAGGCCGACTCCGTCGACGCGATCGAACTCGCCTTCGAAGGTCGGACGCTCTTCCGCCCACAGCTTCTTGAGCAGCGTGATCTGCTCGTCGCAGCGCCGGCCCCGCGTCGAGAAGTCGGCGCCCAGGGCTTCGTACTCCTCGCGGCTCCCGCCGACCCCGAGCCCCATTCGCAGACGCCCGCCCGAGAGCAAGTCGACCTCCGCCGCCTGTTTGGCGAGGAGCACCGTCTGCCGAGAGGGCGTCACGATCACCGACGGCACGAGCTCGATCTTCCGCGTGATGCCGGCCACCCACGCGAGTAGCGTCATCGGTTCGTGCAGGTGCCCGCTCTTCGGACGGATCACCTGGTCGGGCACGCGCAGGTGGGCGAGGCCCAGATCGTCCGCGGTCTGGGCAAACTCGCGGATCGCCCCGAGGTCGTTCTTGAGTTCGCGGACGGGGAGCGAGATTCCGATGCGCACGAGGTCTCCTTGGGCGTTCCGCGGAGCCGCCGGGCACCGCCTCTCCACGATGCTACCCCGCGCGACGTCCGGCTCGCGAGCGGCGCCCGATCCGTTAGCGTGTCCGCAGAACCCGATTCCAAGGAGACTCCCATGTTCGATCTCACCGGGCGAACCGCCCTCGTCACCGGCGCCGGCCAGGGCGTCGGCCGCGGCATCGCCGAATCCCTCGCGAGCCAGGGCGCGAAGGTCGCGATCAACGACCTCTTCGAGGAGCGCGCCGCAGACGCCGCCGACGCCATCAAGAGCGCCGGCGGCGTCGCGATGGCCGCAGCCTTCGACGTGAGCGACTACGGAGCGGTCACCGCCGGCGTGACCGCCATCGAAGCCGAACTCGGCGACCTAGACATCCTCGTCAACAACGCCGGGGTCCCGCCGGGCATGGGCGTGGGCCAGTTCCGGGAGACGAAGCCCGAGGAGTGGCGCAAGCAGATCGACCTCAACACCTACGGCGTCATGAACTGCAGCCATGCGGTCGTCAACGGCATGTGCGATCGCGGCTACGGCCGGATCGTCACGATCAGCTCCGGCGCCGGCACGACAGGGATTCCGCTCGGCGTCTCCGCCTACGGTGCCGGCAAGGGCGGCGGTATCGCTTTCATGCGCCACCTCGCGATGGAGGTCGCCCGCAACGGCGTGACCGCGAACACCGTCGCCCTCGGCATGATCGACAACCATACGGACCCGAGCGTGACCGCTCACATGGCGAAGACCGTCCCCGTCGGCTTCTGCGCGCAGCCGGAACACATCGCGCCCTGCGTAGTCTACCTGGTGAGCGAGGAGGCGAAGTGGATGACGGGACAGACGCTGCAGTTGAACGGCGGCAACGTCACGACCTGAGGCAGGGTGTCTTGAGCCCGGAATCGAAAGCCACCCTGAGCGAACACGGCCGCCACGGACCGATTCGCGAGCTTCGCTGCGCGGGAGTGCGCAGCGAGGTAACGTCTTCGAAACGGCGAAGACGCCACACCCCCCTTGGAGGACGCGCATGGGCGCCGGAACCTGGGAAAGCCATCATGCCATCTCGACGCTGATGTTCCGCTACGCGGAATGCGTCGACCTCGCGGACTTCGACGGACTTTCCACGCTCTTCGCACACGGAACCATGCGTTCCACCTCCGCCGAAGGCGGTCAGACCGGGATGACCGGAAATCAGGTCGGCCGGTTCTACGCCGCAACGAACCGCGTGCATGACGACGGCACGCTCCGAACCCGACATCTTTCGACCAACGTGCGGATCGACATCGACGAGGAGCACGACGACGCCACGGCGAAGTCCTACTACGTCGTCTTCCAGGCAACGGCGAAGTTGCCCTTCCAGGCGATCGTCGGCGGCCGGTATGAGGACCGATTCGAGCGCGTGGACGGCGTCTGGCGCTTCGCGGACCGCGTCGTCATCGTCGACCAGATCGGCAACATGGAAGAGCACCTCTCTTTCGACCTGGCCGCGGGCGGCATCCGCTACAAGGACGTCGTGGACGAGGGCTAGGCAGAGGCAACCGCAGGAGGTGACGATGCCCGAATTCGAATCCCTCTCGGACCGGATCGGCGCCCGGGTCCATGGCGTCAATCTCTCGCGGGGGCTCGACGAAGAGAGCTGGCGTGCGATCGAGGCCGCCTGGAACGAGCGGCACCTCCTCGTGTTCCCGGGTCAGGCCGAACTTCCTGTCGACGCCCAGGTGGCATTGCTCGCGCGCTTCGGCCCGGTGCTCGAAGAGCGCGTCCCCGGTGAAAAGCATTCCTGGGTCTCGAATGCCGACGGCCACGGCACAGACGAGATGAACGACGGCTATCGCGAAGGCCCGCTCACGGCGCACATGGACTACACCTACACGCCCTACCCGGCCGACGTCATCTCCCTCTGGGCCGAACAGCTCCCCGAAACCGGCTCGGAGACCGTCTTCTACAGCAACGTCGCCCCGCTCGAGACGATGCCCGCCGACCTCCGGGCGAAGCTCAGCGGTTACCACGTGTTCTGCGCCCACGATCTCGCCGCGATGAAGCCGGATGCGCGCCTCTATCTCGAGGGGCGGACGGATCCGACAGCGCCGACCCAGAGCTACACCTGGCCGCTCATTCGGCGTCACCCGCACAAGCCGGGCATCGAAGCGCTCGTCTGCACGCTCCAACAGACCGAACGGATCGTCGAGCTCTCGGACGAGGCGGCCGGAGACGCCGCGAGCCGCGCCATGCTAGGCCGGATCTTCGACGAACATCTCTACACCGACGCCAACCGTTATGTGCACGGCTGGCGCCCGGGCGACCTCGTCGTGTGGGACAACGTCGCTCTCCAGCATGCACGAGACGCCTGCCCCCGGGTGGTCGGAGCGCGCGTATTACGGCGCGTCGCGGTCTGCGAGGCCGGCAACGCGATCCACGACACGGTTGCGTTCCTCGGACTGCAGGATTCTTCCGTCGCCTTCTCCTGAAGGCGGAGTCCCCCTTCGCCTTCGTTCCCACGCGAGCGACCGGAACCCATGTGCGCGATTCGCGGAGGCGCGTCAGACCTCGCCTCGAAGTCACGCTCGGGAGGACTGGCTATGGCATCTGCTTCCTACGATCGACCGCGAACGCCGCGACTTCGTGGCGCCTCGCTACCGGCTCTGCTGCTGCTCGGCGTGCTGGTCGCGTGCAGCACGCCTGGCCCCGGCCAAAGCACCCGCGTCCCGGACGCACCGGAGATGACGCCGAGCGGGCTCGCGCTCGCTCGCAAGACGCCCCGGTCGATGCTCTGGGTCCGCCCCGACCACCACGTCGGGCACTACGACGAGATCCTGATCACTGGCGTCGGCTTCACCTACGGCCTGGGCCAGACGGAGCTCGACCCGACGCAGGAAGCCAAGGTTCGCGCCATGTTGATCGAAGCGATGAATGCGTTCACCGAGGACCCGAGTCCCGTCGGACGAGCCTTCGCTCCAGGGCCCTGCGTCGTGGCGATCCAGCTTGGTCTGAAGGACATGCGCCTGCACGTAAACGACAGCGGCGCGAGCGGCTCCTCGATCTCCTACGTGAACTCGTTCGGGTCCGCGACGATGATCATCGAGTTCCGCGATTCCCGAACCGACGAGGTCTTGATCCGCTACGCGTCCCATCGCGGCCTCGGCGGCGGCCCCGGGACCGGACGCGTGGGCGCGAACCTTCCGCGACTCGGTCGGGCACTCGGTGACATGGTCACCGACATGACCCTCGAGCTGCAGAAGATCACGCCCTCTACGACGGTCCGTACCGAGACCAAGTGCAACGACGGGATCTACAAGCTGACGGGCCGCGAGCCCGCTTAGCGTCCGATCAACCGACCGGATCGAGAACGACGACCGGGATGACCCGCTCGCCCGCGTTCTTCTGGTAGTCGGCGTAGGGCGGATAGATCGCCTCGAGCTCGTTCCACAGGCGTTCGCGCTCTTCGCCCTCGGCGACCCGCGCACGCGCCTTCACGGGCTTCGCGCCGACCATCAGGTCGCAGTCGGGGTTCGCCTCGAGGTTGAGGAACCAGATCGGGTGGTTCGGCATGCCGCCCTTCGACGCGATGATCACGTAGGCACCGTCGATCTCCTTGTAGATCAGCGGAAGCGGGCGCGGCTCGCCGCTCTTGCGGCCGATCGTCGTTAGCAGGAGCGTCGGCAAGATGCCGGGGCCGCCGAGATGCGACGAGTCCCACATGTGGGCCTTCTCGGGGTCGGTCTTGTAGAGCTCGATGTGTTCGGCGATCCACGGGATCTCGGAGAAGGTCGACATCGGGGCGGTTCCTTTCGAATCGAAGCACGCGGCGAGCATGCGAAAAACGGAGAGACGGGCGAAGCCGGAGCTTCGCGAGATCGGGCCCCCAGCGCAAACGGAGGCGCGGCGGTTCGCGGTCGCCGCTACGGTCGCAGAATGACGCTCCCTGGCGACGGTTCTGAACTCCCTCTCGTGGATCTCGCGGATCCGGGCCTCTGGCAGGACCCTGCGGCCGCCCTCGCGCCGGCTCGAGAGGCCGCGTCTCTGGCCCGCACGAGTCGCGGCGAGCGCGTCGTCCTCCGCTATGCCGAGACCGAAAGACTGCTCGCCGACCCGCGCATGCGCACCGTCGGGGCACGTCTCCTCGAGGGCGTCGGCGTGACCGATGGCCCCCTCGCCGACTGGTGGCGCCTCGTCATGTTCAACACGAACCCTCCAGAGCACGGCCGGCTCCGAAGCCTGGTCAGCCGAGCCTTCACGCCCCGCCAGGTCGAAACGCTCCGCCCGCGCGTCCGCGCGATCGCCGCGACGCGGATCGCCCCGCTCCTCGACGCAGGCCCCGTCGACTTCGAAGCCGCAGTGGCCGACCCGCTCCCGATTGCGGTGACCTGTGAGCTGCTGGGCCTCCCCGAGGAGACGTGGGGCGTCGTGGGGACCTGGACCGCCGAGCTGGGCAAGGTCTTCGCGACGCGTCTCTCGGACGCGCAGCGTCTGCGTTGCGAAGGCGCCGTCGACGGGCTGAACGACCTCCTGCGCGATCAATTCTCGAGCCGGCGACGAACCCCGCGCGCCGATCTGCTGACGGCGCTGTCGGAGGCAAGCGAGGCGGGGGACCGCTTGTCTCCGGAAGAATGCGCGGCGATGGCGATCAATCTCCTCTTCGCCGGGCACGACACGACGCGTGGCCTCCTCTCGATCGGCTTCGCGGCGCTCCTGCGTCACGAGGAGGCCGTCGCGCGACTACGAAGCGACCGGGCGCGCGTGCCGGCGGCCGTCGAGGAGATGCTCCGGTTCGAGCCGCCGACCCTGGGCAGTCTGCGAGCGCCGGCGGAGGACCTCGAGACGAGCGAGGGGCACATCCTGCCCCGCGGAATCCCCGTCCACTTCCTCTTTCCGGGCGGGAATCGGGACCCGCGGGCCTTCCCCTCGCCCGATCGCTTCGACCTCGACCGTGATGGCCCCCGCCCCCTCTCCTTCGGGCTAGGCCCGCACTTCTGCCTCGGCGCCGGACTCGCTCGGATGGAGGCACAGGAGCTGGTCCACGCCGTCCTCGACGCGACCGGCGCCGCCGAGATCGCAATGGAGCCCCGCCTCGTCCCCTTCGCGACGATCCGCCGCTTCGAATCCGGGCTCCATCTGCGACTCGTGAGCGCGTGAAGCGACTGAATCCGGGCGCTGGCACAGCCCGCCGGATTTGACATGATCCAGGGTCACCGTACGCCCCGCCTCGGCAGGCGACGGCGCGCCTCCGCCCGCCCAACCCAGAAAGGTCCCATGAGTTCCGACCCCTTCGTCGTCATTTCGTCCGACACCCACGCCGGTGCCCCGGTCAACACCTACCGCGACTACCTGGACGCCAAGCACCAGCAGCTCTTCGACGATTGGCGCGGCTCCTACTCGAACCCGCAGAAGAAGCACATCGGCTCCAAGAAGCACCTCAACTGGGACGACGATGCGCGGATGGCGGACATGGAGAACGACGGAGTCATCGGCGAGATCGTCTTCCCGAACACCGTCCCGCCCTTCTTCAAGACCAGTGTCCTGATCTGCGGCAACCCACGTCCCGAGGACTATCCGCTGCGCCTGGAAGGCATCCGCGCCCACAACCGCTGGCTGAAGGACTGGTGCGACGAGTACCCGGCCCAGCGCGCGGGGATCGGCCTCGTCTACCTGAACGACATCGACGAAGCGATGAAGGACATCGAGTGGATCGCCAACGCGGGCCTTCGCGGCGGCATCCTGCTTCCCCACGTGCCCGACGACTGCACGAGCTTCATCAAGCCGCTCTACCACCCGGACTACGATCGGATGTGGGCACTCCTCGAGGAGACCGGTCTCGTGATCAATCATCACGGCGGCACCGGCTCCCCGGATTACGGCCGGCTCCCGGTCTCTCTCCCGATCCGCTTGATCGAGACGAGCTTCTTCTCGACCCGGAGCTATAGCCAGCTCCTGCTCTCTGGCGTGTTCCACCGCTTCCCGAAGCTCAAGTACATCATCACCGAATCCGGCTGCGCCTGGGTCCCGGAGACCCTTGAACGCCTCGACTTCTTCTGGAAGCGCATCGCGAGTGGGGCCGTCGGCGAGTTCCAGTTCGCCCAGGACGTCACGACCCCGGAGCCCCCGAGCTTCTACGCCAAGCGCAACTGCTACTACGGTGCGAGCTCCGCCTCGCCGGTCGAGATCCGCGATCGCGACACGATCGGCACGGACCGCATCCTGTGGGGCAGCGACTATCCCCACTACGAAGGGACCTACCCGCACACCCGCCTCGCGCTCCGGCACGCGTTCAACGACGTGGGGGAAGACAACGCCCGCAAGATGCTCGGACTGAACGCCGCGGAGCTCTACGACTTCGATCTCGACGCGCTGGCGCCGCTCGCCGAGAAGTGCGGGCCGACCTGGGACGAGCTCAGCGTCCCCCTCGCCAAAGAAGAGTTTCCGGAGCAGACGCACACGAACGCGTTCCGGACGCTCTGAGCGCTCCATAGGGCGCTCTGGGCCCTCCGTGAGAAGGCGGAACGCAGGGGCCGCTGGTCCGCTTGCGGCTCAGGCGAAGCGGACCGGTAGCGTGGTCGGCCGGCGGATCAGGCCCACGGTCTCCCAGACGATCTCATCGGAGAGGAGCTGCGCGTCCTCGGGCAGGAAGTCGAGCGCCTCTTCGAGCATGCAGGCCATCTCCTGCATCGCGAGGTTGGCGCCCAGGCAGTAGTGCGGGCCGCTTCCGAAGGAGAGCAGGTCACGCGTGTCCCGCGTGATGTCGAAGCGGTCGGGATCGTCGATCACCGACCGGTCCCGGTTGGCACCCAGAGTGCTGACCATGACCATGTCGCCCTTCGCGATCGCAGCGCCGCGGAACTCGATCGGCTCGAGGGCGAAGCGTGGGACGCCGCCGGCGATCGAACCGAACCCGAAGCGAAGCGCTTCGCGGACGGCGTTTCGGGACAGGCTGCGGTCCTCGCGTAGCAGCGCCAACTGCTCCGGATTCTCCAGTAGGAAGCGAAGGGTATGCGTCCCACCGAGAGTCGTCGTCTCGGACCCCGCCGCGATCAAGGAAGCGACGAGCATCACGATGTCCGTATCGGACATGGGATCCTTGGGGTTGCCGTGGATCAGATCCGAAACCAGGTCCTCGGCGGGCTGCTGGCGGCGCTCGTCGGCGAGCTTGCCGACCCACTCCGCGAGCTCGTCGATCGCCCGCTCGCCCCGTCGGATGTTCTCCTCGTCGGCCATCGTGATGAAGCGCCGGATCACGTCCTGCGCGATCTGGCGGAAACGATCCTCCTCCCCGGGATAGGGTGGAATCCCCGAGATGCGGCTGATTACCGTGTTCGGAATCGGGTTCGTGAAGACGTCGACGAGATCGACGACGCCGGTGCGCCCGCGCAGCGGCTCGCCGAACTGGGCGACGACGTCGCGAACCTGCGATTCCTGACGCGCGACCGCACGCGGGGTGAAGCCCTTGGCGATCCGCGCGCGCCAGCGCCGGTGCTCCTCGCCATCGGAACGTGACGTCGCGTCGTCGTCGAGCTTCTCGGCCCAGGAGCCGGGTGCCGGCGGGATGTAGTGCTGCCCTCTACGCCGATCCCGCGAGAATCGGTCGTCGGCGAAAATCGACTTCACGTCGTCGTAGCGCGTGATGATCCAGGCGCCCATCACTTCGTCCCGGAAGACCGGAGCGTGTTCGAGCAGGAGATCGAGGGTCGGTCCGGGGTTCGCGATGATCGCAGGGTCGAGGATCGTTTCGGGCAGTTCGGGCACGGGCGCATTCCTCTTTCGGCCACGCGCACCGTGAGCGGAATGCCCTACTCTCGGGACGCGAGGAAGACGTTGAGCGAAAGAATCGACGGTAGCCCCGACACGAACGAAGGCACCCCCCTCCCCAGCGACGGTCCGCTGTGCGAAGACGACGTCTGCGCGCTCCCGGGGGCGGAGGCGGACGGCCCGGCGATCGCGAAGATCGAGCCGGATCTCGCGATCCCGAGCGACGATCCGGAGGCCTTTCTCGAGTTCGCGGAGGCGCGAGGCTGGGGCGATGGCCTCCCTCTCCTCCCACCGACACCGGCGCGCGTAGAGCGAGCCCTCGCGTGTTTGCCGCCGGGCATCGATCCGGACGAGGTGCTGACCGCCCTTCCGCCCCGCGGCGGCCTGGTCACCCGACGCACCCTCGCCGTCAACGCCGTGATGGCTGGCTGCCCCGCCGGCACGCTCCCCGTGCTCACGACCGCGATCCGCGCATTGACCCGCGCCGAGGTGAACCTTCGCGGGGTCAATGCGACGACCCACCCGGTCGCACCGCTGCTGATCGTGCACGGCGCCGTGGCGACCGAGCAGGACTTCAACGGCGGGCTCGGCGCGTTCGGTCCGGGCAACCGCGCGAACGCGAGCGTCGGGCGCGCGCTCCGCCTGGTGATGCTCAACGTCGCGGGCGCGCGCCCCGGCGGCGGGGATGCTTCGACCCAGGGCCAGCCCTCGAAATACACCTACTGCGTCGCCGAGAACCAGTCCGAAACCCCCTGGGCGCCCTATCCCGAGAGCCGGGGGCTGGACGCCCCGAGCGCCGTCACCGTTCACTGTGGCGAGAACCCGCACAACGTCCAGGACCACGAGGTCCGCTCGGCGGAACAGACCCTCGAGATGATCGCGAGCACGATGACGACTCTGGGCTCTAACAACGCTCCTGTTTCGAGCGCCGAATGGTTCGTCTTCCTGGGTCCCGAGCACGCCCGACACCTCGCCGACGCAGGCTATTCGCGCGAGGACGTGCAGCGCTTCCTCTTCGAGCACGCACGGCTCCCGATGGCCCGCTTCCGGCGGGCCTTCGAAATCGCGCAATACGCCGATTGGGAAGAAGCCCTCGGCGATGACGACGATAAGCCGATCGCCCGGGACCCGGATCGTTTCCGGATCCTCGTGACCGGCGGCGCCGGCAAGCATTCCTGCGTCGTGCCCAGCTGGGGCATGACCGCGAGCGTGACACTGCCGCTCCTGCCCTGAACGGAGTCTCCCAGGATGGCCGAAACCAGGATCTATTCACCGGAAGGCAGCGTCGACCCGAACGCCGCCCCCACCGCGCGCGTCGCCATCGGCTCCCTCGCAGGCAAGCGGATCGGTGCGCTCGACAATGGCAAGAGCGGCGCGCGTGCCCTGCTCCGCGCGATGGGCGAGCGACTCGCGCTACGGACCGGCGCCACGTTCGCAGGCGTGGTTCAGAAGCAGACCGCCGCCACGCCGTGCGAGACCGACCTCCTCGAACGACTCGCCGCGGAAGTGGAGGTCGTCCTCACGGGCACCGCCGATTGAGGCAGCTGCACGTCGTGGAGTCTCCACGACACGCGCTCCCTGGAACAACGCGGTCGCCCGACCGTCGCGATCGCAAGCCGCGAGTTTGCGGACCTCGCCGATCAGATGGCCCGCGAGCTGCGCTTCCCCGATGCTCGGATCGTCGTCGTCCCGCATCCGATCGGCGGCACCGACGACGCCACCCTCGAAGCCTGGGCCGCAGCTGCCCTCGACGAACTCGAGCGCCAGCTGCGTTGAGCGAATGCCCCGGACCCGACGGGCGGTCGTCCGGCGCCCGACACCTCAGACGACGTGGACGCCCCCAATGAAAAACGGCCGGTTCCTCGTCGAGGAACCGGCCGTTCTCTAGGTGGCGGAGCCAAGCAGCCTTACAAAAGCCGAAAGTAAAGGGGAGCTCGACCCCGCCGGCCGCCTGCTAGTCAGGTCTAGGGGCGGCGAATCGTGGCCAGGCCAGCGAGGCCGAGCCCCATGAGCAGCGCCGTTCCCGGCTCCGGAACGACGTTGATGGTGAGGCTGTCGTTGCTGAAGCCCGCCGTCGCGCCGCCATTCGTAACGGCCGCGCCACCCAGCTCGCTGAACACACCGAACTCGAGCGTGATGGGCACGGCAGTGCCGCCGAGCTGGGACGCCGCCACCTGGTACTGGACCTGGAAGTGGACGTTCCCTCCGGCGACGTTGGCGTTCGGACCAACGCCCCCATCATTCGAACCGTCGAAGTTCCAGCCGGAGGTACCGACACCATCGAAGAGCTGCGCGTGGAGCGGCACGGCGGCGACGTAGGCGGGGTGGCCGGAGCTAAACTGGCTCGGCGCTCCGCGGAGGTCCACGCCGCTGAGCGTGTTCGCGAGGCCGAGCGTCGTGTTGAAACCGAAGATCGACCCACCGAGGCTCGCGCCCGAAACGAAAAGGCCGTCGTTCTGGACGCCGTCACTGTTCGCGTCGTGACCGCGAGCGGCGATGCCCGCAGCGAAGATTTCCACTCCACCGTTGTTCTCGAGGACGAGATCCACGGTAAGGGTGTCTCCGGGGACAATAAAGTTGTCGTTCGCGCCCGAACTCGAGTAGCCAGCGACGGAAATGCCAAGCGCCATCGCGCTCGCGGGGACCATCAGTCCCACGGCCGCGACGAGCGCGGCAAGATTCTGCTTTCGAATCATCTTTCACCTCATCAGACTGAGCAATCCCGCGCACTCGGCGCGAGACCAGTAACCAGGCGGAGCGGGAAAGCGTCATCCGGCCGCATGCAGGGCACACGTGTCGTGTTCAGCCGGAGCCTGCCACCGCGAACCATCCGCGGCGAAGGACTCCCTCCGCGCAACTCAAACTGACCTGAGGTGAAAAAAGACAGGAAGAACAAGCCTTTAGACCATCTGCGTCCCACCGCGGATGGATATCCCCTTCAGGTCTCGAGCAACGTATCATGACCGTGCGTGCAAGTGGGGAGAAAAAAGGGGGGGGTTGCAATTTTCCCCCTCCCCTCCCGCCGGGGAATGGCGCAAGCCGGCACAATGGGAGCATGGCCTGCCCGAAGCCTTGGGCGCGGAGCGTGCTCGCACCCGGCCCGGAGCGCCCTCCCTGCGAGCGCGGCCCCAGGGCTCGGCTCGCTATGTGCTCGAAACGGGCAACGTATCGGGCGGAGAGGCGAATCGCTCCGCCTGGCGCTCGAGCTTCGCGCTCCGCTCGGCCCCGGCCTCGTCGCCGAGGAGCTCGGCGAGCAGGCTGGCGCCTCGCCCCTCATAGGGCGCAATCCGGGCAACGAAGTCCTCGAGCCCCGTGATTGCCGCCTCGCGATCGCCTCGCTCTGCGAGCAGCTGGTAGTAGGGCCCAGCGGCCTCCCAAAGCGTGTCCTTCGCCTCGAGGGCACGGGCGTAGAGCATGATCGCCTCGTCGATCTTCCCTTCGCGCCGCGCGAGATCCGCGAGGCCCGCGAGCGCATCGGCGGATTCCTCGTCTGCCGCGAGCGCGGCCTCGAAATACGCGCGCGCCTCCGCTCGCGCCGATTCGTCCCGCGCCAGGGCGCGGCCGATCGGGACGCGCAGCGAGAAGCTCTGGGGGAAGCGCTCGGCGGCGCCGCGCGCGATCGCGAGCGCCTCCGCATCCTCGCCCGCGTCGAGGAGACGCAAGATCTGCTGGGCGATCAGCGGCGGCTGGGTCACGGGCTCGGAGGCCTCGACGAGCCGGGCGAGCGTAACGGCCGCACCCGCAGGTCCGTCCACGTGCGCCAACCCGTTCGCGAGCGCGGCGGTGACGGCCTCCCGGAACTCGGGGACCGGCATCTCGAGTCCCGGCGGAACCGACAGGTTGGGCTCCACGCCGAGCCGGGCCTGCAGTTCGACCCTCAGCAGGTGGATTCGCGTGCTGGAAGCCTGGTCACCGCGCGGCGAGTTGAAGTTCAGGATCGTCTGTGCCTCGCGGGCCTGTCCCTCGGCCATGTACAGCGCAACCAGGCGTTCGCTCGCTTCAGCAAGCGACGGGTCGGACCGGACGGCCTGGCGATAGTGCTCCACCGCATCGTCGAACTCGCCGATCCCCTCGGAGGCACGCGCCAGGTAGTACCGGACGGGAGCGTTCTGCGGCCACAGCGTCGCGGCGCGCCCCATGTGGTCGAGGGCCCCGGCGTAGTCCTTCCGCTCGAACGCAACGCGGCCCATCACCATTTCTCGGTGGACGTCGACGGGCGTCCGGCCGGCGAGCTCGACGGCTTCGTCGAACCGCTCGAGGTAGATCAGCGCATCCGCAGCGCGGAAGAGGAGGTCCGGCGCGGCCATCTCACCGGCAAGCTCGAGAGCACGCTCGTAGGCGACGGCGCCTTCCTCATGGCGACCGAGATCGATCATGAAGGCTCCGTATTCGGCTTCGAGGGTCGCCTCGTCAAAGACCCGCCCCTCCTCGGATTCTTCCTTGGTGACATCGATCGACTTCCGGATGGCCGCCGCGGCCTCATCGGTCTGACCCAACTCCGTCAGGTAGGTCACGTAGGCCCGGCGGACGCTCTCGTCCCTGGGAGACTCCTCGAAAGCCGCTGCCAGGACCTCGAGGCTCCGGTCGTTCCGGCCGAGCGCGGCAAAGAGCTGGACGGCCTCATTGATGACCCCGCGGGAATCCGGGAACGTCTCGAGGCACTCGTTCGCGATCTCTTCCGCCTCTTCCGCGTCGCCCGCCTCCCGCTTGAAACTGATCCGGACGCTGCACCAGTAGTCTTCCGCGTCGACGGCGTCGATCTCGGCCCCCGCCACCGCGGCCGCCTCGCCCTCGTCGGCCTCTTCCAGGCCAGGCGCGGACGGATCCGCACCGGACTCCGCGCTGCCCTCGTCGGGCGCGCCTGCCTCGTCGGGCGCCCCGCTACGGAGAAGCCCCGCCGCGAGAATCGTCTCGTAGGCTTCGCCCGCGTCGCCCACCCGCAGCTGTGCGACGGCCTTCATCCGCAGCGCCATCTCGGATTCAGGGAAGTCCTCGATGATCTGCTCGAGGAGCG
>PAQX01000102.1 GCA_002709835.1 Deltaproteobacteria bacterium
ACTCATGCGGGCAGGAGCGTCGCCGATCCGGCGTCGTCGCGCATCGGGCAATCGCATCGACGGAAGACGGCGCCGAATTCAGGCCTGCTGGACTTCCCGGTCGCTCATCCCGATCAGGTAGAGGATCCCGTCGAGACCGAGATTGGAGATCACTTGCTCGGCGGCGTCCCGGACCTTCGGCTTCGCGTGGAAAGCGATCCCGAGACCCGCCGCGTCGAGCATCGGCAGATCGTTCGCGCCATCCCCCACCGCGATCGTCTGCTCGAGCCTCAGGTTCTCCCGCTCTGCGAGCTCGCGCAGAAGCGCGGCCTTGCGCGAACCGTCGACGACGGTGCCTTCGACGCGACCAGTGAGCTTGCCGTTCTCGATTTCGAGCTCGTTTGCGAAGACGTAGTCGATTCCCAGACGCTCCTGGAGGTGACGACCGAAATACGTGAAGCCGCCGGAGAGGATCGCAGTCCGGTAGTCCAGGGAGCGGAGAGTTGCGATCAGCCGTTCGGCGCCGGGGGTGATCGGGAGACGCTCGGCGATCTCCTGAAGAACGTGCTCGTCGAGGCCCTCCAGTAGGCCCACACGGCGTTCGAGGCTCTCCGTGAAGTCGAGTTCCCCGTTCATGGCGGCTTCCGTGATCTCGGCGACCTGATCTCCGACCCCGGCAGCAGAGGCGAGCTCGTCGATCACCTCGGTCTGGATCAGCGTCGAGTCCATGTCGAAAGCGACGAGCCTCCGATTGCGGCGATAGACGTCGTCGACCTGGAACGCGATGTCGACGTCGAGCCGCTGGGCAAGCGCCAGCAGATCCCCTCGGAGGGCGGAGGCATCGTCGGGATCCCCGCGTAGCGAGAGCTCCACACAGGAGCGGGGCTCGACATGCTCGGCGAGGAGGGAAACGCGACCCGAAAGGCGCGTGATGTTGTCGATGTTCAGGCCATGATCCGTCGCGACCTGACCAAGCCCCTCGAGATGCGCGGCGGTCAAGCGACTCCCGATCAGGGTCATGATGTGGCGCGACTGCCCCTGGGCGCCGACCCAGCGCTCGTAGTCCTCGAGTTCGACGGGCGTGAACCGAACCCGAAGATCCCAGGCATGAGACTTGAAGAGCACGTCTTTCAGCACCGGGTGACCGTCGGACTCCTGCGGCAGTTCGACGAGGATGCCGAGGGTCAGCGTGTCGTGGATGACGGCCTGACCGATATCGAGCACGCGCACGTCGTGCTCGGCGAGGATGGCCGAAAGATCGCGCGTGATGCCCGGACGATCGGGTCCGGTCAGGTTGATCAGGATGACCTCGGCCATGGCGCCGGCGTTTTCCTCGAGTTCGTGGCCTGGCGATTCACCGGGCGGCGGAAGGATCCGCGATCCCGGGGGCGACGCAAGGGCGACATGCCTTTTGCCGGCGGCAGGTCAACCGAGGTGGAGTGGAAGTCGCGCGAGCCCGCGCAAGAAGAGAGACGGGCGAAAGACGGGCTCCTCGGCAAAATCGAAGCGGGGAAAGCGCGTAAGGAAGGTGCCGACCGCGGTCGCGATCTCCGCACGCGCGAGCGATGCCCCGAGGCAGAAGTGACGCCCCATGCCGAAGCCCAGGTGGCTGGCCGTCGCTCGGTCGAGGTCGAGCCGGTCGGGCTCGGCGAAACGCGCGGGGTCTCGATTCGCAGCGCCATTCATCACGACCAGGACGTCTCCCGCCGGAATCCGCTGCCTCGCGACCTCGATCTCCTCGGACCCGACGCGCTGGCTGATCTGGACCGAGGTGTCCCAGCGGATGAATTCGTCCGCCGCCGAGGCGACGCGTTCAGGCGCCGCGCGCAGGCGTGCGAGCTGATCCGGATGGAGCAGCAGTCCCCGCATCGCCATCGAGATCAAATCCGCCGTCGTCTCGTGCCCCGCCTGCAACAGGATCACGCAGGTCGAGACGACCTCTTCGTCGCTCAGACGACCTGACTCGTCTTCCACTTGGACGAGCGCCGAGATCAGGTCGTCTCCCAGCTTGCGACGTCGCGTCCTCGCCAGGTCGAGGAAGTAGTCGCGGAAGCCCGCGCTCGCGACCTCGCCCCGCTCGATGACTTCGCTCGTGACGGCCGAGACGTCCCCGCGCCGGGCGAAATCGTGGGCCCAGGTGAGGAACGTCTCCCGGTCCGAAGACGGAATCCCCATCATCTCGCAGATCACCGCGATCGGGAGCGGGTAGCCGAAATCCGCCACGAGCTCCGTCTTGCCCGCGTCTTCGACGCGATCGAGCAGACGGTCGACCTCTGCCTGGATCCGAGGCCTTCGCGCCTCGACTGCTCGTGGCGTGAAGGCCTTCGTCACGAGACCCCGAATCCGATCATGATCGGGCGGATCGAGATAGAGAAGCAGCTTGCGCATCACCTCGAAGAAGGTGCGACCGGAGGAGCCGGTATCGAAGAGTTCGATCGCGCTCGTGTCGCTGTGCAGGCGCAGGTCGCGGAGCACGGCGTCGGCTTCCTCGAAGCGAGTAAGAATCCAAGCGCGCCTGCCGAGCAGCGTCTCGTCTTCGTGAATCGGCGCGAGGGCGCGCAGTCGATGATAGTGAGGATAGAGGGAACCCCTGCGCGCGGGATCGAGGATCGCCGCGAAGGTCTCTGCCGCCTCGTTCTCGTTCCCGTTCGCCATCTCTCCTCCAGCGCCTTTTAATATACTCGCCTAGTCCGAGCCGCGTCGCCTATGCTGTCGGGACTGCTTCGGCGGTCAAGAGAGCGGAGGCAAGCGCATGCCCGGTCCCCTCAGTGGAGTTCGCGTCGTCGAGATGACGTCGACGGTCTCGGGCCCCCTCGCCGGCATGGTCCTCGCGGACCAGGGTGCTGACGTGATCAAGGTCGAGCCCCCGATGTTCGGCGATACGTGCCGGTACCTCGGGAGTTCCCGCGCAGGCATGGGCGGCATGTATGCCGTGTTGAACCGAAACAAGCGCGCCGTTGCCCTCGACCTCAAGGAGCCGAATCAGAAGGCCGCCCTGATCGATCTCGTGAGGTCCGCCGACGTGTTTCTCGAGAACTACCGCCCCGGGGTCCTGGATCGACAGGAACTCGGCTACGACGCGCTCTCCGCGATCAACCCGCGCCTCATCTACGTCTCGATCACCGGCTATGGACTCGACGGGCCCTACGAGAACCGGCGCGTCTACGACCCCCTGATTCAGGCGACCGTCGGCATGGCCGCCACGCAGGGCGATCTCGGCCAGCGGCCGGAGAACGTGCGAACGATCCTGTTCGACAAGGTCACCGGCCTGACCGCCGCCCAGGCCATCACCGCCGCCCTCTTCCAGCGGACGAATACCGGCAAGGGCCAGCACCTGCCGGTCTCGATGCTGGACTCGGCTCTCTACTACACCTGGCCCGACGTCATGTGGTCCCGCACGCTCCAGGGGGAAGGCGCGAGCGACGTGGGAGAGCTGGCCGACTATTTCCACGTGTTGAAGACGAAGGACGGATACGTCTCGGTCATCCTGATCCAGGACGACTCGCTCCAGCTCGTCTCGGTCTGGCGCGGCTCCGAAATCCACCTCGACCCGCGCTTCACGACCCTGCCGGCCCGAATGGCGAATCGGCAGGCCTTCCTCGACGCCATGGAGGAGACCCTCGCAGACGTCACGACGAACGAGGTCTGCGACATGCTCGACTCTTTCGGGGTCCCCGTCGCGCGGGTGAACTCCCTGGATACGGTCCACGAAGACGAACAGGTCCTCCAGCAGCGCAGCCTCGTCGAGGTCGATCACCCGGAGATCGGCCCGATGCGCCTCCCACGTCCGCCGGCACACTTCGACGGCCAGGGGCCGATCGAAGAATTCCCGGCGCGACATGCGGCCTACCTGGGCGCGCACACCCGCGAAGTTCTAGAGGAGATCGGGACCGACGAGGCGCTCATCTCGGCGATCGAGAGGCGCGACGCCGAACAGGCGGCCCAGCTTCAGGCCGCGATGGCCGCAGCGGGGAACTAGGGGATCCCCACCACGCCGTCCACGACGCCGTCCCATTCCGGCTCACCGGGGTTCCGCATGAAGTGGTAGGGACTTCGCAGCGCGTCGCTTCCGTAATACCACCCGCTGCCCTCGAGCTCTCCGAAAAGACAGTGCTTGATCGCGGGGGTCCCCTCTTCAGGCCCTTTCGAGGGACCGTGGTGGCCGACGATGTCCGTCCGGATCCAACCGGGGCTGCAGCAGCTCACCATGAGCCGTGGATGATCCCGGGCGATCAGCAGGGTGTAGAGCGAGAGCAGCGCCTTCGAGATTCCGTAGCCACCGTTGTGATCCGCCGCGGAACCGAATCCGGAGCGACCGTCCGCGGCCGGTGCGAGCAGTTCCTCGATCGCCTGCCAGTCGGCGGGCGTCTTGCTGAGCGTCGCCTGGAGGGGGAGCGGACATCGACTCACGTAGCCCGGCCCGGAGCCCGAGCCGACATTCACTATCCGGCTCGAGACGAGGCCCTGGCCCGTGAACGCTTCGACCATCCGCCGCACGCCGTAGAGATTCGTGTCGATCACCTGCTCTGGCGATGCGCCGTGGGCGAGACCCGTCCCAGCGTTGTTCACGAGCGCGTACACCGGGGAGCCGACGGCCTTCACCGCCGAGACCACGCTGTCCTCCCTCGCCACATCCACCACGACCAGCTCGACGGAGCCAGGCCTATTCGCGCCCAGCTCTCGCCGGATCGACTCGACGGCTGCCCTGCCTCGCGCTGCATCTCGCGAGCCGAGAAGCACGTGGCAGCCGTCCTCGACCGCCAGCTGACGACAGAGCGCACGTCCGATTCCGCTGTTTCCGCCCGTGACCAGAATCCGGGGCCCCGGTGTCTGCTGCCCACTCATGCGAGGGTTCCTTCCATGCCTTTAGGCGGCTTCCAACCGGGCGGCGCGAAGACGTAGACGAATCGCTCCTGGTGAAGCCGGAATCCGATTCGCTCGTAGAGGGTCAGCGCAGGATCGTTCCCCTGGCGTACGTGCAGGATGGGAACGCAACCGGCCTCTCGGATGCGCTCGGCCACGAAGAGCGTCGCTGGACTGCCGTGCGTCGGGCGTCGCGGGTCGGACCCTTTGAAGCGAACTCAACCTTGCTCACGCGGCCGCGTCGCGGGCTTCGCTCCCATCGATCTCCTCCTCGGGCCCGGCCCACCCCCCCAAAAGAAACTCCCGTCACTGCAAGCCCGCTTTGCTTCCTTCAACGCGTTCCAGATCAGAAACGAGCGTTCTTCCGGCCACGAAGAAGCCGATGGCGCCGGCAGGGAGCAGGACGCAAGATGCGATGAGCGCGAGCCTGAGTGCTTCTTGCCCTTCGCTCGGAGTCAACCACTCGCTGAGCGTACCGACCAGCAGCGGCCCAACTCCCATCCCTATCAAGGTATACGGCATGGTCCAGATCGCGTGGGCAAGAGATCGTATCTGAGGCGTCGCGAGCGATTGAGCGAGACTGGCCATTGGAGGTGAGAAGAACCCTAGAAAAAAACTGCCCAGCGCCGAAAAAACGTAGGCAAGGGGGAACCCCACAAATCCCACTTCCACGACATGTCCGCTATCCAACGTGAGGAAAACGACGATGAACGGAACAGCGAGCGCGATCGCTCCGCCCGCTACCCAGACCAACCACCGGACGTCCCGCGTCGACAGCCGGTCGGCAAGAGTCGCTCCAGCAAGAGCGCCGATCATGGAAGGGATCCCGCTGATCACCACATAGGTGAAGCCGAGCTCCGCCCCGGACAATCCGTAGCTGCGCTCGAGAAAAGAGGGTTCCCAGAGATTACGCCCGGAGATGGCGATATTCGCGAGACAGATGCCCAGAACCGACCAACGAAACGACCCGAAGCTGAAAAGATGACGGGCTGCGGCTAGAGGCGAGACGCGACTGCCCTGGGAACGCGGCGGTTCACGGAGCGTGAAGCGAACCAGCAACGCAACCGGCAACCCCGTCAAGCCGACGGAAAGCAGCGCCACCCGCCAGCCGTATGCAGCGCCGAGATAGCCGCCCAAAATCATCCCGAGAGCGAGACCAACGAGCGCCCCGACCGTCACCGCTGAAAGCGCACGCGTGCGCCAGTGCGGCGGTGCCGTATCGCTGAGCAGAGCCACACTCGGCGGCGATCCAGCCGCCTCACCCACGCCAACGCCCATCCGAGTCGCGAAGAGCGCCCCAAAGCCGGTCACGAGCCCGCCCACTGCGGTCATCGCGCTCCAGAGGAAGAGTCCGCCAGCGACCACCGTTCGCCTTGCATAGCGATCAGCGAGCCATGCCGCGGGAAGCACGGCGATGAAATGCACCACCGAGAAAGACGGACCTAACAGGAGCCCCATTTGTGTGTCGGAGAGCCCCAGGTCTCGCTTGATATCACTTGCGAGGATCGACAGGATATACCTGTCCACCACGTTGAATACGCTGACCAAGAAGACCACAAAGATCGCATAGAGCACGTACGGGCGGGAATAGTCTGCCTGCTTCGAGGAGTTGTCCAACACGCTTGAAGAGTAGCAGCGGACTGGCCCCCAGCGTCCGTCAACCCGGGTGACGCCGTAAAAGCGAGGCCCGGCGGGCAACGTCATTACCGACCATTGCCAACGCGAGCACGAGACCGGCCAGCCCCCACGAAGACAGCCCTGGAACGGGCGGGGGAGAGCTCAGCTCCGCCGTAACTGAATACGACCACGGGCAAAACTGGCCTCCCGTGTTTGCCACGAAAACGAGGGGGTCGCTCTCGATCAAGCCCGGCCAGCCGTCGCATAGCGCTATCGCAGCTTCCGCGAAGCCCTGAAAACCCGACACGTGCCAACCCCAGATCGGTTCACCCGGAGCGCGGGGGTCGCGATTCACGCCATCCGCGCCCGCTGTGACCTCGACCACCGGGATGCTTCCAATTCCTGAGCTGGAGCCATTCGCAATGAGGAGCCTGGCGTCGGCGATATCTTGCGGGTCGCTGAGCGGGAGTAGGAAGGAATCGCAGTGCGCGCACACCTCTGCACTTTCGCTCACGAGAAAGAAAACGGTCTGTGCGCCCGCTGAACCAGCCCATCCAGCGACGAAGAATGAGGCCAGCAGAATCAACGCCTGTCGCGCCCCAGCGCGACGAGCGTTCTGAAGTGGAAGGACAACCTCGATTCCGCGAACGTCTGCATGCTGGAGGAGAACAGACAACCTGTCTCTCCGGCCTCTCACGCGGCGGCTCGTTGAATCGCGCGCGGAAAAGACAAGCCCGTCGGAGTGATGACCTATCGCCGCCTCGCTGCCCTGCTCTCTCGTGCGTATCGAGATCAATTCCACCCCGAACTCCTCGCGATGTTTGCCCGAAATCGATAAAAGCCTGAGTGGGGCCTGGCAATCGGCCGCTCGCCTACATGTCGATGGAGTCAGAGGCGCCCCCGTCGCGGGTCTCGCCACCCCGAGAGCATGGCGAGGGATAGCCCCAGCAGAACACCCGTCGAGGGTTCGGGAACGACGATGATCTCCTGCCAGGTCCAGTAGTCGGGGACTGAGTAAACGTTTGCGACCCCGCTCGGCGTACCCACGACAAGATCCGAAGACAAGGTCTCGCTGCTGTAGTCCCATCCGCTCGGGAGATCCATTCCGGCGAGCCCGCCCGCAATGGTGTGATCGAACTGAGTTGTGTGAATTTCGCTGATAGAGAAGAGAACGAAGGCTACCCCGGCTGGACTCGTGACCTTGTGAATAAGGCGTCCCGCATCGAAGGTCATCGTGGTGCCCCGCGCGACCTGCGCGTTTGCGATCGGTCCCTGGGCGCCGAAGCCGAGAAGACTCGCCGACAGGACCCGAGCGATCAACGTGTACTCATCTCCTTCGATCTCGGGAATGAGGTCCAGACTCAAAGCCGTTCCAGCGGGCACGGTCGGGGGCACACTCGTCCCGAAATCTGGAAGGAAAAGCCGTGGATTCCCCTCGGAAGCGTTTCTTGCCCAATCGCCCCCCGGGAGTGGAGTGTTCAGATACTGCTCGAACGTACACGCGCTGCACGTATAAACGTTTCGGGTCGGGCCACCGGTCATTTCCCAGAGTTCGGGATTGAAGCCCATCGCGTGTGGCGCACTCACGGCAAGCAGGCTCCAAATCAGCACGGCGCCTAAGTGAAACATTTCGCTGGCATACATATCTCCTCCCTTGCGCGCGCGAGCAGGCCCGAAGAAGCGTTTGTCGACCCGCAATACTTTTTCGGCGTCTCAATATGCCACGAACCTCTCCATCGGAGCTCAATTTTCTCGTGCACACAAAAGGATATGCTGATCGTGGTGCCCCTTCAGCTCAAATGAGGCACACCGATCATCGGCAGCAAAGAGGCAGGTTCAAGTCCGCCCCTCCTTCAGCGCCCCGACGCAGACCATGGCCCCGCCTGGAATCTTCCTCCTCACGCTCTTCCAGCAGAGGCAGCGCATGCTGTGGCCGACGTGTCTTCATCGGCCAACGGGCATCAGCCACGGGCACTCAACCCGTGACCCGCTCATTCCCCAGTCGGCTTCTCGGCCAGTCGCTCCCTATGGGCTTGAATGCCGGCTTCGCTCGCGCGGTACAAGTCTCCGCTCGACGGAGTACCAACGTAGGTGATCAGGTGGATCACGACCTCGCGGACCTGCTCCTCCGTGAGTTCACCTGCCTCGAGGACACGTGCGAACTGAATCTCCAGAATGTCGAATCGACGAGTCGCGGCCAGCACGCCCATCGTGAGCAGGCGTCGCATGGGGATCGGGAGCGCGTCACGAGACCAGACCTCTGAGAATTGCTGATCTATGATCAGCAGGTCAAAGAAATCAGCAGAGCCTCCAGGCGGAAGTGCGGCATCCTCCCCGTATACCTCACGGTAAGTGGCGAGTCCCCGCTCTCGGCGATCTCCTGCCTTCGTTTCTTTCGACATGACGCTCCCCTCCTCTCCTAGAGTCTGAGCCGCTGTCAGCAGAGAGCAAGGGGGATCCCCCCCCGATCCAGCGGACACCTCGAGCCCCACCAGCTCCAGAATTCCTCGCATCCTGTGACGCGATACACGATTCGACTGCCTGATCTCCACCCCGTTACGACGCCATACAACGCTCTAAAGGCGCGGGCCCGCCCCCAGCTCCACCCCTCATGGCGCGCGAACGCCAAGGTGTGACCGCCCGAACTCCCGGCGATTCGGATACCTTCCGAGGACCCGCTGCGATACCCCGCTGCCTGCGCCACGAAAGGAATCCCCATGACCAACCCCATTCTCGACTGGGTGATCGACGCCGATACCCACATCTCCGAGCCGCCGGACCTGTTCACGAAGCGTCTACCGCGAAAGTGGCACGATGACGCGCCGAAGATCATCAAGAACGAGGAGACTGGCTTCGAAAACTGGGTGATCGGGCCAAAGCAGCAAGCGAGTACACCGGTGGGGCATACCGCCGTCGCCGGCTGGCCCGAGCCTTTTCCCGCTGCGCCATCCGGCTTCTCCGAGATCCCCAAGGCAGCCCATGACCCCTACGCGAGACTCGAGTACATGGACTCGCTTCGCATCTGGGCGATGGCGCTGTATCCGAACGTGAGCGGGTTCGGGTCTCAAGCCTTTCTCAGCCTGGAGGATCCGGATCTCATGCTCGCGTGCGTACGGGCCTACAACGACTTCCTCACGGATTGGTGCGAGCCCGCGCGCGAGCGATTCATCCCCATCACTTCGATCCCCTTCTGGGACGTCGCGGGAAGCGTGAAGGAGATCGAGCGCTGCGCGAAGCTCGGCCACAAGGGCGTCCTCTTCAGCGGCGCCCCACAGGATCACGGTCAGCCTGCCCTTGCCAGCCCCCATTGGAATCCAATCTGGGAAGCCGCCGTCGCCCACGACCTCCCGGTCAGCTTTCACATCGGATCCGGCGAATTCACGAATAACGACTGGACTCCGGAGAGACTCGCGCTCTATGGGCCAGGAGGCATCAACGCTCAAACGTCGATCGGCCTCTTCCTGGAAAACGGGCGTCAGGTCGTCGACCTTCTCTTTTCCGGAGTGCTGCCCCGGTACCCCGAGCTCAAATTCGTGTCAGTCGAGAGCGGGATCGGCTTCATCCCGTTCCTGCTCGAGGCGGCAGACCACACCTTCGCCTACGGCCAGGTTCGAAGAGACCGCCCCGAGTTCGAGCTTTTGCCGAGCGAGTACTTTGCACGCCAGGTCTACGGCTGTTTCTGGTTTGAAGAGTACGCGCCAGCTCAGATGCTTGACAAGCTTCCCGTCGACAACCTGCTCTTCGAGACCGACTACCCGCATCCTGTTTGCTTGTACGGAGACGTGAGAGAGAAGATCGATGCGGGTCTCGGAAAGGCGAAGCCCGAATTCCGGCGCAAGCTTCTGTTCGACAACGCAGCCAAGCTTTACAGGGTGGACGCACCTCCAGCCTGAAGCGGGCGGCGCCCCTTGTCCAATGGGATGAAGCCAGCCGCAGTCCTGAAATCCGAGCGACTGCGCTCGGCCGATCAGGGAACCTTGTAATAGACGTCGTAGATACCTGAACAGTTATTGAGGAGGCCGTTCGTCGAGCACTCCCCGTCCCCTTCACAGAAGCTGTTGTTCGGCGCGACTTCGCAGTTGGGCAGCGCCGCATACGGATCGGCTGTCGAGAAGGGGCAGGCACTCGGCTGGATATCGTAGAGGCTTCCGCAGGTGCCGACTCCCAAAGTGGACTCGATGCCGTCGATCTCCAGGAGCGCCGACGTCGCATCCGCTTGCGCTCCAGTGGCCGCGCTCTGGGCGCCGTTCGCAGCGTTTTGTGCCGACTCGGCGGTCGCCTGATTGGCAAGTACGAGACTCGTTACCTCCTCAACCCCCGTCCGCTGGAGGGATTCCGCTGAGCTGGCGGCATCGACGTAGATCGCCGAGGGCACCGGGTCGAGCGCCAGGAGTTTCGGCGCTCGCGCATCAGCCCCCCATGTACGCAGAACGTCGTGCGAGGAAGGCGCGCAATCCGCCTCCCAGCACGTCAGGGTCACGAGCGTCCCACCCGGAGTCGTCGTGGCCGCCAATACGGGTCTTCCGGAAGCGTTCAGACTCAGCGACACCGCAGAAGAGGACGGCGCCCCGGAGGCAAGGTCGACCGATTGCGCTGAGCCAGTGGCACTGCACCCCTCGTCCTGGCATTGGAGAACCTGGAGCACTGAATCAGTCTGATTCAGGAAAGCGAAAAGAGGCGCGCCGTCGGCTCCAATTGCGACCTCGACTTGAGATCCGACCCACCCGGCACTTGCGAGAGTCGTTGTTTGGATCGTCGAGCATGCGGCATCTCCACAGCGCGCGAACTCCAGGTCGCGGTCACTCGAGTCATGAAGAGCGACTACGGGTCGCCCGTCGTCCCCGAGGACGACTGAGAGATGGTGGACACTCGTCGCGGCGAGAGTCACTGTCGTGGTCGAACTCGTAGAACAGGAGGCATTCGAGCAAACGACCATCTCCAGACGGTCGTTCACCGAATCGAAGAAGGCGACGAGCGGATTACCGGAGGCGCCGAGAAGCACACCGCTCGCAGAGGAGTTCGTCGTCGTACCATCGGATATGACGACCGGGGCGTCTGTCGTGGAGCAGGTGCTATCGGCACAGCGAACCAGATTCAGATCCCCCGAGTATTCGTCGAGATAGGTGAGCACCGGATTGCCATCCGATCCGACGACCACATCCTGCTGAGAAATCGAGTAGAAGTTCTCCGCCGTCATCCACAAGGTACAAAACTCCTCGCCGGTATCGGGGTCGTACTCCCAGAGTTCGCAGTATTCTTCCGTTTCGGAGTAGCCGCTCGCTATGGACCGAGTCGTCGACGAGCTGCAGAGCAGATCGTCGCAGGCGACGAACTCGAGTTCGTAAGCCTCTCCCCAACCGGTGTCGAATGTCCGGATGACAGCGAAGAGCGGATTGGCTCCGTCTAAGGACATCGCGAAATCCAGAAAACCTTCCGAAGTTGCGATCGGCGGCGAAACGCTCTCGAGGGGATCTCCCACGATCGCCTCGATCGAGTCCAGCCTCGCTGTCGCCGCCGCGAGTTGCTGGATAACGGAATCGCTCGAATCGCCGGTCAGCGCAGACAAGCTCGTCTGCAGACTGCCGACGGCGTCATCGAGCGCCGAAAGGGCGTCTCCAAGCTGATCTCCTGGGAATGCGGCGTCGAAGGAGTTGAGCTGGTTCGTTGCGGCTGCGACGTCGTTGATCAGATCCGGGGCGCCTTCTACCTCCGATGCCACCAGCGCCCATGCGACCGAGAGGACTGGCTGACGCGGCTCGAGCGCCTCTCCTTCGACGACGACCTCGAGGAAGAGTTCATCCACCTGAAAGAGTGCAGGACCGAAAGTGCCGACGGGAGAGCTCCCCGTTCCGACGGCGAGCGTGAATCCTCCAAAAGGGTCGAGGGCCACATCTATATGGTCCTCGGAATAGAGAGCGGCCTCGTCAGCGGGGTCGGAGCTCGCATAGAAGGTGAAGTTGATATCCACTGGGCCCACCAGCGGGTCGCCCGAGGAATCGACGAGCGTCCCCTGGTAGCTGATGGCCGCGGGCCCCGCGTTCGCGAGGCTCGTCGCGAAAAACAAGAGGCACGCGCTCAGAAAGGCAGTTCGTACCGAGCCTCTACTGGTCCACAGAGCGTGCCGACGGCGAAGTCGACCAAGGGCTACGAGGCCTGCGAGCGCGACGCACAAGCCTGACGGCTCTGGTACGGGTACCGGACCCGTGATCCATCCGCCCTGGAGCTGCACGCCGGATGTCACGCCGCTACTCGAGCCCGCAGCCAGAGCACCGGCCGTAGTAGGACTCGTCAGGCGGGTCCCGCTGGTGGCCCCCACCGATTCGACCGAGAGACCGATCACGCGAAATGCGCCGGATTCCAGTCGGTACGACTCACTCTGAAGCCCCTCCGCCAGAGCCGGTCCAGCGAGCACGACAAAGAGCAAAGACGTCACGAGAGTGAGCGGTAGGTGAATCAGAGGCTTCATCGCTCGTCCTAACGGGATCAACAGGCCAGAGCGTGCTCGGGTCGGATGACCTGACGCTTCGACTGGCTCATGCAGGCTTCGTAGGCACCGGTCACCTGATGAACCAATCGCCTGTTCGTGAAAGAGGAATCGCTGCCGCCATCCGGCCGCTCGTGGCAGTGCAGTCGTTTTCCCTTCGCTGCACACGCACTCCATAGACCACCCTCCATTCTGTCAAAGCCGAATGTCCAAGTGAAGGAAAATTTGATGCTCTAGCCACACCGAGCCATTCGGATGAACTCTCGAGATTCGGCGGGCATCTCCTCGGGGGGGGGCCTTCTGAGCGCGCTCGTGTTCCGGAACTACGTCGCCTTGTGGGGCTGGACAACTCGAGAGACCCTTGATTACTACGAAGCGGCCGACCTGGCGTTCCTAATGGCAAAGGAGTTGCCAGGCGTACCCGGGGCGCGCACGCACAGATCTTTCCGCACGCAGCGCCCGCGGGGTAATTACCGCGAAGCAGGCACGCGTCTAGCACGCCCCGTGCAACGCAGGCCGGGAGACTCGATCCGCCAGGGCTTAGGACGATCGCCTTTACCGCGGCTTTGAGAGGAAGCGCGTGCCTGCGATCCTTTGAGCGGGTTGCCTCTCATCCCAGGAAAGACGCCAGCGAGTCAGGCGGGCAGCTCCCGCGCATCCTCGACCCCAGAATCCGCCGCAATCGACCCGTGGAGCGACGTTCACGCCAAAGAGAATGCCCGCCAAGCCGGATAGCCATAGGAGGAAGCGAGTCGGCCCCGCCGTACCAGACGCCGCGCGCGTTCCAGGCAGACTCGCCGCAAACTCGTCTATCCTGACGCGAGACAGGGTGGCCGGGCCATCAATCGCGCGAGCGCCTCGGGCGAGAGAGCCAGGAGCGCCCCGAGGCAAGGCAGCCAGGCTCAATAAGGACGAGGCTGAGTAAGTGAAGTCAGAGGATCGTCGGCTCCGCGACTTCACGCCCAGGCCTCCCAGTATCTAGAATTGCCCGTATGGCAACGAGGGACTGATATGAAGATCGTGATTCGAATATTCGTCTTGATCGCACTGCTGCTATTCGGTGCGTACCAGTTCGTTTCGCGCCCGGAGCCGACGATCGATCGTCTCCACAACCCAGAAGCCGTCAACAACCTCCATCTGATCGACGAGAACCAGAAGACCGGCTTCGCGATCTACCGACTGGGCGAGCCGGACGCCGACGACATCGCGAGCTTATGCGCGCTGGGGGTGCGCGAGATTGCTGTCCTCGCAGGGACCGCTCTCGATCACGAAGTGGCATACCGCGACCGATGCCCTGGCTTGCAAGTCGTCTACAACCACGAGGACGATCTATCTCCGCTCGACGCCGAGTGGCTGGAAGCCTTCGACGCGTGGGTCGATCGCGCCCGTGACCAGGGGCTGAAGATCGCGTTCCGCTGCACCTGTGGTTGCCACCGAACTGGACGCCTCGCAGCCTACTATCAGATGAAGCATCGCGGACTGTCGGCGCGCGACGCCTGGGACCTCGCGCTTGCCCGCGGCTACATGATGCATGCGGTCGACTACTTCAGCTCCCTCCAGGAGCAGGTTCTCGCCCTGGAGGAACACATTCAAGGCGTACCGTGTACCCAGGGCGAGCACTGCGTGGCCGAAGAAAGCCGCCTGCCTCAGCGGTGCCAGGACCCTCTGTCCGGCTGCGGCTGGGGGACGTTCGAGCCTGTGTCCGGCCTCGAGACCGAGGCCATCGAGCGAACAGCCAATTCAGGTGACGCCCCCACCTAGCGTGGCCAAGCGATTGCCTGAAGATCAGGTCGAAGATCCCGATTGAAGGGACGGCCTCCTCGTCGTGACTCAACGGAGCGCTTCATCGATGGATACACTGTCCATCGATCCCTTCAGGCCTCGCTGGAGGAGCCCATGATCAGCCATGAACAGAACGAGCGCTTGACCCGCATCGAGGGCGATGCCCCCATGGGCAGGCTGATGCGCGAATACAGCTGGATCCCGGCCTGCCTCTCGTTTTCCGTCAAGGCCGGC
>PAQX01000103.1 GCA_002709835.1 Deltaproteobacteria bacterium
ATTACAAAGGGGTCGACCCGGATCGCCGAGGTCGCCGCGCGGTTCTCGCTGGATGCGATGCCGGGCAAGCAGATGGCGATCGACGCGGACCTGAACCAGGGCGTCATCGACGACGCCGAGGCGCGAAAGCGGCGGGTCGAGGTCCAGCGCGAATCCGACTTCTACGGCGCGATGGATGGTGCCAGCAAGTTCGTAAAGGGCGACGCGATCGCGGGCATCGTGATCATGCTCATCAACCTGGTCGGTGGCCTCGCGGTCGGCGTGTTCCAGGAGGGGATGCCCGTCCTCGAAGCGGCGCAAACCTACACGACCCTGACGGTCGGCGATGGTCTCGTCAGCCAGGTCCCTGCGCTGGTGGTTTCCGCCGCGGCCGGTGTCGTGGTCTCTCGCGCGGGTGCCGGCGACTCGCTCTCGGCGGAGTTGCGGGATCAGGTCGTGCTTCAGCCGCGCGCGATGGGGATGACCTCGGCCATGCTCGGCGTGATGGCGCTGGTGCCCGGGCTGCCCTTCGGCCCCTTTGCCCTGCTCGCGGCCGCTTCCGGAGCCGTTGCGTTCTTCGCCACGCCGGAAGAGCCCGCGCCGGAGGTCGTGCCCGAGACGACGGAGATTCAGCCGCCTTCGGAAGAGGAGCAGATTCGCGACGCCCTCGTCCTCGACGACCTCGAGCTCGAGATCGGCTTCGGGCTCATCCCGATGGTCGACGAGAGTCGCGGTGGCGAGCTGCTCGCTCGGATCCGCGCGACCCGCCGACAGCTGGCCTCCGAGCTCGGTTTCATCGTTCCGCTCATCCACATCCGGGACAATCTCGATCTCGCCGAAGGCGGGTACTCGATCCGCGTGCGCGGTGAGCGGGTCGCGGGAGCCGAGATTCCGCAGGGTCGATCCCTCGCGATCGCGCCGGGGGAGGACGCGGAGGAGATTCCGGGACTGCAGACCCGCGATCCCGCTTTCGGCTTGCCCGCGCGCTGGATCGAGGAGCGGGATCGTGAGCGTGCGTCGTCTGCGGGCTACGCCGTGGTCGATTCGTCGACCGCGCTGTCGACCCATCTCTCCGAAGTGGTCCGTGCGCATGCCCCCGAACTCCTGACCCGGCAGCGCGTGCAGGACCTGCTCGATCAGTTCTCGGAGACGTCGCCGAAGGTCGTGGACGAGATCGTGCCGAGCCTAGTGCCTCTTTCGCTGCTTCACCGCACGATGCGGGCGCTGCTCTCGGAGCGCGTTTCGATTCGCGACATGGGATCGATCCTCGACACGCTCGCCGAGCACGCGGGCAAGATCCAGGATCCGGACCTCTTGACGGACCTCGTGCGCGAACGTCTCGGACGATCGATCACGCGGCCCTATCTCCAGGACGATGGCCGGCTGCCGGTGATTACGCTCAGTACGGAGCTCGAAGAACACCTCCGGAGCGTGGTGCAACGCTCCGAGAGCGGGTCCTTCCTGGCGGTCGACCCCGTGACCCTCGACGGTCTCGTGCGGGGCGTGCAGGGCGCCGTCAATCGGCTCGGTCTCGGTGGCGACGAGCTGGGGCCGGTTCTGCTGGCGACGCAGAGCATCCGCTCGCCGCTGCGTCAGATCATCGCGCGTTTCCTTCCCCGGATGGCGGTGATGTCTCATGGCGAGCTGCCCGGGGGCGTTCAGGTCATCTCAATGGAGACGGTGAGGCTCGAGAACGATGCACATCAAGCGGTTTGAAGCAGCCACGCTGGCGGAGGCGCTCGCCGAGGTGAAGTCGGTGCTCGGTCCCGACGCGCTGATCCTGTCCTCGCGCACGATCCGACGGAGTCGGGATCGATTCGGGCTGCTCTCGCGCAGCGTGGTGGAGGTGCAGGCGGCGAGGGAGCGCGATGCGAACCCCGGCGTTGCGGCTCCCGCCGAAGAAGACCGTCGTCTGGAGCCGGAGGCGCCGCGCCAGCGCGACGCCGATGACGCGGCGCGTGACCGATTCGAGCTCGAGGTTCGGAGCGAGCTCCGTTCGCTGCACCGCGCGATCGAGGCGCTCTCGGTCCGCTCGGAGGCGCCGGCTCGGACGACCGCCCCCGGCAGCGTCGAAGATCTCGCACAGCATCGCCTGGAGCGGGCCGGCCTCTCCGCCTCGACCGGGGCCCGTCTGGTCGCCGGCTGGCGCTCCGCGTGCGAGGCGCAGCCGGGCATCGGCCTCGAGGCGTTCGTCCGTGACGCGATCGATGCGAAGCTGCAGCCTCCGCGGCCCCTCGAGCCCGGCGCCGTTCGGCTTCTCGTCGGTGCGCCCGGGGTCGGGAAGACGACGACGCTGGCGAAGCTGGCGGCGCGAAACGAAGAAGGGGAGCGCGACGTGGCCCTCGTCTCGCTCGATCACGATCGCGTCGGCGCCTCAGACCCGCTGCGGCGCTATGCCGCTCTGCTCGAATCCCCTTTCATCGAGGCGTCCGGGGCCGACGAGATCGCCGCGCTTCCGGCGCGCCGGGCGGGGCATGAGGTTCTCGTCGATACGGCGGGGCGGGGTCGTCTCGATCAGGATCCTCGTGTCCGCCTCGAACCGCTTCGAGAGCGACTCGGTAAGGCGCTTCGTGTCGAACTCGTGGTCGACGCGACCGCGCGGGCCGACGTGTTGCGAAGACAGATCGATCGTTTCGCGGCCCTGCGGCCGGACCGGATCGTCTTCACCCGGACGGACGAATGCGAGGGCGTGTCTCCCTTCGTCGAGCTGCTGCTCGATCCTCGTTGTCCGTCTGCGTCCTGGCTCGGGACGGGGCAGCGCGTGCCCGAGGATCTGCTCGCAGCCGAGTCCGGTCCGCTTTCCCGCGCGCTCTTCGGAGCGGCGGCATGAGCGTGCGACTCGAACCCGATTGGAAGCGGGGACGACAGGCCGATGGGTTGCGTCATCGCGAATCCGCGCCCGGTGCCCTCTCGATCGCGCTCGTGAGCGGGAAGGGCGGTGTCGGGAAGAGCCTCCTTGCTGTGAACCTCTCCCTGGAACTCGCGGCCCACGGTTCGCTCGGACGAGTGCTCCTGGTCGATGGCGACGCGGGGCTCGCGAATGCGGACCTCCTGCTGGGTTGGGTGCCGGAGCGAAGCCTCACGGATTGGATCGATGGATGCGCGACGCTCGACGACGTCGTGACGCGTGGCCGCGAAGGGCTGGACCTGCTGGTGAGCGGCCCCTCGCCCGATGCCCTCGCGATTCTCGAACGACTGGCTTCCGGGCGACTGGCCGACGCGAACCGAACGCCTTTCGGTGATCAGCGGGTTCGTGTCTTCGACCTGGGGGCGGGAATCGGACGTGAAGTCGTCGGACTCGCGAGCGCCTGTGATCGGGTCTGGCTGGTGGCGACGCCCGAACCGACGAGCCTGGCGGATGCCTACGCGATGGCGAGACGCCTCGTCGAGGCGCGACCGGACGTCGCCCTCGAGCTGATCGTGAACCGCGCCGCCGACGCGGACGAGGGCGCGCGGACCCACGCGGCTCTCGAGCGCATGACTCAGCGCTTCCTGGGGCGGCGGTTGCCGCTGCGCGCCGTGCTGCCGGAGGACCCTCGGGTGCTCCGGGCGGTCGCGCGACAGGAGCCGCTCTCCACGAGTGCACCGCAGGCGCCCTACACGCGGCGAATGCGGCTGCTTGCCGAATCTCTCGCCGAAGAAGTCGCGTCTCGCGCACCGGCGAGCGCCGAGAGGCCCTTCGACCATGCAAGCTGAAAGGTTCTCTTTCATTCCGCGAGACGACGTCGGCAGATCTTGCCGACCAGGCCTCGGAGCAGGCCGGAAAAGCGCATTGTTTGCAACGACTTGCATTGATTTTCGAAAGTCGGCTCACGTGGCACGTCACTTGCTCCTTCCCGGGTAACCGCCTGCGTCCGTCCTGCGATTCGCGCGGGGCCGGCCTCGGGCCAGAGGAACACATGGGCAGCGAATCCTACATCTCGGCTTCTGGAGCGTCCGCGCAGCTGCGCGACCTCGACGTCGTCGCGAACAACCTCTCGAATGTCGGCACGCCGGGCTACAAGCGCTCGCAGTCGATCTTCCGTGCGGTGCTCGAGTCGTCGCTCCGGGAGGAGGCGGGGCAACTCGTTCCCGGGGCACCGTCGACGGCCTTCGTGGCGACCGACGAGATCGGCGCGAACTTCGAGCGGGGCTCGGTCGAGCGGACCGGCTCCCCGCTGCACGCGATGATCAATGGCCCGGGCTTCTTCGAGATCCTCACGCCCCAGGGCCTTCGCTACACGCGTGCGGGCAACTTCATCGTGAATACCCGCGGTGAGCTGTCGACGCCGTCGGGATATCCGGTTCAGGGCGAGGGCGGAACGATCGAGGTCCGCGACAGCGCGAGCCGGATCGACCAGACCGGCGCGATCGTCGACTCGACCGGCAACGTGCTCGGTCGACTCAAGATCGCGGATTTCGGGGATCTGCAATCGCTGGTGCGAGAAGGGCAGTCGGTCTTCTCCGCGCCGGAGGAGGCGAACCTGCAGGTTCTCGACAAGAACCAATTCATTCCGGGCTCCATCGAGGGCTCGAACGTCGACGCCTCTCGGGAGCTGGCCACGATGGTCATGCTCCAGCGCGCTTTCGAGACGAACGTGCGCGCGATGCAGGTCGACGATGAAACCACCCAGAGACTGATCGAAGGAATGCGCTGATGCGAGCTCTATTTACGGCGGCCACCGGTATGGAGGCCCAGCAGGCACAGATCGATACGATCGCGAACAACATCGCGAACGTCGGAACGACGGGCTTCAAGAAGTCCCGCGCGGAGTTCCAGGACCTCTTCTACGAGACCCTGCGTGCGCCGGGGGCTGCGAGCGACGACGGTTCGGTGCTTCCCACCGGCGTCCAGGTCGGACACGGCGTCCAGCTCTCCGCGATCAATACGATCTTCGCTGCGGGCGACCGGCTCAATACCGGGAATCAGCTGGATATGGCGATCGACGGTCTGGGCTTCTTCCAGATCCAGCGCCCGAACGGCGATTCGGTCTACACGCGAGACGGCACGTTCAAGCTGGACGGCGACGGCAACGTCGTGACGGCCCAGGGCTACCAGCTCATGCCGAACATCACGGTCCCGCCGGACGCGATCTCGGTCACGGTCCTGCCGGATGGGACGGTCAACGCCGAACAGGCGGGCAACTCCCAGCCGATCAACCTCGGTCAGATCAACCTAGTCCGCTTCGCGAATCCGGCGGGTCTCCGCATGGCGGGTGGCAACCTCTTCGAAGCGACGAACGCATCCGGTGATCCGGAGACGGGCATTCCCGAGCAGAACGGCTTCGGCTCGATCGCCGCCGGCTTCCTCGAGGGATCGAACGTCGAGGTCGCGGAGGAGCTGGTCCAGATGATCCTTGCGCAGCGGGCCTTCGAGGTCAGCTCCCGGGTCATCCAGGCAGGCGACGAGATGCTGCGGATCGCTTCCCAGCTGTCCCAGTAATTCGCAGGTCATCTAGGTCGCGGCCCCCCGCCCGCGAAAGAGGAATCGGAGGTCGAAAGTGAAGCGTTCGAGAGTCGGACTTCTCGTGATCGGATGGGCGCTCGCGCTCGTGACGCTCGCGAATGCCGTTCAGGCGGACGAGGGCGAACGCAAGGTCCGTCGGGACATCGAGCGTTTCGTGCGTGCACGCATCGAGTCGACTGAAGCGGTCTCGAGCAAGACGACCCTCGACGTCCCGCCGCTGCGCAGCTTCACGGTCGATCGCAAGCGCTTCCCCGGGACGTTGCGGACCGAGATCTCGACGCGAGCCCAGGAGCCGCTTCGCGGGCGCGTTCCCCTCGCGATTTCGCTCTACGCTGGCGACCTGCTGGTGAAGCGGGGCGTGATCACGCCCTATGTCCGTCGGAGCGAACGCGTGATCGTCCCGACGCGCGACATCCGGATGGGCAGCATCCTCTCGCCTGGTGATTTCGTCTATGCGGATCGCGACGCGACCCGGCTGCCCCGCGACGTGGTCCGCGAAACCGCCGAGGTCGTCGGACTCCGGGCGAAGCGATCCCTGCGAAAGGATCGCGCGTTCCGCAGCTCACAGGTCGAAGGAGTGCCGCTCGTCGAACGAGGCGACCGCGTGCAGATCGTTCTTCATGCCGGGGCGCTCCAGATCAGCGCGACCGGGAAGGCACAGGAGGCCGGGGCTTTCGGAGACTGGATTCGCGTCGTGAACGTCGACTCGAAGCGCGAGCTCTCCGGCCGTGTCGACTCCGACGGGAGGGTCCATGTCGCTTTTTGATCGGATCGCGCTTCTCGTTCTGGTTACCCTGATCGGCTCGACCCTGGGCTGCGTCGAGACCTCGATGCGGGAAGGGCGTGAGCCCATGGATTACGAGCCGCTCACGATCCCGCAGACCGCGCGGACCCAGGACGGCTCGATCTGGAATGGGGCGACGCAGAGCGGCTCCTTCCTCTTCTTCGACGAGAAGGCGACCAACATCGGCGATCTCGTGACGGTCGTGATCATCGAACAGACCCAGGCCGAGGGCGATGCGCGAACCGAGACCGATGCAAATCGGATCTCCAACGTCGGTCTCTCGTCCGACGTCGGGTTCCAGAAGCTCGTCGCCAGTCCGATCCAGGGAATGCTTCGGGTCTTCGGGTTCGACGACGAGGGGACGGGTCGAGCTCAGGGAGAGACTCTCAACGTCGTTCAGAGCACGATGAACAACGAGTTCACCGGTGAGGGGACGACCAGCCGGAGCGGCCGATTCACCGGCGTGATCACCTGTCGCGTCGTGGGGGTCCTGCCGAACGGCGTGCTCCACATCAAGGGGCGCCGCTCGGTCGTGGTCAATCACGAAGCTCAGTACATCTCCCTCGAGGGCCTCGTTCGCCGCGAGGATCTCACGATCGAAAACAGCGTGCTCAGCAACTCCGTCGCCGAGATGCGCCTCTCCTACGACGGGATGGGCGTCCTCGACGACAAGCAGCGACCCGGCTTCATGGGCCGCTTCCTCGATTGGGCGTATCCGTTCTGATGCTCCGAACCCAGACACACGATCGATCTCGGCGAACCGTGCAGACGCTCTTGCGCGGACTGCTCGCGCTCAGCCTCGTGCTGGCCTTCACGGCGACGACTGCAGACGCGGCGCGTCTGAAGGACATGGCCTCCGTCAAGGGCGTCCGTTCGAACCAGATCATCGGCTACGGCCTGGTGGTCGGTCTGCGGGGCACCGGGGACAAGGCGGGCGCGCGCTTCACGACCCAGTCGCTGCGGAGCCTCCTTTCCAAGATGGGGATCGCTCTCGATCCGGCAGCGATCCGGATCGCGAACGTCGCCGCGGTGATGGTCACGGCGAACCTGCCGGCCTTCGCTCGGACGGGCTCGGAGATCGACGCCGTCGTGTCGTCGATCGGGGACGCCCAGAGCCTCGAAGGAGGGATGCTGCTCATGACGCCGCTGCTCGGCAACGACGGCGAGATCTACGCGATCGCCCAGGGCCCTCTGGCGGTCGGAGGCTTTTCGGTTCAGGGCGGTGGAGCGTCGGTCTCCCAGAACCACCCGACGGTGGGGACGCTCGTCGGTGGTGCGACCGTGGAGCGAGAAATTCCGTTCTCGTTGGTCGGGCGTCAGGAGTTCGAGATCTCGCTTCACAATCCCGACTTCACGACGGCGCAGCGGACCGCCGCGCGGATCAACGAAGCCTTCGCGCCCGGCGTCGCAGCGGCGCGGGATTCGGGCACCCTCGATCTGCGGGTTCCCGAGGCCTTTCGAAACGACGTCGTCGGATTCCTGGCCCGCGTCGAAGCGCTCGACGTCGTGCCCGACAAGGCGGCGCGCATCATTCTGAATGAGCGCACCGGCACCATCGTGATGGGCGACCGCGTACGCGTGTCCACCGTCGCGGTGTCCCATGGCAACCTGACGGTGATCGTGAATCGGACGGACCAGGTTTCACAGCCCGCGCCCTTTGGGCAGGGGGAAACGGCTCGGGTCCAGAACACCGAGATCGAGGCCTTCGAAGAGAAGAGCAATCTCAGCGTGATCGAGAATACGGTCACGATCGGCGAGCTCGTCCGCGCGTTGAACGCGATGGGCACGACGCCGACGGATCTGATCTCGATCATCCAGGCGATCAAGGCCAGCGGCGCGTTGGCCGCGGACGTGGAGATGATGTGATGCGAAACGCTCGACCGACCCAGGAGAAGCTCTGATGGACGGAATCACGGCACCGCCGCTCCCGACCGTGCACAGCCTCGGCGACGTGGTGACCAAGAACGCCGACGAGAAGACCGCGCTGAAGTCTTTCGAGGCCTACATCGTGGGTGAGATGCTGCTTAGGGCCGCGCCGAAGGACGAGGGGGGGATCTTCTCGGGCGGCGAGGCCGGCAAGATGTATCAGGACCATCTGTACCAGGAGTACGCCCGGCTGATCGCCGAGGATGGACGCTTCGGTCTCGCCCAGCAGCTCGAAGGACAGCTCGACCGTGCGCGCGGCGAAGCCGTGGCGGACGCGCCCGCGCTGACGGAGGAGCAGCGATGAGCGCCATCATGCAGGAACCCGCCCGGTTCGACGGCCTGGCCGACGTGGTCGGTCGGCTCGAGATCGTGCTCGCGGCGGAAGAAGAAGCCTATCGCCGCTTCAAGCAGGTGCTTCGGCGCGAAGAACAGGAACTCGTGGCGCTCGACCCGATCGACCTGGAGCGCACGACCGCCGAGAAGCAGGCGCTCGCCGCCGAGGCGCGTCTGCACGGTGAGTCTCGGGTCGAGCTGACCCAGCTCCTCGCGGCTCGGCTCGGGGTCGCCGAGAAGGTCGGCCGACTCGGAGAGCTGCTTCCGTTGCTCGGCGAGCGCGCGGGGGCGCTGCCGGATCATCATGCCCGGCTCACGGCGCTCATCGAGGCGACGCGAGGATTGCTCGCCGCCAACGACCGCTTCGCGAACCGCTCCCTCGGGCGGATTCAGGACACGCTCCGTCTGCTCGGGCAGGCGGTCCCGGAGCCCAGCGGCTACGGCCCCGGGAAGGACGCCGCGCGCGGCAACGGCCGAGGCCGTCTGATCCGCGCGGCGATCTGAGGAGGGGACATGGCTGGACTCTTCGACGCACTCAGTACGGCAACCCGCGGACTCTCCGTGGTCCAGCGAGGGATGGCGGTCACCGGACACAACATCGCCAACGTCGATACGCCCGGATACTCGCGCCAGCGCGCGGTCCTGACTGCCGGAACGCCTCAGCCGGACGCCGCGGGCACCATCGGCTCCGGCGTCGAGCAGCTCACGGTCGAGCGGATCGTCGATCAGTTCGTGACGACGCGCCTCGTGAGCGAGACCTCGCGTCACGCGGAGCTCGATGCGCAAGCGTCTCTCTATCGTGAGGTCGAAGCGATCGTGAACGATCAGCTCACCGACGGCCTCACGGACGAGCTGTCGAACTTCTTCTCGGCACTCGACGATCTCTCGAACTCCCTCGAGTCGGGCCAGCCGGTCGCACGGTCCCAGGTCCTCTCGGCCGGGCAGAGCTTCGTCGACACCGTCCATCGCTGGGATACTCAGCTGAGAACGCTGCAACGCGATGCCGATCGCGGCATCACGGGCCTGATCCCCGAGATCAACAGCCTCACGCAGCAGATCGCCGAGCTGAACGGTCAGATCTCGGAGGCGGAGACCCTTTCTCCCGCGAACGACCTCCGGGATCGGCAGGAAGAGCTCGTGCTCGAGCTGGCGGAGCGGGTCGAGATCACGACCCTCCGGGCGGACGATGGCTCCATCTCGGTCCGACTGACCGGCGGGCTTTCGCTCGTCGACAAGCGGGTCGCCGGTCAGCTCGAGGCGGTCGTGGATCCGCTCAATCCGAATCCGCTCGACCCGACGTTCGCCAACGTCTACTACCAGGGGGCGGGCAGCAACTACGACATCACGAATCAGATCAGCGGGGGCCAGTTGGGCGCCCTGATCGAGGGGCGCGACCAGGTGATCGCGGGCACGATCGCCGAGCTCGATGCCTTCGTCTACACGCTGGTGGACAACTTCAACACCGTTCACCGGGAAGGCCTCGGCCTCGTCGACGGTTCGGAAAACGACTTCTTCGCGGACATGAGCGCGCGCCCGACGATCGACGGCGCGGCGCGTGACCTGCGGCTCGCTGCGGCCATCGATCCGAGTCAGGGCGGGACGACGGACAACATCGCGGCCGGCTCTCCGCCGGAGCCGCCTGACCCGCCGCCTGCCACGCCTCCTCCGCGGGGCGCGGCGCTTTCCGGCGATACGACGTGGGTCGAGCGGCTGAAGGACATCCGGACGACTCGGGTGACCGCCGGCTATCTCGCCGGCGACATGCCGGGGACTCCGACCGGGAACCAGACGGGGATCGCTGCGAACCTGATCAACCTGACCGCCGACATCGGCCAGCGCTCGCGAAGCGCGGTGCGCGGTCTCGAGCAGCAGGAAGCGCTGCTCAAGACGGTTCAGGATCGTCGGGATTCGATCTCGACGGTATCGATCGACGAGGAGGTCGCCAACCTCGTGAAGCTTCAGTCGAATTTCCAGGCGAATGCCCGGGTCGTGCGAACCGTGACCCAGATGATCCAGGACCTCTTCGACGCCCTCTAGGCGGACGGCGATTCAGGAGATCGAAATGCGCATCACCCAGTCCATGCTCGTCCGAGTCGGGATCGATCAGCTCGGTGCCCAGCGCAACCGGCTGGCTCGGACCCAGGAGATGGCGGCCACTGGGTTGCGTATCAATCGTCCTTCGGACGACCCCGCTGACTATCGCCGGGTCCTCTTCCTCAAGGACGCCTCGACCCAGACGGGCCGTTTTCTCCGGAGCATCGATCTGGCCCGCACGCGGCTGCGTACGACCGAGGAAGCGCTCTCCGGCGCGGCAGAGGTCATGTCTCGGGCGAGAGAGCTCGCAATAGAGGCCGCGAGCGACGCCACTAATGGCGGCGAAGACACACGGGATGTGCTGAAGACCGAGTTGGCCCATCTCTTTGAAGAGCTTGCAAGCTTCGCGAACGTCCGTGCGCCGGGCGGGGGCTATGTGTTCTCGGGACTCGCTTCGGACCAACCCGCATTCAGCGTGACGGGGGCTTTCGGGACCGGGACGGTGCCGACGGTGACCTTTACTGGCGACGCCAGCGCGATCGAGGTCGAGATCGACGACGGGGTCTACATCGAAGTGACCCGCGACGGCTCCGCCGCCTTCCAGGGCGCGAATGATGCTTTTGTCGCACTCAGCCGGCTCTGGACCGCGATCGACGAGGGCAACAACTCGGAAGTGACGAACGCGCACACGGACATCGATAACTCGTTTGACCATCTCGTACTCGAGCGGACGGTCCTCGGTGGAGCGGATCGGAAGGCGGATTCTTTCGAAGAGCGGCTCCGGGTCCAGGAACAGAATCTCGCTTCGCAGATCTCTTTCCTCGAAGACGCGGATGCGTTCGAGGTCTATTCGGACCTGACGGCCCAGGAGGCCGGCCTCCAGGCGAGCCTGCAGGTGAACGCGCGGCTGATCCAGCCGACGCTGCTCAATTATCTCTACCGGTCACGGAGGCAGAGGCCTCCGGCCGACCGGGCAACCTCGAACCTCCAGGGGAATGACATGTTGGTACTGACGAGACGACACGGAGAGAGCGTCCGGATCGGTCCGGACGTGCGCGTGACGGTGGTGGCGTCGACGGGTGGGCAGGTGCGCATCGCGATCGACGCTCCAGAAGAAGTGGGGATCTTCCGCGAGGAGATCTTCGAACGGGTGGCATCGGCGAACGTCGAAGCCGCCGGTGTGAGCAAGTCCATGCTCTCCGACCTCGCGCAGGTGGAGAAGCGGGCGACCGCCGGATCGGGCGGGATGGCCCAGGCGGTCGGGAGGAACGAACGATGAGCGAACTGGTGCGTTTCGAGAGTCGACGGGTGGGACGGATCGAGGTGCCGGCGGAAGACGTCGTCCATTTTGAGCCGCTCCCGGGATTTCCCGAGAAGCGTCGCTTCATCCTGATGGAGCATGCGCCGGACTCGGCGCTGGCCTGGTTGGTCAGCCTGGACGATCCGGATCTCGCCTTCGTCGTGACGTCGCCCTGGGGCTTCTTCCCGAACTACGATCCGCCGGTGGAGCGTGAGCATCTCGCGACGCTCGGGATCGAGCGGCGCGAGGACGTCGAGCTGCTGTGCATCGTCAGTCTCTCCGGCAAGGAGATCTTCCTGAACCTGGTGGCGCCGCTGGTGGTGAACGCCGCCAACCGGAAGGGGATGCAGGTCGTCAGCGATGATCCTCGCTACACGACGCGTGCGCCGATCCCGATGCTGCAGGCCGGGTCCGAGGAGACTTCGGAGACGGAAGCCGCCAACGTCGCGGCGCCGTAGCCCAGCGCGCACGGCGTGCGCTCGTCGCAGGACAACGGCTCCCCGATCAGGGGAGCGGGATGTCTTCGGGCTGGGGGCCTGCCGGCGCGGCCCGAAGGCTCTCGTCCACCTCGTTGGGGATCGGCGGGAGCTCTTCGAGGAGCGCGTCCAGGGCATCCCGCGCTCCACCGCTCCCGCCATCGGGGACGAGCTCGCCGTCCTCCAGGACGACGATGTCCACTCGCCGGTTGCGGGCACGGCTGGAGACGTCTTCGTTGTCCGCGATCGGCCGTTGGGCCGCGTGACCGATCACGCTGATCCGTCCCGGAGCGAGATCGTGATCGTCGATGAAGAGACGGGCGACGGCCGCGGCTCGTGCGGAGGAGAGCTCCCAGTTCGACGGGTAGGGTCCTTCGCCGACGGGCTGGTCGTCCGTGTGCCCCTCGAATTGGAGCGAGGCCGTCGTCGCGGCGAGGACCGGCGCCATCGCGGCGAGGGCGGCCCGGCGCGTCTTGGGGATCGCCACGCCACCGGCAGGAAAGAACTCGGTGGAGGCGAGGCGGATGATCAGACCGCGTTCGGTCTGGTGGAGGGAGACGCCGGGATCCTCTCCGGGTTCGCGAGGCGTCCTCTCGATGACGTCGACGAGATCTTCTTCGAGCTGAAGCAGCACCGGCACCGGCGCCAGGGCTTCGTCGGTCGCGGCTTTCGCGCCCGGCGCCTGCGCCTTCGCGGGGACCGGAGCCGGGGAGAGTGAATCGAAGACGAACGCGGCCTGGATTCCCTCGAAGAGACTCGCGTCTCGATGCTCGTCGCTCTGCGCGTTCGCGTAGAGCACCACGAAGAGCGCGAGGAGAAGCGTCACGAAGTCGGCGTAGGACAGCAGCCAGCGGTCGCGTCCGGTTCCCCCTTCCTCCGGATCCACGGGGATCAAGGACTTGTGCGGCTGTCGCTCGATCACGCTCGGGGCTCTTCGCTCTGGATCTGGGCGAGGAGCAGGCGCTCGATCATGCGCGGAGCGATGCCGGCCTGGAGGCCGAGGGCGCCCTGGATGACCATCTCTTCTTCGTGGACGGCATCCTCGACCTGGCGGCGGATGCGCGTGGCGACCGGGAGCAGCAGGAGATTCGCGAGGCCGACGCCGTAGATGGTGGCGATGAAGGCGACGGCGATGCCCTGACCGAGCGCGTCCGGATCCGAGAGGGACTCCATCGCGCGGACGAGGCCGAGCACGGCACCGAGGATGCCCATCGTGGGTGCGTAGCCGCCGGCGGTCTCGAAGACCGAGGCCCCGACGAGTCGGGCGCGAATCCGCGCGTCGACGTCGGCGCGGAGGAGGGCGCGGAGCTGAGGTTCGTCGCAGCCGTCGATGACGTGGCGGAGCGCCCGCTGCATGAAGGGCGTGGGGACCCCGGCGAGGTGGCGTTCGAGGGCCACCAGGCCGTCCTTGCGGGCGATGAAGGCGAGATCCCGAAACTGTGTCGGGATCGCGTGCCGGCGGTCGGCGGCGGGCAAGCGCATCCGGCGCAGCTCTCTTCGAGCGGCCGCGAGCGCCTCGCCGGTCGACGAGAAGAGGGTCGCCCCGAGCGTACCCAGACCGACGATGACCGCTGCAGGCCCCTGAAGCAGGGCTGCGACGTGTCCGCCTTCGAGAAGCTGGGTGCCCACGAGGGCGCCCAGACCGAGCAGGAGTCCGAACAGAACGAGTCGGTCCATCATTCCCCGGGTCCGATCGGGTCGGGTTCGAGCTCGTGGAGCAGCGACAGGCCCATGATGCGTTGGCGCCACTGAGCCACGCGGTCCACCAGCTCCTCCGGGCTCTCGAGGATCCGCAGACGATCCCCACTGGACAACACCAGCAGCGTGTCGTGGGTCGCTTCCACGAAGAGCACCTGATCGTCGTTCAACAGAACGCGTTCGCCGTCGAGTCGGGTCACCCAGATCATCTGATCAAATGGACTCCAGGCCCCAGACGAAGAAGGGGACCGGTAGCTGGTTGAAGTTGGCCTCGCCCAGGACCGGCGTGACGCGCCGGGCGATCGGAGTTCGGTCGAGCCGATTCGCGGAGCCGAAGAGGGCTTCGAAGAGCTGGCTCTGCTGGAGATGAACCTCGCCGAGACCACTGCGGAGCGCGAGGAGGCGAGGGAGCCCCGGTTCGTCTTCGACGACCCGGATCTAGAGCTCCGAAAGAGAAGGCAGCATCGCCGCGATGTCCTTCGCGAAGGCTGCCGGGGACGCGATCCTCATCCAGCCCATCGGTTGGTGGACGCGATGGGCGCCGGCCTGCCGCAGGCGCCACGCGAGCGGGTCGTGGCTCGGAGGCGTCATCAAAAACAGTTCATTCCAGGGGGCGCAAGCCTCGAGGAGGGATTGGCAACACAGGAGAGCGGCCTCCGGATCGCCGCCCCATTCGTGAACCACCTCCTGGAAGTCGTCCCCGCGTCCGCGCAGGGCGAAGGCGCGCATGCCGTGGGAATCCTTCGCGACGCGCACCTCGAGGTCGGGAATCGTTCGTGCACGCGCGAGCTCTCCCCCGTCGAGCTCGAGCTGACAGGTGCGAAAGCCGCGCAGTCGCTCGATCTCGAGCCAGTCTGCTGGCGAGACCCTCTCGACCCGGAGGCCGGGATCGGGGCGCGCGGTATCGATGGCCTGTTCGAGGAGTAGCGCGTCGAGGACGAGCAGGGACTCGTGCCCTGCGCGGTCGAAGCCGAGCGGACGGTAGAGCCGGTCGAGCTCGCTCCACAGGACGAGGAGCCCGAGCTCCAGTCGCCCCGCTTGCTCGATTGCCGCCTGGGCGACCGCTCGCGCGTGACCGCGACCCCGAGCGGCGGGATCCGTGTACACGAGGGAGATCAGACCGGTGCGAAGGCGGTGAACGCCGACCCGGAAGGTCACGGCCCAGAGCGTGCAGAAAGCGACCGGCGCGTCGTTTTCCCAGACGGTCAGGTGGACCGCCGACGCGTTGCGTTCGAAGAGGAGCGGGTACTCGCTCACCAACCGGCCGGGGCGGCCCGCACGAAGCCCGTCGTTCAGCCAGTCGAGCACGCGACGCCGTTCCTCGATCGAGGCGAACCCGATTCGAATCTCCGGTTCCCCCGCCGCCGGAATGGCGAGCCATCCCGTTTCGCTCTCGGCGTCGTCGCGGGAAATCGGCATGATGTTTCGGAGGGTGGCCACCGTCTTGCTCCCTTTTACTCGCCACGCGCTGGGCAGCGCTCGCCGCGCGTGGAGAGCCTCCCTCCGGAAAAGCAAGATCGATACCGGTCCATCCTCGCCTCTCGACGCGTCTCGTGCCGTGATGGCGGCGAAGCGCTTCGAGGCGAAACGCAATCTGAAACGATAAGTGGACTCCGCCTGCGACCTGAAACGTCCGGGGGGCAGCGGGAATGGCGGGCTCTCGGCGCCAGAAGTCGGTGATCGCGTACTTGGGGAGCGAGTTGCCGATGCCTGAACCCCTGCTGCGCACGGAGTGCACGCCGGGGAGTCTGGCATCGCCATTGCACTAGTCCCCCGTGTCAATGGGCCCGCGCTTCGAGGGAAGCACGGGTCGCCCCGGAACGGGGTGGGATCGTCAAGGACGACGAACCCAGACATCACGGAGGAAGAAGGAATATGGGACTTCGCGTCAATTCGAACATTGCATCCATCAACGCGCAGCGGAACCTGGTCAACTCGACCGGTGAGCTGCAGAAGAGCTTGCAGCGCTTGTCTTCCGGTCTCCGCATCACGCGGGCGGCGGACGACGCGGCGGGTCTGGCGATCTCGGAACAGTTCCGAGCCGACATCCGCTCGATCGGACAGGCACAGCGCAACGCCAACGACGGCATTTCGCTTCTGCAGGTCGGTGAAGGCGCGCTCAACGAGGTCAGCTCGATCCTGATCCGTCAGCGTGAGCTGGCGATCCAGGCGGCCAACGGCACCCTCGGCAATGAGGAACGAGAGACCCTGGACAACGAGTTCCAGGATCTCGTGGCCGAGATCGACCGGATTGCGGCGGTCACGTCGTTCAACGGAACGAACGTGCTCCAGGGCGGTGGCTCGACCACGTTCCAGATCGGCGTCGACGCCACGAGCAACGACCGGATCTCTATCCAGTCGGTCGATTCGCGTGCGTCCGCGATCGGTCTCGACGGGGACACGATCAGCACGGTGACGCAGGCCCGGGCGGCGCTCTCGTCGCTCGACTCGGCGATCTCGACCGTCGCTTCGCTTCGCGCGAGCTTCGGTACGGTGCAGAACCGTCTGGAGTCTTCGATCCGATCGCTGGCGGTTGCGCAGGAGAACACCTCCGCGGCCGAATCGCGAATCCGCGATGTGGATTTCGCGAGTGAGACGGCAGAGCTCACGCGGAACCAGGTTCTCCAGCAGGCGGGCATCTCGGTGCTCGCCCAGGCGAACGTGTCTACCCAGAGCGCGTTGTCGCTTCTCGGATAGGACGCCGCTCCTGACCTCGAGCTCGCGCTCCTCCTCCTTGCGAGGTGGGGCGCGAGCGAGAGGGCGGGGGTCTTTCGGTCGTCGACCCGGAAGGCCCGCTACAGACAGTCGACACAGAGGCCGAGGAGAGCAGGGTGGCTCTCTCGGGCCGAATCGGAAGAGCGCGAACGCGCGCTCGACAGCTCGCAGAACGAGGGAACGAATTGGGCGCTCGATATCGTGAAATGGAGATCAAGACGGCGACTCCGGAAATGGTCATCGTCAAGCTCTACGAAGGGGCGCTCCGATTCCTTCGCCAGGCAAAGCAGTCCCAGACCGAGGGCGACGTCGCCGGCCGGGCAAACGCCATCGCGCGAACCCTCGCGATCGTCAGCGAGCTTCAGCAGAGCCTGAATCTCGAGCAGGGCGGAGAGATCGCCAAGAATCTCGACTCACTCTACTTCTACGTGACCGACCGCCTTCTCGAAGCCAACGCCCGCGGCTCGGTACAACCCCTGGATGAAGCCTCCGGAGTTCTCTCTACGCTGAACGAAGCGTGGGTCGAGATCTCGAAGCGCCCGTCGAGCGCGCCGGAAGCCAGCGCCGCCGTTCCCGGCTGATCAAGCCCGCGGTCGAGCGCTTCATTTCCCCGGATGAAACGCGCGCTTTCAGCCTGAAAGCGGAGGCGGAATAAAGTTCCGCCTAACGCGATCTGGTTGCGCCTCCGCTGCCCCAGATTGGCATCGCTCTTGCGTTGGTGTCCTGCGTGGCATGGATAAAAGCGCGGCCCGCGCTCGAGGGCAACGACAGCAACGTGGACGCCGTTCTCGGCGCCTCTCCCAAGATTCTCGTGACCGGTGGAACCGGATCCTTCGGGCAGGCGTTTGTACGCCGGCTCCTGGACACGATTCCCGACTGCACGATCCGGGTCTACAGCCGGGACGAGCTCAAGCAGTACGACATGGCCGGGAGCCTCGGTCACGATCGACGCGTGCGCTTCTTCCTGGGCGATGTCCGGGATCGCGACCGGCTCGAGCGGGCGATGCACGGGATCGATCTCGTGGTGCACGCAGCGGCCCTCAAGCACGTACCGATCTGCGAGTTCAACCCGGCGGAAGCGGTCAAGACCAACATCCTGGGCTCCCAGAACGTGGTCGATGCGGCGATCGACGCTGGTGTGAAGCGCACGATCGCGCTCTCCACGGACAAGGCCGTCAATCCCGTCAATCTCTACGGCGCCTCGAAGCTGTGTGCGGAGAAACTCTTCGTGCACGGCAACGTCTACGCCGGTTCACAGGACCTCCGCTTCGCCTGTGTCCGTTACGGCAATGTGATGGGCAGCCGAGGCAGCGTGATTCCGCTCTTCCAGAAGCAGGCGGCGAGCGGCGTGCTGACGCTGACCGATCGACGTATGACGCGCTTCTGGCTCTCGGTCGATTCAGCCGTCGATCTCGTACTGCACGCGGTCGGTCAGATGCAGGGCGGAGAGATCTTCGTTCCGAAGATTCCGAGCATGCGGATCGTCGATCTCGCCCGGGCCATCGCGCCCACCGCGCGGATCGAGGAAGTCGGTCGTCGCCCCGGAGAGAAGCTCCACGAGGTGCTGCTGACCGCAGAGGAATCACGCAACACCACGGACTGTGGTCTCCACTACGTAGTGCGGCCGGACAGCGGAAGTGCGCCCGAGCCGACCGTGGCAGGGCGCGCGCTTCCGGACGGCTTCGCGTACTCGAGCGATTCGAACGACGAGTGGATGAGCGTCGAGGACCTGCGCGCCTTCGTCGCGGAGACGATGGCCGCGAGCCCGACGGCGGCGCCCGCTGCTCCTGAGCTTTCGGCGGTTCCGGAGACGCCATGATTCCCTACTGCCAGCACGAGATCCGGGATACGGACCGAGAGGCCGTGTTCAAGGTGCTGACGTCGTCGCGACTGACGCAGGGGCCGGCCGTTGCCGGCTTCGAGCGGGCGCTGTGTGAGCGGGTCGGGGCTGCGCATGCCGTTGCCGTATCCAGCGGGACGTCGGCGCTCCAGATCGCGCTCGGTGCGCTCGGCGTCGGGCCCGGCGACGAAGTGATCGTGCCGTCGCTGACCTTCCTGGCGACCGCGAACGCCGTGCTGCTGTGCGGCGCCACCCCGGTCTTCGCGGACATCGATCCCTCGACTCTGATGCTGGACCCGGCGGAGGTTGCCCGGCACGTCGGCCCGCGGACCCGCGGCGCCGTCCTCGTGCACTACGCGGGGCACGCCGGAGATGTCGAGGGACTACGCACGGTGCTCGGGCCCGATCGGTTCCTCGTCGAGGATGCATGTCATGCGCTCGGCGCCGCGAGCGGCACGGGCTTCGTCGGGGCCGACGCGGATGCGGCCTGCTTCTCTTTCCATCCGGCGAAACATGTCGCGGTGGGGGAAGGTGGGGCCGTGCTTTCGCGAGATGCGGACCTTGCGGAGCGATGCCGAAGGCTTCGGGAGCACGGCGTCGAACGCGAGGCGGACGGACACGTGGGCCTCGGACTCCCCGATGCGCTTCGCGCCGAGGAATGCGGCGGGGGGGGGTACGAGATGCATGCGCTCTCCGGCAATCACCGACTCCCCGATCTCGCGGCCGCTCTGGGAACGAGCCAGCTCGCGCGGCTCGAGGAGAACATGGCCCGGCGGCGCGAGATCGCCGCGTGCTACGACGCGGCCTTCGCGGACGAAGAGCGGATCGAGGGGCTGCTCGAGCGGCCCGGAACCCGATCGGCCTGGCACCTGTATCCCATCCGTCTGATCGAGGGGGGGCGCGCGGAAATCCATCGGCATCTCCACGATGACGGCGTCGGGGTCCAGGTCCACTACATCCCGATCCATCTCCAGCCTTATTATCGGAAGCGATTCGGGACGGCCTGGGGCGACCTGCCGAAGACGGAAGCCGCCTATCTCGGGCTGCTCTCGCTGCCGATGTTCCCGACGCTCACCGAAGCGGATCAATCGCGGACGATCGACGCGGGCTTCCGGGCGCTCGAAAGAGGCGGCTCGTGAAATCGTTCCGCCTCTTCACGGCCTTTCATGCGAATCTCGACTTTTCGGCCCTGCCCGAGAACGACCGACCGACGGTGCTCGCGCGCTGCTACTGGCCGCTTCTGTCGCTCCCGGAGCGGCTGGGCATCCGTATGGGATTCGAGTTGAGCGCGCGTACCCTCGAGATCCTGCTGGCCGAAGATCCGGAGTGGGTCAAACGATTCATTGGCCTCGTCGAGAACGGGCTCGTCGAGCCGATCGGTTCGGGACGTGCGCAGATCGTCGCGCCCCTCGCGCCGACCGAGATCAACCGGCTGAACCTGAAGCTCGGCGCGGAACGCTATGCCGAGCTCCTCGGGCGGACCCCTTCCACGTGGCTCGTGAACGAACAGACCTGGTCCGACGGGCTCGCCCCGATCTATCAGGAGGCCGGGGCCGAACGGATCGTGATGGAGTGGAACAATCCGGCGGCGCGCCGTCCGGAGCTCCGACCGCTGCGTTGCCGGCCGGCGCGACTGCGCGTGGGAAACGGGCCCGGCCCGATGGTGCTCTGGAACGACTCGATCGTGTTCCAGAAGGTGCAGCGCGTCGCCCACGGCCAGATTCCGGAGTCGGATCTTCTCGACTACGTCGAGGCGCTTTCCGAACGAGAGGGCGCCCAGGCGCTGTGCGCCTACGGCGGCGACGTGGAGATCTTCGACTATCGGCCCTCACGCAAGGTGCCCGACGGCGCGCCCGGGGCAGAGATGGATCGACTGCTCGGCATCTTCGAGCGGCTCGCGGGGGACGACCGCTTCGAGTTCGTGCTGCCGAGCGAAGTGGAGCCCCCTCGGACGGAGAAGGAGCCGGTCTCGCTGGCGTCGCCCGAGGATCCGCTCCCGTGCAAGAAGCAGCCTCGTTACAACCCGACGCGATGGGCCGTGTCGGGGCGAGACGGTCTCGCGATGAACACGCGCTGCGAGGCACTCCTGCGAACCGAGCGGGGGGTCCGCCGCCTCGCCCCGGACCGACGCGGAGGGATCGATGGGCGCGCGCTGGTCGATCTCTGGCGCAGCGATTTCCGCACCCGGGCGACCGAGGAGAAGATCCAAAGCTTCGAGGCCGGTATGGGCTTGGCCCAGGCGGAAAGCGACGGCCGACTCGCGGAGCTTGCACCGCCCCTGTCCGAAGGTGAGGACGTGGTTCTCACTCATCCGGGGTCTCGGTCCTGGGACGCGATGCCGGTGGAGATCCCGCTGCGCTTCGCGCCGGGGCGTCACCGGGATCTCGAGGTCGTCGTTCGGGAAGGGCGCGCCCTCGGCGAAGCCGATCACCAGATCGACGTCCATGGTCGCTACCGGGACGGCAGCATTCGCGAAGCGGTGCTCGTCCTGACGCCGACACTCGTTCCCGGCGAAGAGCTCTCCCTCGCGTTCGTGTCCGGGGAAGGTCGGTCGGTCGAGGACGAGACCGATCACGTCGTTCACGAGATCGGGACCGAGTCCGTTCAGGCGCGCTTCTTGAACCACCGCGGTGGGGCGCTGGAGGGGCTGGCCTTTCCGATCCTGGGAAGCACGCCCGTGCTCGGCACGATCCCGCACGGTCATTTCGATTCGATCGGATACACCCCGGATTTCTACAGCGGCCACGTCGTCGCGCTGACGGAGCACGCGGAGAAGCGCACGGATCTGACGAACACGGGACTCGTGCTTCGCAAGGCGTGGTCGGGGCCGGTTCGGGTCGCCCTCGAAGGGACTTTCGAGTCGGCCTTCGGTCCGTGGCGCAAGCGCTTCTTCGTCTATCGAACGAGCCCGAGACTCGATGTGGTGCACGACCTGTCCTTCCACGACGCGCGCCTCGCAAGCCTGCGCCTCGGCACCGTCACGCTTCGCCCGGACGCATGGGACCGGGGCAGCCTGCGATACGGGACGGTCAACGGCGGCGCGGGCGTCGAGTGGCGAGGCCTTCCGGAGGGAGCGCGCATCCGACAGTCGGACGCGGTCTCGTCCTCGGTGACGGCGACCTCTTGTCTGGGCGCGACCGAAGGTTGGGTCGCGTTGGCGGACCGGGAGCGAGGCGTCCTGGTGAGCACGAACCGGGCGAGCGCTGCGGTCGTGCCGATGCTCGATTTCGAGGACGTCGACGAAGGTTTCTTTCTGCGGCTCGGACACACGGCGGCGGAGTCGGATGAGACCCGCGCGAGCTTCCTGCGCGGTCGTTTGGCCTTCCGCTTCGCGATCGAAGGCTTCGATCCGGTCGACGGCGCGACCATCGACCGGGCCCGGGTCCGACAGCAGGGCCTCATTTATCGGACGGAGAATGGTGTTGGCATCACGAGCGGTCTTTGAAAAGAACGTCGCTGCGATCAAGAAGCGGAGCATCGACCTGGTGGACGATCTCGCCGCCGCTTCGACCGAGGGGGTCTTCGAGGAGGTGGGGCCGCGGGGCGCAAAGGTCCTCGTGGATCACGGGGTTCGCCTGGGCTCCGCCTACGATCCGGTTCGCGAGGGCGAGCAGATCGCCGAGCGCATGGCCGAGGAGCCGGCGGACCTGATGGTGGCCGTCGGGTTCGGCATGGGAACGCAGTTCGCGCCGTACCTCGAGAAGAATCCGTCGACTCTGATCATCTACGAACCTTCCCTCGCACGCCTGAAGGCGGCGCTCGAACGCCTCTCCGTCACCGAGTTGATCGCGGGCCACAAGGATCTCTTCTTCGCGAGTGACCCCGTGTCTCTCACGCGGCTGCTCTCCGCGCGCTACTCGCCGGGGCTTCGCATGCGTGTGTTTCCGCATCCCGCAGTTCTGCGGCTCGATCAGGAGGCCGTCTCCTCGGCCGTGAAGGCGACCCGGGACGCCAAGGACGTGATCGACGTCCAGAAGCTGACTTCGATCGAGATGCTCATGCCCTGGGCCTGGGTGACGGCCCGGAACGGTCAGCGGATCGCGAGTCGTCCTCAGCTGGGCCTGCTGCATGAACATTTTCGGGACAAGCCTGCCGTCGTCGTCGCGGCGGGACCCTCCCTCGATAAACAGTTGCCGCTGCTTCGCGAGTTGCAGGATCGCGTCGTGATCATCGGAATCGGTCAGACCGCGCGCGCGCTTCGAGAGGCGGGGATCGAGCCGCATCTCACCCACATCCTCGAGAGTCGCGACGTGAGCCATCAGTTGACCGACTGCGGCGATACGACCGACATGATCGTCGCGCCGTCCGCGGATGCGGATCCGGCCATCTTCGACGTCCCGAGTCGTGCCCAATTCACGGTGACCGGCGCCGGAGGCGCGCTCGGCATCTGGATCGCGCGCGCCATGGGCGAGAAGTTCTTTCCGATCGGGGGCGGCACCGTCGCACAGGGTGCCGTCGGCATGGCCCGACTCCTCGGCTGCAATCCGATCGCGCTGATCGGGCAGGATCTCGCCTTCACGAACGGGCGCCGCTACGGCAAGGGGACGAGCTACGACTTCGTCGAAGTCGAGATGAAGGAAGACGGCCAGTGCCGATTCGACGGGATCAACGCCAAGGCGGACATCCTTAAGGAAAAGGCGCCTGACCCGGAGAACGGCGGCATGGCCGATCAGCGCGTGGTCTGGGTCGATGGCTGGGAAGAGGGCGAAAAGGTCCCTACCTGGAGGGCTTACGCCTCCTTTCTCGAGCAGTATCGAGAGGTGGGGCTGCACTTCCAGAGTCACGGCGTCTCGCTCATCAACTGCACGGAGGGCGGGGCGCGGATCCCCGAGGTCGAGCACCGTACCTTCCGGTCCTTCGCCGACGAGTTCGCGACCGTGCGCATCGACGCGCGCCGTCACATCCTCGAGGTCCACGAAGCGTTCGAGCCGTTGACCCTCGAGGACTTCCGGCCTGCGATCGAGAAGAGCCTGAAAGTGCTCGACAAGATCGATACCGAGACCCGGAAGGGTTCGAAGTTCCTCCTGAAGAGCGGCCCGAAGCTGCTCGCCGTGCGGAACGACCAACAGCGCCTCGAGATCCTGCGCCGCATGGCGAAGCACGAGAAGCGCGTTCGAACCCAGCTCGAGCGCGCGGCCTGGCTCGACATGTTCGTCCAGCCTGAGATCCACAACGCAATCGCCGCATCGCGCCGGACGGAACGGCAGGAGCCGACGGACGAAGATCTGCTCGAGGAATCGCAGTACCTGTTCGGTGCTGCGGCCAAGGGGATCGAACACGCGCGCCAATGGTTCGAACTCTTCGAGGCTTCTTTCGGCGACGAGGAGGCGAACGAGGAGAAGACGATCGAGCCGGCGCGACCCGAGGCAGAAGCCCCTGCGAAGCCGAACTTCTCGTTCCCGACGGCCTAACGGTCGGTCGACGAGAGTGCGCGACGTCCTGCGTTGGGCTTCGCGGCATGTCGAGCGGGTCGGAGCGCCAGGTCAGTCGCCACGCGATCGAAGAGACGGGCCGCCCCGAGTCCGCCGTCGAGCGCGTGGTGCGCGGCGTCGGCGCTTTCTCTCTGCCACGTGTCGTCGCGCAGGGCGCGCAGGATCCGGGTCTCGAGCGGAAGCCGGGGCAGGGTGGAGGCCGCACCGAGGCTCCGGCCGAAACCGGCGGCTTCGACGTCCCGGGATGGACCGCGGTCGTGATCGTGGTGGGCGACCGTCAGGAACGGAGTCGCGTGCCAGGCGAGCTCCGTCAGGCTGGTGCCGAACCCGATGACGGCGAGTCGAGCGGTCCGCATCCGATCCGCCATCGCGTCGGCGGGCAGGCGGTGGTGCACCGTGCAGCCGAGCTCCGTCAGTCGATCGGCGTCCCGATTGCCCGGATCTTGGAACGCAGCGCCGAAGACGACGTCGACACGCGATCGCGCGCCGCGAGGGCTGGCTTCGTCCAGAGCATCGATCGCACACCGTGCCGCGCGGGCGAGGGGCGGGCCGAGACGGTTCGGGTCCGCGCCTCCGAGCGAGACGAGGATGCCCTCGCGACCCTCGAGGGGACGCCGGGCGCACCGTCGATGGGCCTCGGGCAGGATGGCGTAGCGCGGTCCCGAGAGCAGGGCGTGTCCGGCTTCGTCGCGCGCGTCGGAGCCTTCGGTCGGCGCATGGTGCAGCCCGGGGAGCACCCGCCAGCCGGGCGGGCCCTCCGCGAGCCGAGGATAGGAGCGGGCGTCGTCGACGATCAGCGGGCGCGAGGCGTTCTTCGCGAGTCGCTCGAGCCAGGCGTGCTTGGCGGTCGGGAGGTCGAGAGCGACGACCGGCGCGAGGGGTGTGGAGCGCTCCGCGCGACCCGTCGCCTCGAATCCTGCGGCGCTTGCCCACACGCTTCGTGCGGCGTCGTCGCCCTCGAGGAAAGTGCGCACCTCGAAGCCCCGTCGCAACGCCTCGCGCGCGAGTCGGGCGCTTCTCACCACGTGGCCGAGGCCGAGGCCGGCACCGCCCGCCACGATGAAGTCGATCGCGGAGAGGGGGGGCTTCATCGCGCGAGGGGGGACCACTGGTGCCGAAGAGAGCGGAGCGGCCGCAGCCCGTCGCTCGGGTCCGCGCGCCAGGAACGCTCTTCGCTTTCGACGTCCGAGGGACGCTTGTCGCCGTGGCCTTCGGCGCGGAAGCCGGTCCGGACCTGGGCGATCGTCTCCTGAATGTCGTCGGGCAACCAGCAGTGACCGCTTTCGAACTCGTCGCCTTCCCCTTCGAGATCGAGGTGGAACTCGATCATCTCCGTCGGGTGGGCGTGCGCAGCGCGATAGATCACGCCGGGCTCGACGGTGTGGTCCGACCAGCCGGAGCGTACGCGGAGGCCGTCGAAGCCCTCGTGGAGGGCGGCGAGGCGGTCGATTGCTGCGAGGTTCGCTTCGGCAGCGGGGGCCGGATAGCCCGACACGCAGTGGAGAAGGGTGAGGTGGCGGCCCCCGGCGCGTTCGATCACGCGAGCGGCGTGCGCGACCTCGTCGAGGGTCGCCATGCCGGTCGAGAGGACGAGGGGGAGACCCGTCTGCGCACAGGCGACGAGCAGGTCGTCCCAGAGCAGCTCGTAGGAGGCGATCTTGAGGAAGTCCACGAAGGGGGAGAGGGCGTTAACGGCGTCGAGATAGAAGGGGGTACACCCGAAGGCGATGCCTCGGTCCTGACAACGCTGGGCGATGGGCGCCAGGAACCGCTCCGGAAGCTCCCAGCGGCGGCGCGCCCGGTGGGTCGCGCTCTGTCGCAGGATCTCCGGTGCGAAGAGCTCGTCGATCCGGAAGAGCTGGAACTTCACCCCGTCGCAGCCGATCTCCGCCGCGCGATCGACGAAGCGGAGCGCCCGGTCGAGGTCGCATTGGTGGTTGCTTGAGACCTCTGCGACGAAGCGGGGCGCGGTGGGGGACGGGTCGGACAGGTAGGAAGTCTCTTCCGCCTGCGTGTTTCGATCTGAATGCATGTCTTTCGTCTCGCAATCCCGGGAAGCGCCCAGAGGCGCGTAGACCGGGTCCGGTTGGGAGTACGGAAGGGAATTGCAAGGCCCGTACCCGGATCAAAGCCGACGGGACCCGATCGATGCGACGGGTGTCGAATTCATCCGGGGTTGGCATCGGGTTTGCTCTCTCGTGCGGGTGACGGCCGCCTGAATCCCGCGGCTGCGTTAGGAAGGGACCCCATGGACCTCATTCTCAATGGCGAAGCGAAGCGCCTCGACACGACCGACTGCGCGAACCTCGCGGAACTCGTCTCGATGGCCGAGAACATCGACACCGACGGTGAGGAATCCGTCGTCGTGTCGGTCGAAGTCGACGGAGAGACCCTGTCGCCCGACGACCTGGGGGGCCTCGAACGGCATCCCCTCGACGGCGTCGACCGCGTCGCGATCCAGCGACGGCCGACCCGGGTCGTCGCACTCTCGGTGCTGGAACAGGGGGCCGACTACTGCGGCCGGATCGCCGGGGCGATCGATGGCTGCGTCGGCGAGTTCCGCTCGGCCCGCAGCGATCGCGGAAACGAGATCCTCGCGAACGTGACCGACTCGCTGACCGTGCTCACGGGGATCACGCATTCGGTCGCCTCGATCCTGGCGAACGCAGCGGAGGACCTCGCGGCGGTGCAGGGAGAGATCTTCCCGTGGCTCCAGGAACTGGTCGAGGCGCAAGCCCAGGAAGACCCGCTGCGTATCGCCGACCTCCTCGAGTATGAGATCAAGCCGCGGATCGAGAACTGGGGCGTCGTGATGCGTGCACTCGCTCAGCCCCGCGATTCGGCCCAGGGGGATGTCCCGCTTTCGAGTTGAAACGCTCGGCGCGGGAGCCTCATCGCAGCCGATCCGTCCGCCGATAGCGGAAATTGGAATCCGACGTTCGCGCTCGTCCCGAGCGCAGCGATCGACACGACTTCGAGGTTCAGGTCATGGCAACCGGACTCATTGGACGCCCGACTTTCGGTGGACTCGCCAGCGGGCTCGACACGAACGC
>PAQX01000104.1 GCA_002709835.1 Deltaproteobacteria bacterium
CCACGGCCGCGCGCGCGGCGGCGGCGGCCGCGCGCTCGGCGTTGGCCGCGCCGGCCGGCGACAGCGCGCCGTCGGGGCCCTCCGCGGCCTCGGCGGCGGCCGCGGCCACGAGCACGGGCACGCCCGCCCGCGCGGCGACGCGGTCCAGGTGCTCCAAGTGGGCGAGTTCGGCCGCGGTGGCGAGCTCCATCGTGGCCTCGGCGAGCTCGATCGCGCGGCGCGCGTTCTGGCGCAGCGCGGCGCGGTCGATCCAGGCCCAGGCCGGGCGCTGCTCGGCGGACGCGAGTTGATCCGGGTCGATCGTCAATGCAGGGGGTCTCCCGGGGGCAGGCGAAGCCTACCGAATCCGCACTCTTCCGGCTGTTGTGCCCGGCGCGTCGCGAACGCGTCGGGTACGTTCCGAGGCGACGGGTACGGAGGATTCCGGAGATGAGTGCGATCGAGGTCGACGTGAACGGGGAGCGCAAGCGCCTCGAAGCCGCGTGTACGATCTCGGAGCTCCTCGAAGGACTCGATCTCGGCGGGAAACGGGTCGCGGTCGCTGTGAATCGCGACGTCGTGATCCGCTCGCGCCACGCGGAGCACCGGATCGCCGACGGCGACCGGATCGAGATCCTCGAAGCCGTCGGCGGTGGCTGAGCCCAGCCACCCCAAACCGGAGAACGAGATGAGCACCCCCCACGATGCCACGACCGAGCCTGCCTTCCGGATCGGCGACCACGCCTTCCACTCTCGCCTGATCATCGGCACGGGCAAGTACGAGAGCTTCGAGCAGAACCTCGAGTGCGCCCGCGAATCCGGCGCGGAAATGGTCACCGTTGCCCTGCGTCGCGTGAACTTCGACCCGGACGACTCCGGCGAGAAAGGCCCGCGTCTCCTCGACGTGATCCGACCGGCCGAGTTCACGATCCTCCCGAATACCGCCGGCTGCTACACCGCCGACGACGCGGTCACGACCGCACAGATGGGGCGAGAGCTCCTCGATACGAACCTCGTGAAGCTCGAAGTGATCGGCGACGAGCGCACTCTCTTCCCCGACGTCCCCGCGACCCTCGAGGCGGCCGAGCGCCTGATCGCCGACGGCTTCACCGTCCTCCCCTACATCACCGACGACCCGGTCGCGTGCCAGCGACTCGAGAAGCTCGGCTGCCCGGCCGTCATGCCCCTCGCGGCGCCGATCGGGTCCGGCATGGGGATCCGCAACCCCGCCAACCTTCGCATCATCATGGAGACGGTCGAAGTCCCGGTGATCGTCGACGCAGGCGTCGGCACGGCGAGCGACGCGGCCTATGCGATGGAACTCGGCGCGACCGCGCTGCTCATGAACACTGCGATCGCCCACGCGAAGAACCCCGTGCAGATGGCCCGGGCGATGCGCCAGGGCGTCGAGGCGGGGCGGGCCGCGTACGAAGCCGGCCGGATGCCGAAGCGCCTGTACGCTTCGGCTTCGAGCCCGCTCGACGGCACCGCCAGCTTCTAGTCCCGCATGGGCGCGCCCCGCTCGTTCCGTTTCGAAGGGGGCCCTCCGCTCCTCTGCGTGGTGCTCGACACCGCGGCGTTCGGAGACGACGCGAGCGCACGCGCGCGAGCGCTCTTCCGCGCCGGCGCGGACTGGCTTCAGCTCCGGGACCGATCGGTCTCCGACGCGCAGCTTCTCGCGGTCGCGCGCGCGTTGGTCGAGGCGCGCGACACGGTCGAGGGCGAACTCGGCGCGCGCGCCGGTCGACTTCGGGTCGTCGTGAACAAACGGGCCGACGTGGCCCGTGCGGGGGGCGCTGACGGAGCCCACCTCGGGTTCGATGCCCTCGGCGTACCGAAGGCGCGGGCGCTGCTCGGGCCCGGCGCGGTCCTCGGGCGCTCACTGCATTCTGTCGACGAGGTCTGCGCCGCCAGCGCCCTCGATGAGCGCCCGGACTACGTCCACCTGGCGCCGATCTGGAACCCGAACTCCAAGCCGGCGGAGCGACCCGCGCTGGGTCCGCACGCACTCGCGGAAGCGGCGGCGACCGGCCTGCCGGTCTTCGCCCAGGGCGGTCTGGACACCGAGCGAACCGCCGAAGCCCTCGCGGCCGGCGCGACCGGAATCGCGGTGACGGGCGCGCTCGCCCGAGGCGCCGACCCCGAATCGTCCCTCCTCCCCCTGAGACACCGCCTCGACGAATTCGCCTAGACGGCCGAAACTGAATGCGAATTTCGTGAGCCAATCCAGGAGGGGACCGCATTGAGCGCGAACCGACCGGCCGTCGGCGGAGACACAGAGGCGAGGCCCAATTCTGTTTTCCGTACCGACGAGTCGCCCCCCGAGCTGAAACCGATGCCCTGTTCCCTTCTCGATCTTCGAAACCCGAGGCCGACTCTCCCCGCCGCAACCGGTCGGTGGATGCCGCGGGGCTACGCCCTTCGTCTCGCGCGTCTCGCCTTCGCCCTGCTCGCGCTCTCGCCCGCGCTTCCCGCCCGCGCAGCGGACCCTTTTCTACGGCGTACGGCCACGGTCGACGTGGTCGAACGGGTCGGCCCTTCGGTCGTGAACATCCTGGCGGAGGACGCCGTCCGCCTCGAGAGCCCCTTCCGCTTCAGCCGCCCCAATCCGGAGGCCGAATCCGGCGACTACTTCCGTGCCTTCTATGACCCACGCGAGCGGGTCGGCAAGACGCTCGGCTCCGGCGTGATCATCGATCGCGAGGGCCACGTCCTGACGAATGCCCACGTAATCGAGGGGGTGCGCGGCCTTCGCGTCGCGCTCTCCGACGGCCGGGTATTCGCCGCCGACGTCGTCGGTGCGGACGAGAGCAACGACCTCGCCGTGCTCCGCATCCAGATGGAGCAGCGCGAAAACCTCCCCTTCACGAAACCGGGTGAGTCCCACGATCTGATGGTGGGCGAACCGGTGATCGCGATCGGAAATCCGTTCGGCTTCTCCAATACCGTGACCACCGGCGTGATCTCCGCCCTCGACCGCACCCTCAACAAGGGCGGTGGCCTTCCCTTCCATGGCCTCCTCCAGACCGACGCCTCGATCAACCCCGGCAACTCCGGAGGGCCGCTGCTCAACGCCGAGGGCCGCCTGGTCGGCATCAATGTCGCGGTCTGGGGCAGCGGAGGCGCCGGGATCGGCTTCGCCATCCCGATCGACAGGGCCCGCCGCGTGATCAACGAACTTCTGCTCTACGACGAAGTGCGCCCGGTCTGGCTCGGACTCGAGTTCCAGCAGATCGACCCTGCGCTCCAGCAGATCCTCGACCTCCCACCCGCGACGCGCGGTGTCCTCGTGCAACGCGTCCAGGCCGGAAGCCCTGCCGCCGACAGTGGGCTCCAGCGCGGAGACATCATCGTCGGCGTCGACGGTAGACGGATCGGCAGCGCCGTCGACCTCAATCAGGGCTTCAACCGCCTGACCGATGGGCAGCCGATCGATTTCGAGGTATTCCGGAGCGGGGAAGTCCTCGCGGCCCGCGCCGTCGCCGCCGAGATGCCGCTCGCCGTGGTGTCCCGGATCGCGCACAGTCGCCTCGGCCTCGAGCTCGAACATGCCGAGCGCGAGCAGGCGTACGCCATCCTGAGCGTGCGCGAAGGCTCCGGCGCCGAAGCCCTTGGCCTTCGCGAAGGCGACTTCCTGCTCCAGTTGAATGGCGAAGTCCTCCGCGATTACGAATCACTCCGCCGCGGCATCGCTAAAGTCCGCGGCAAGAAACGCGCCCTCGTCTTGGTCCAGCGCGGACCCGGTCGATACCATCTCACGATCCCGCTCCAATAGACGACCCCGGGGACCGGCCAGGACCGCCCCAGACGCTTTCGCGTGGATCCCCGTCGGGAGGGTGCTGCCTCCCAGCAAGGAGCTTGTCCTCATGCGACGCATCTTCGCTTCGAGCATGGCGCTCGCCCTTCCCCTCTTCCTCTTCAGCTCGCTCGGCCCCGCCTCGAACGGCGCCGAAACCCGCCTCGGCCCGGCCACGGCCCATGCGATCGACCTCTTCGGCAGCGACGAGGCTGACGCGGAAGCGGGGGCGTGGCCGGGGGCGTTCTGGCGAAGCGAGAGCGGGATCGGCAAGGCAAAGCCGGCGGGGATCCCAACGAGCTTCGCTGACCTCGCGGAGCGCGTGGCCCCCGCCGTCGTCAGCATCCAGACCCGTGAAACCGTGCGCTTCGATGCCCTCCTGACGCCGGGCCATCCGCGGGGCTTCGGCCTGCCGCCGATGCCTCGGGGCCCCGGCGAACGTGAGTTCGAGCAGGAAGGTCAGGGCAGCGGCTTCGTCGTCTCCACCGACGGCTACATCGTGACCAACAACCACGTCGTCGAAGCCGCAGAAGAGATCACCGTCCGCTTCCTCGGCGGGCGGGAGCTCCCCGCCGCCGTGGTCGGCCTCGACCCGAAGACGGACATCGCGCTCCTGAAGGTGGAGCCGGGCAACGAGGATCTCACGACGATCGCGCTGGGCGACTCGGAGGCGATCCGTCCGGGCGACTGGGTCGTCGCGATCGGCAACCCGTTCGGCCTCGAGCACACGGTCACCGCCGGCATCGTCTCCGCCACCCATCGGCGCGATCTTTCCGAGATCGTCCCCCAGTCCTATCACGACTACATCCAGACCGACGCGGCGATCAACCCCGGCAACTCGGGCGGACCGCTGATCGACCTCGAAGGCCGCGTGGTCGGCATCAACACCCGGATCCGCGCCGAAGCGAACACGCTGGGCTTCTCCGTTCCGATCAACATGGCCAAGCAGATCCTGCCCTCGCTCCGCGCCGAAGGGCGCGCGACGCGTGGCTGGCTCGGCGTGGCGCTCCAGCCGATCACGCGGGATCTGGCCGACGCCTTCGGACTCGAGCAGGCCCGCGGCGCGCTCGTCGGTTCGGTCTTCCCCGAATCCCCGGCCGAGGCCGGTGGCCTCGAGCGCGGCGACGTGATCATCGCCTTCGACGGAGAGCGGATCGACGACGTGCAGTCGCTGCGCCTCGTCGTGGCTGCCACGCCGGTCGACAAGGTCGCGAAGGTCGTGGTGATCCGGGATACGGAGAAGGAGACCCTCCGGGTCAAGACGGGCCGCCTCGACGACGGGCCCCAGATGTCCGCAGCCCGCGGCCCCAACCCGCCGGACGAAGGTTTCGGGATGCGCGTGCGCGACGCAAACGCAGAAGATGCCCTGCGACTCGGCCTCGAGGGCGAGGTGGAAGGGGTGCTGGTGGTCGACGTCGACCCCGGCGGCCCCGCTGCGAAGAGCGACGTCCGCCCGGGTGACATCATCGTCGAGCTCGATCGAAAGGCCGTCGCCGACGTCGACGACCTGGTCGACCAGCTCGAGGAGGCCGACCGCCCGCTCCTACTCGTCCGACGTGGCAGCTCGACGCTCTGGATCCGACTGACCCGAGCCGGTTAGGCTCCGTTCGCCCCACGGGCTCGAGAGATCCCGTCTTGCTTCCCCGCGCCGCGTCGCTGACCGCGTCGACTCAGTCGCGCAGCGGACGGTGCTGATAGAGCGCACCGTCCGCGAAGCCCTGCTTGCGGTAGTAGTCGCGGGTCCCGATCGCAGAGATGACCGACAGGGCCTCGTAGCCGGCGTCCCGCGCGAGATCCGCCGCGCGATCGAGCAGGCGGGCCCCCAGCCCCCGGTGCTGTGCCGCACCGTCGGGGGCGTGGCCGAGCCGGACGCTGCCCCCGTAGACGTGGAGTTCGCGGACCAGGGCATTTTGCCCGAGCTCCTCGACGAAGGAGGCTTCCTTCGGAAGGGAGAGACGAAGGAAGCCCACGATGCGGTCCTCCGGCGTCACGAACTCGAGGAAGACCTCGCGGCCCGTGGCGGTCTCGTAGCCGGTGTCCTTCGCTTCGAGCGAGGCATTCTCGAACGCGGCCCCCCGGATCTCGCGGGCGCGGATCTCGACGAGGTGCTGACCGCGGCGGGCGATCTCGTCCTCCGCGATCTGCCGAAAGTTCGTCCGCTTGTTTCCGACGACGATGTCGTCGCTCGAGATGTCGCGGATCACCCGGGTCACCCGGCAATAACGCGGGACCCGCGGCATCGCGTCCGCCACCACTTCGAGGAGCTCCTCGTCCTCGTAGGGCCGCCATTCGCCGCGCTTCCAAGGCCCCATGAGCTCCGCCGTCTCGATCAGGCTGCACGGATAGAGCTTGAGCTCGTCCGGCCGATAGGCCGGGTCCTCGAAGAGCTTCGGGAAATCCGCGCGATCGCTCTCCGGTGTCGCGCCGAGCAGATTCGCCATCCAATGGACGTGGAGCTTGAACCCGGCGCGCCGCAGGCGATCGAACGCGCGGCGGGTCTCCTCCAGTCCGTGCCCCCGGCGATTCGCCGCCAGCACCGCTTCGTCGAGACTCTGGACCCCGAGCTGGACCTTCGTCGCTCCGAGTCGCCGAAGGCGCACGACCTCCTCCTCGTCGACGTGGTCCGGCCGGGTCTCGAGCACGAGACCCACACAGCGCGCCCCTGCCGTCTCGTTCGCACGCTGCGCCACGTCGAGCGCCGCCCAGTCGGCGGCTTCGTGGCCGAGCAGCAGCTCTCCCTCCTGCCGCTCCTTGAGGAACGCCGTCACCCGCGCGTTGTACGGGTTGCGGCCGAAACGATCCCCGCGCACGTCCGCGTCGATCTCCTCGAAGTCCGGCGTCCCCGGATCGAAGGCGTCCCGCTCGTCGTGCCCGACACCGAAGTCGGTCATCGCTTCGAGGCAGCGCTTCACGAACCAGACCTGGTAGGCCTCGGGATAGAAGGACCAGGTCCCGCCGAGCACGATCAGCTCGACCTTGTCGACGGGATGTCCCGTGGCATCGAACGCCGCCAGACGGTTCCAGGTCTGGAGGTAGGGATCAAAGCGATTGTTCGCCGCGCGCTGAGCCCCGGGCTCGTCGGAGAGATAGCTCTTGGGCATCCGCACGTCGTTCGGGCAGAAGATGCACTTGCCCGGACAAGGAAAGGGCTTCGTGAGCACCGTCAGCGGAGTGACGCCGCTGCGCGTGCGGACCGGGCGACGCTGGACCCGGCGCCGGAAGCGCGCCTCGTCGAAGCGGAAGCCCGCGTCTTCGGCAAAGGCGCGGAAGCCGGCGATCAGCTGACTTCGAGAAAAGAACCCACCCCCCGGCCGCGGATGGCGCCTCAGGAGCGGCTCCATCGTTTCGGTCTCGAGGGGCTCGTTCACGTCGTCGGGGACGGCCTCGATCGCGCGCAGCAGCGGGAGCAGCGCTTCACGCACGGCTGCCGGATCGAAGTCCCGGTCCGGCGCGCGCCCGCGGAAGCGACCGGGCACGCGCGGGGCGGCCTCCTCCGTCGCTTCGTCTGTCGCGGTCTTCGCCATCCGTCGTTCCCCCTCCGCGCGCATCGCGGCCCCGTTCGCCGAGTGTAGGGGACGACGCGGACCCACTAGACTTCGGGCGATGGACGAGTTCACGCGTCGCCAGCTCCATGCCCTCTCCCGCACGTTCTACGACGAGCGGGCGGCCGCGTTCGATGCGAGCCGGATCGACCTGCCCTGGCCGGGTTGGGAGCGGCTTCGGGAGGCGCTCCCCGACGAACGAGCGTCGGTGCTGGACATCGGTTGCGGAAATGGACGTTTCGCGGCCTGGCTCGCCGATGCCGGCATCGCCTTCGACTACGTGGGTACGGATGCGAGCGAAGGACTCCTCGCCGCCGCGCGTGAACGCGTGACGCCGGCGCTCTCTGCAGCGGGGTGCACCGCGCGCTTCGCAGCGCACGACTTCCTCGAGACGCTCGCCACACCGGGAGCGACGCTCCTGGGCGGACCTTTCTCCCTGGTGACCCTGATGGGCGTAGTCCATCACGTCCCCGGAAGCGAGACCCGTGCCGGACTCGTCGCGGCGGCGGCCGAACGGCTCGCCCCGGGCGGACTGCTCGCCCTGACACTCTGGCGCTTCGCCGGACGCCCTCGCTTCGAGAAGCGACGCGTCGACTGGGCGGACGTCGGCGTCGTACTGAGCGAACCGGTCGATGTCTCCGCCCTCGAACCCGGGGACGCGCTCCTGCGCTTCGGCGACGACGCGAGCGCGGCGCCACGCTACTGCCACGAGACCGAGGAGACCGAGATCCAGGCGTGGCAGCGGGCCAACGGGCTCGAAACCATTGCTCTCTTTTCAGCCGACGGCGCTCAAGGCGACCTGAACCGCCACTGGATCGCCCGAAGGTCGTAGCCGATGCTCGAGATCATGGACTGCGGCCTCGCCAAGATCCTCGAAGCCGTGCGGCTGGACGGTCCGACCGTCATCGCCGGCACGCCCTTCTCCATGCCTCCCGAACAGGCGAGCGGCAACATTGCCGATGGCCGTACCGACCTCTGCGCCCTCGGCGTCACGCTCTTCGAGCTCTCAACCGGTCGACTGCCCTTCAAGGAAGGCGCCGTCGGCGCTTTCCTCGCGCTCGGCGGCGATGTTGTTGCAGCCCACGAGCGCCATCGAAGCCACGAGCACGAGCCATCGTCCGAGTACGATACGACCGATCCGCATACCGCTCTCCCCTCGCGCCCCGAACTCGTCGTATCCTCCTCGCAGCATCGGTGCATCGGAGTTGCGGGTTGAGCCCAGGTTCGCCGGAGTCGATCTGTGCGGCGGGCGGTGCAGAACATCCCGCCGGAAAGCGGGCTAGGCGTGGGGAACGCCCAACCCCGCCGCCTCCCGGCAGCGCTCGAGAATCGGCATGGCGAGCGCCCTCGCCCGCTCGACGCCGTCGCGCAGGATTTCCTCGACTTCCGCCGGCTTCTCCGCGAACTGGTCGCGGCGGGCACGCATCGGCTCGAAGTAGTCCATCAACCTCGCGAGCAGATCCTTCTTCACGTCGCCGTAGCCGAGACCGCCGGCCGCGGCGCGGGCGAACATCTCTTCGCGCTCGGACTCCGTCGCGAAGAGGCTCCAGATGTCGAACACGTTCTGGTTCGTGTCCTTCGGTTCCTCGACCGGGGTCGAGTCCGTGACGATCCCCATGACGGCCTTCTTGATCTGCTTCTTGCCGCCGAACATCGAGATCGTGTTGCCGTAGCTCTTCGACATCTTGCGGCCGTCGGTCCCGGGGACCGTCGCGGTGTCTTCGAGGATGTAGGGCTCGGGCAGGACGAGGACGTCCGTGTCGTAGTAGTTGTTGAAGCGGGTGGCCATGTCCCGGGCCATCTCGATGTGCTGCTTCTGGTCCTTTCCTACCGGGACGAGATGGGAGCCGTAAAGAAGAATGTCCGCGGCCATCAGCACGGGATAGGTGAACGTGCCGTGGTCGATCTCCTCGCCCTTGTCCATCGCCGCCTTGTAGGCGTGGGCGCGCTCGAGCAGTCCCATCCCCGTGACCGAGGAGAGCATCCAGGTCAGCTCGGTCACTTCCGGCAGGTCGCTCTGACGGAAGAGGATCGCGCGCGCGGGGTCGAGTCCGGCGCCGAGATAGTCGAGGGCGACGTTCAGGCTGTTGTTCCGACGCTCCTCGCCATTGCGCACGCTCGTCATGGAGTGGTAGTCGGCGATGAAGTAGAGGGCCGTATCGTGCTGGTCCTGAAGCGAGACGAACTGGCGGAGTGCCCCGAAATAATTGCCGAGATGGAGGTTCTCGCCGGTCGGCTTCGTCCCGGAGAGGACGATCTGCTGCCGCTTGGGAATCGGTTCGGCCGCTTCTTCTTGCTTCTTCTTGGACATGGCGTGGTGGCATCCGTCGGAACGTGGCGCTCCGGGTGTAGCGAATCGGGGCTCAGCCTGCGGCGGGAGTGAGCCAGTGCGCGAACTCGGGTTCCTCGCCGTTCGATGCACGCTTGAAGCGGTCGCGGAGCGCCTGCGAGATCGGGCCGGGGCATCCGGCGGAGAGCGGCTGGCGATCCACGGACTCGATTGGCCAGACGCCGGCGGTCGTTCCCGTCAGGAAGGCCTCACTCGCCCCGAGGAGCGCTTCCGGGGGCAGGGCCCGTTCGTGAACCTCGATCCCTTCGGCCTTCGCGATCTCGAGCACCGAGCTCCGGGTCACGCCATGGAGGACCTTGGTGTCCGGCGGCGTCACGAGCGCGCCCTCATGCACGAAGAAGAGATTCGAGGTCGGCGCTTCGGCGAGATGACCGTCTTCGTCGACGAGCACGATCTCGTCGAAGCCGTCGGCCCGGGCCTGGGCCTTCGCGGTCATCGGTGAGGCGTAGTTCGCGGAGACCTTTGCCTGAGGCGAGACGATGTCTTCGCGGCGGTTCGCCCGCTCCTTCTCGATCCAGAGCTTGACCGTCTGCGGCTTCGGCGGCGGCGCGACGGGCAGCCGTGCCTGGATGTCAGCCGCAGGGTCGTAGGCAGCGATCGCGACCGTGACGTGCATGTCGGCAGGGACGACGTCGATCTCCACCGAGGCGAAGTAGGCGCTGATCTTCACGGCCTTGGCGCCCGGGTTCGCGCGGATCGTCTCGCAGATCGCGGCGGCGATCGCGTCCCCGTGCGGCTCGACGGGAAGGCCCATCAGCGCACACGAGTGGAAGAAGCGCTCGACGTGCTGCGCCAGTCGGAAGACCGCGGGCCCCGCGGGAAGGCCCACTGCATTGCCCGCCGCCAACTCGTGCACTGACATGTAGTCGAAGACGAGAGAGCCTCGCTGGACCGCGTGGGAGAGGACGTGGACCGTCGCGTCGGCCCAGGGCCGGAGCTCCCCATCCAGCCAGATCAGGCGGTCCGAATCGTCAGAACCCTTGGAAGACAAGGAACTTTTCTCCTGGACGTCGCGGGCGATCAGCGACGCGCGGCGGGAGGGTATCAAATGGGGCCACCCGGGCGGGACGTGCCCAAGCGCGGCCCATGGGCAATTTCCCTCTCGCGCGATTTTAAGTGCCACGATGCCCCCCGCCGCGGTCACCTCTTTAGTGAAGCTTGCGTCTCCCCCGCGCCGAACGGGGCCGAGTCGCGAATCGCCTCTTTTCATTCATTCCATTCGTAATCCCGGAGGACACCACGATGAGCCGAGCCATTCGAAAGGCCAGCAACGTCGTCGTCGTCGCTGCGCATCTCTACCGAGAGATGGCAGTGTCCGCGAGCGATCTGTTCCGATCGGAGACCTACCGCTAGCGCGGTCTCGCCGAGACGGCGCGCCCGCGTGGCCCCGCCGCCCTCAGGTCGGAAAACCGAAACCCGGTCCGGTTCCTCGCGAGAGGATCGGGACCGGGTTTTCGCTTTTCGGGCGTTCGCTTGCAGGATTCTGGAGGCTGGGGCAAACCGGCCCGCTCGCGAAGAAAGCCCCCGCGCCCGTCGAACGCGCCAGGGTCCCCGAACTCAGCCCGTTCGTTGGGCAGGGTCGGCGACGCGCGCCTCGGTGGCCTGCGGTGCCGGAGCGGCGAAATCGCCGCGGGCGGCGCTCACTTCCGCGCCGGTATCGGCGCTGTGCAGCGCCGCATAGGCGTCGAGGGTCTGCTGCTTTCGGCGCTGGGCAGAGACCGCCGGCTGCTGCTCGGCGACCCAGGTGCGTGCCGCGAGCGCGATCGCGAAGAGGAAGGCCGTAATCGCGATCGAGAGAAAGTCGATCGGCGACAGCGTGAGGATCGTGGGCTTCCACCGCGTCAGCGCCGCAATGGCCTTCAGCACGAAACCGATCGCCAACGACGACCATCCAGCCAGGATCAGCATGTCCATCAAAGGCAGCACAGGCAGCATCGGTCTCTCCGCGTCTTCGTTTTTCCCCGCCTGGCGTCAGCCCGGGGCCTCTGGACCGGTCGCTCAGAGCGTGGGCTCTGCCTGTCATCCGCGCTCAAGCTCGTCCACGACTCCGACGACCACTGTAATCTGCAAATGGTGTCGGAGGCAACTTTTCTGTCGCTCCTGCGTACGAGTCGCGCACGACTCGCCGGTCGCTTGGACGGGTCCGCCTGGAAACGATGGCGAGCCCATCGCCTCGCGCTACATTCTTCGCCCCTATGGCCCCCGGGCCATCATCGCCCCACCGGATTCGCCGACCGAAGTCGCGGTCGGACCGGGTCCGGTCCGCGGGCAAACCCTGAGGACACACGGAAAACAGATCTCGCGATTCGACAGCTGCCCACGGCAAAAAAAGAATCGTTCGCTGGCGACGGCCGGCGAGGCAACGAGAGAAGCGGACCGTCCCGGGGCCGACGTAGCTCAGCTGGTAGAGCAGCTCACTCGTAATGAGCAGGTCGTCCGTTCGAGTCGGATCGTCGGCTCCATTTTGTCCGTGGGGTTAGGGGATCGCCCCCCTAGCCCGACTGGGACATACGGAATCCCTACGGAACGCAGGCTCGAAGGGCCTGCTCGGTGACGCTTCGGCGTCGGCGTTTGAAAGTAGTCACTCGCGGCGAGCGCCCGGGCGCCCCGCGCGGCCGCGTCCGCCGGCGCAGGACGCCGCCGCGCGAACGGAGTGGGCGAAGCTAGCCGGATCGAAGGCGATTCGAGCTGGATCTCGCTTGTGCTGATGCCCACTGACCACGGGCAACGCGCTCTGGACTCGCGTCCTCGTTCTTGCAATGACCGAACGAGGGCTGCGAATCGTGGCGGCCGATCCGCCACTCCTTGAGCCGAGTGCGAGCTCGCGGCCAAACTGACGCCTAGGCGAGTCGCGCGCGACCGAGTGTGACCGAAAGAAGCCGCCCTCGAGCCCCCTCCGTAGGGGTGCAAGAATGGAGAGCGGATCCGCAACAAGCAGGCAAAACAGTCACCGCTGGGGCCCGCCGTCGGGCCGCGCTCGAGCCTGTGATTCACCGGAGTCACGCTTTCGAGGAAAAGTTCCGATTTTTGTTGCATTCGGACCGCTTAGGTCGATGATGAACAGATGCAAGCGTGCCATCTCGATACTGGAAGCCCCTCGTCGCGCGATCTCTCGGCTCGGCGAGACCTCCGCGGCCGGTACGTGTTCCTGAATCGCTTTCTCTTGCACGCGATCGCGTTCATCTCACTCCTAGTGCTCGCGACCCCCTTACCCTCATCGGCGAGTCACTTTCTGATTGGCCTCGACCTGGATCAATCCGGAAGCGCGGACTGCTCTACCACCTTTTCCGACAGCCAACGCTCAGAAATCATCACTGGACTTGATCGCTTGGTCGAGGTGGTCGTCGACCCCGCTCCGCCGGCAACGGTCTCCTCCCTCACTGTGCTGGGGTGCGACGGATCAGATTTCACCGAGGAGTTCTACGAGGCCCCGAGCGGATGGCCGGTAGCTGTCGGCGAAGGTCTCGACGCGACGGATGCCATCGAGCTCCAAATCCCCTCTGCAGCTCTGGCAGGTGCGCAATCGGTTCGGATCATGGTCGGCAGCGAGGAGGACGGTGGCCTCTCAGACGCCCTTTTGACTAGTGGCTCTTTCGTGGTCGACGGCCCTCCATCGGTCCCACTCCTATCACTAACCGCGCGCCTAATCCTGGCGGTCGGCCTCATCATCCTTTTCACACACTCCACAAGGGCTCTGCCCCGAGCAGTAGTCGGCCTGACGCTGTCAAGCGCATTTGCCTTCTCTGGCAATCACGCCAGCGCCCTGAACGGCTTCCTGATCGATGGAGCGCTCTCCGATTGGGTAGGAACATCAATTCGTTCACAGGATCCCCTCGGAGATTCTGCCGATCCGCACGGACGCGGAGACATCAGATCCCTTCGCGCTGAATTCGAAAACGGAGATCTATTTATCCGCATAGATGCCGCTGGCCTAGAGCAGAGCCCGTGCCAATCGCCACCTAATGTCTCAAACGCGGGCGACCTATCAACTTGCGCAGGAACGCCGTCCGGCGGGATCTGCCCGCTCAATTGCTCTCCGGGCTGGAATCCCAATCAACTGAGCCTCTCGTGCCAAAATGGATCATGGACCGCGTCTGGAGCCTGTGAACCTATCGTTTGGGATGTCAACGCAAGCTTCGCAGTGTCGGAATCCACAGCGGTCGGCCATTTGACCGTGGCCCCTGGAGTCACCCTATCCTTGGCTGATGGGGTGGACTTATCGACCGGCATATTAAGTTTGGGCTCGGGTTCATCTATCAGTAGCGATTCTGGCGCTATGTCGATCTCGGTGAGTGACACAGCGACCCTCTCGGGAGACGCGTCGATCGTTGGAGATACTGTGAGCCTATCCGGAGGGGATTGGCTGCTTCACGATGCGGCGACGATCAGGGGCAATGTTGACGCAGACATCGAGAGCCTCGCGGTCTGTGCCGACTGTGCGATCACGGCCTTCGGCCGCGGTCACGCGGCGACAGGCGGATCAGGCGGCGGTGTATCAGCGCCGATCTATCGAAGCGGCAGCGGTGCTGGCCACGGCGGTGCTGGCCGATCCGGCTACCTCAGCGCCGGCGGAGGAGGAGCTATTTACGGAGACGGATCGGCACCAGACATGCTGGGTTCTGGCGGCGGCAACGGCTGCGGCGGCTCAGGGTCGGGTGGATCCGGCGGAGGCAATCTCCGGCTTCGTGTGTCAGGAACCTTTTCGTTGGCTGGGAGCGTGTTGGCCGATGGGGCAAATGGCTCGAATTGTGCCAACGATTCTCGATATGGCGGTGGTGGTGGCTCCGGGGGCTCTATCTGGATCACCGCGGGGGTTCTAGATGCAATTGCCGGCAACCGCCTAACGGCTCGCGGCGGAAGCGCTGGGGGTAGCCGAGCTTCGTATCGGGGCGGGGGCGGAGGCGGAGGGCGTATCTTTGTCGAGGCCAGTGCTGTCAATGCCCAGCCCTCCTCTGCTCTATGGTCCGTCGATGGGGGATCAGGGCGATCGGGAGAAGCCGACCGAGGATCGCTTTGGTTCAGCGAGACTGGAAAGTCGACTGCCTTCGGCACAGATACCCTCGAGTCATCGACTCACTGGGACATTCTGACACTCGCATCCGGTGCCGCGCTGACACTTGAATCTGATATTCAGATCAGCACGAGCGACCTCGTGATGGAGTCCGGTGCGACCCTGAATGTGGCTGACGATGCCATCATCTCGACAGAGGATTTCGTAATGCACTCTGGCTCGGGTATCGAGGGCGAGCTCGTAAACCTCTCAGTACTCGACACGGCAACTCTATCGGGTGATGCCTCAATCGACGCCGAAGACCTAACTCTGTCCGGGGGGGATTGGGTTCTGCTAGATGCCACAACAATCAGTGGCAATGTGGATGCAAACCTGACCAGCCTCTCGGTTTGCGCGGGCTGCATAATCACAGCCTCATCGCGGGGATTTTCGGAGTCTAATGGCTCGGGTGGAGCCATATCCCAAGGAAGCAATCGAAGCGGGAGCGGTGCTGGGCACGGAGGCATGGGAGGTTTAGGCGCTAATACCTCGAGTCCAGGAGGAGGCACGTACGGCGCCGAAATCAATCCTGTGTCAACCGGCTCCGGTGGCGGGGCCGGATGCGCCGGTGCCGGTGCGGGCGGTGCCGGTGGAGGCGCCCTCCGCATCCAGGTGTCCGAGACTCTGGAACTCTCAGGTCTTCTTCTCGCCGACGGAGAAGATGGGTTGAATTGCGCAAGCGACTCCCGCTTCGGCGGTGGGGGCGGATCGGGCGGAACCATCTGGTTGACCGCCGGCACCCTTCAAGCCAACACCGGAAATAAAATTCAGGCTCGGGGCGGAGACGCTGGCGGAAGTCAATCGATGTACCGCGGAGGAGGCGGAGGTGGCGGACGCGTCTTCGTCGAGGCGACCTCAGTGGGAAGCACGATGCCCGAGACGACGCTCTGGTCCGTCGATGGGGGTACCGGGCGCTTAGGCCACGCGGAGCGCGGAACCTTCTGGCTCAACCTGATCGACGGCTGGACTGCGCTTGGATCCAACAGCCTTGATGCTCCGACCGAGTGGATCTCGCTGACTCTGCATCAAGGCGCCACACTCTCTCTGGAGGCCGGGTCCTCACTCACTCTCAGCGAACTCATCATGCACCAGGACACGAGCCTCCTCCCAGGTACGGGCGGCTCGATCTCGACTGTGAGATTAGAAATGAGTGCTGGATCGGCTGTTGAGGGCGAAGAATTCGCCCTCAACGCGAGTCATTCGGCGACCCTGTCGGGTGATGCCTCCATCGTCGCCGAGGACCTTGCTCTATCCGGGGGCGATTGGACTCTTCAGAATACCGCTTCGATCGTCAGCAACGTCGTCGCAGATGTAACCGCACTCTCGGTGTGCGCGAACTGCGAGATCAACGCTTCGGGGAGGGGCTTCGCTGCCTCGACGGGACCGGGGGCCGCAACGACCCAGGCAGGCTATCGCAGCGGAAACGGAGCGGGACACGGAGGCTTAGGCGGGATGGGTGCAAACGCCTCGAGTGGCGCCGGAGCCACATACGGGGACTCCACTGCACCTGAGATGCCGGGCTCAGGAGGCGGGGGAGGATGTTCGGGTTCGGGAGCCGGGGGGGCGGGCGGAGGCACAATTCGCCTTCAGGTATCGGAACTGCTCTTGCTCCACGGCCGCCTCGCTGCCAACGGAGCTAATGGTCAGCACTGCATGGGCGACAGCCGCTACGGTGGCGGAGGTGGTGCAGGCGGCTCGATCTGGTTGACGGCCGGAAACCTGGCCGCAGGCTCAGGCAACCAGGTCGAGGCCCAGGGCGGCGCGGCAGGCGGCAGCTTCTCGATGTATCGGGGGGGCGGTGGCGGCGGTGGTCGAATCCTTGTCGATGCCAGCGCCGTGGCGATCGAGCCCGAGATCGCGCTCTGGTCCGCCGAGGGGGGATACGGCCGAGCGGCGGGCGGCGCGGGGAGCGTTCTGCTTCAGGTAGAAAGCACTACGACAGTCATCGGCCAGTAGGTTGGACCACAGACCCGCGAAAGAGGGTTACGAAGCCTCACTCGGCCCCCTTAAATCTTTAATGAAGTGTCGACAACAACCTAGACACAACGAGGCGGCTTAGAGAGCGTTACTTCGCCGTTGCCGATTTCGGCTGCTCATTGTTTCGCGGAGTCGCCTCTATCCATCCGGTCGCAGAGAGGCTCGAATCAAAAAATCCGTGCAGGCAGCCGGTCACACCAAGCCGGGGAAAGCAGCCGCAAGCCATCCGCCCCCCAAGCTGCAGCGGCAGTCAGGCCAAAAGGGGAGCGTGCAAAGGGTGGATGTTGCCCCCGCGCTCGACGCACACTTCCCGACGGGATGCCTAACAAGGCACCTGACCCCCTTCCTCCGCGGGCACCATTAGGGGAATTTCGCAGAACTCCGCAGCCGAGATCCAGACCGTAGTCGACCGAGTTCAGCGTTGGTGAGACGCACCCCTCTCGTCCGTCCTGAAGCACCTTCAAAACTAAAAATCATCCTGCGCCCGCCGCAAGAGAATGGTTTGACTAATATTCGCGAAGCTTGATTGCTCCCCCTCTTTTCGGCGATGACTTTTCCGGAGGGACCCGAAAGGGACTCTCGGAGAAATACGTGCGAGGCATCTATGTCTGATAATTACAAGAGGCTCGTAAGGTCTGGGCTCATCGTCTTTGCGTGGTTACTTGGGGCTGCGAGTTATGCCTCCGCGCAGAGCCCAGCCTACGCAATCGTCACATCCTCTGAGATTCGAGGCCTATCCGCGCAGCTGGACGCCTTCGTAAGCCATAAGGCCGAGCGTGGATTCGACGTATATGTGTTCGACGAGAGCGACTGGTTGGGGGCGGGCCTGACGGGCGACCCTGCCGCTGAAGCGCTTCGAGGGTTTCTGCAGTCCGTCGAAGCGCTGCACGACCTGGACTATCTCCTCATCATCGGGGATCCCAGAGTCGATGCAGGGCCGGTGCCGATGAAAACGCTCCACCCGCGCACCTTCGGATATCAATCTACGACGCCTAATGGGTGGAACGCTGATTGCGACTCGTTCGTAATGACTCAGGACCCCGTCCCCACGGACTATTACTATTCCGACGTCGACGGCGACTGGGACCTCGATGGCGATGGGCTCTTCGGAGAATTTGGAGACTACGACGCCACGTCGGGCCCAACCGGCGATTTCGGGCCCGGCGGAGTGGATCGAGGGCATGATTTCGCGGTTGGTCGCATCCCCGTCTACTCCTCGGATGCAACCGAACTTGCCCAGGGCATCTTGCATCTCGATGCAATCCTCCTCAAGACGATGGCCTATCAGTCTGCCGCTCGCGGCAGTATCGGCTGGCGTCGATCCGCGCTGATCGCGGCCGAGGGTGCAAATCGGATATTCTACGGAGAGACTCTGCGAGACAACGTGTTTTTGCCCACCGGCTTTCAAGACGTCGCCCGGGTCTACGACGCCACCGCATGCCTGGTTTCGAACCCACCAGCGGGATGCGTCGCGATATCCGGCGCTCCCGAGGCGACGACATGTTCGGTATCCAACGTTTTCTCCGAGTGGACCGATACGCCCAAAGGTGTTGTCACCTGGCTGACACACGGCGGTGGCGTAGGCGCAGCGTCCGTGATGAACACCACGCAGTCGGCCCTTCTCGATGACAGCCATCCCGCCTTCACATTTCAAGCTTCCTGCTTCAATTCGCGACCGAGCCAGACCAATAATCTGAGCTTCGCGCTCCTGAAAAATGGTGCAATCGGCGCAATTGGCTCAACAGAAATCAGCCACGGTCCTGGGGGGCCAAATCCACCGCTAACAAATCCTGCCTCCGCCGGTGGCAATGCAGGACTCGGCTACTACTTCATGCAAGGACTGACCCAGGATGGCCTCACAGCCGGCGATGCTTTGGCCGAAGTGAAACGCGACACAGACTTATACGGCCGCTGTTGGTATTGGCAGAACATGGCCGCGTTTGTTCTCTACGGAGATCCCGAGGTTGGGCTCTATCAGCAAAAGGCCCCTCCACTACCCTTACTCTCCTTGCCAGCACTTTCAGCCCTCGTGACGCTGGTGCTTGGCGGCGGCATATGGGGCATCCGAGAGATCCAGCCGTGGCTGCGCTCGGCGTGAACGAAAGTCTTGTGCGGAAATGTCTGCCTGAACTGCCCCATAGGCGACCGGGGGAGCAGGTGATGATCCAGCGGCTGCGCCGATGATTAGAGACCTCCCAGGCGAAGCAAACTTCCCCGAAGTGCGTGTGAAAGGAGTCCGCGCCGCTCGGGCTCGCGCTCGATTCCCGAGCAATCCCTGGATACGGGGGGGTCAGGCGCGGAGCTTACAAGAGAAGCCCTCGCTTACTCGGGCCGCGAATGCCGGGTGCTAGCCGGGCGCATGCCCTTCGACCGCCAGGCTCGGGCGCCCGTCGTCGAAGACCAGCTTCCACTCGGGCAGTCGAAGCGCGGCCAGGCAGGCGTCGAACCTCTCGAGCGAGGCACCGTTCGCTCGATGGCGCTCCAGAAAACGCATGCCGACCGAGTAGTCGATGCACATCACGCGTCTCGCTGGACCGAGCATGGCGTGCGGCGACGCCCCACCGAAGAGCTCCGCGTTCCGTTTCGCCTGCGCCGGCGAGTCTTCCGGCGCGTACCGGCGCCAGTAGTGACCGACGATCACCGGCGGCCCCTCGTACTCCTCCCACCACGGCACGCGCTCGACCATGCGCCACTTGCCGGAAGCGTAGTAGCTGTCCCGCGCGGCGCGCTCGATTCCCGAGGTCGCGACCTTGATCGCGTTCCCCATCTGGTTGGCCTCATCGTAGGCCGCCAGCTCCGGGATCAGCTCGAGCTTACGCCCTTCGTTCTTGATCCGCCGGAAGTCGAAGCTCTCGGCGCGGGCCCGGTCACGCAGCGCGCGCCTCAGGCTCTCGAGATTCGGCTGATTCGCCTCCGCCTCTTCATGGAAAGCGTCGATCACGCTCGTGGCCTCGCGCAGTCGCCCGATCGAGGGCTCGTGCCAGCACGCGTGCACCACGCGAAGCCCCTCGCGCTCGAGCGCCCCGGGCAGGCTCCTCAAGAACGGTAGAAACGAGGCTTCCTTCTCGTAGGGATCCACCGCCACGGCGCGGTAGACCGCTTCCTCCCGACCGTGCCACCAGCCCTCGCCCGCCCGTTCCTTCTCGGGCTGGTCGCGGATCGCATTGATCTCGTGATTGCCCGCGATGCACGCGGCGTTGCCAGCATCGACCATTCGCTTGACCGTGCGCAGGACGGCAGGGCTGTTCGGCCCGCGATCGATGAGGTCCCCGACGAATACCAGCCGCCGCCCCTCGACGTGGCGCCCGAGGTCGTCGTAGCCCAGCTTCTTCAGCAGGCTGACGAGCGCATCGTATTCCCCGTGCACGTCCCCAACGAGATCGAGGGGGCCGTCCGGCAGTTCCTGAAGGCCACTCGACGACACCGTTGCGTTCCCTGCCTCCGTTTCTGTTGCCGACGCCGTCGACGTCGACGTCGGCTCGTTCGACTCCGTACGCCGAACCAAATGACCTTACCTGGGGAGTGTAACCCCCACTCGCCCGGTCCGGGCTCGAAACGCTCGCCTTAAGCGTGTGCGCGGATCGGTCGCGCCGCGCATACTCGCGGGATGCTGCCTGCCCCGCTCCGCGCCACGGCCCTCGCCGCCTCTTTCCTCTCTCTCCTGCTTGCCTGCGCCGACGCGAAGCGCCCTCTCGAGCAAGTGCGCACGACACCGTCGGGAGGCCAGGTCTTCGCGGACAACTGCGCCGTCTGCCACGCCCTGCCCTTGATGGCGTACCAGTTCCCACAGATGAAAGGTCGGCCGCCGGGCTTTGTCTACGACGCGCTGACGACGGGCGCGATGCGACGGATCGGCCGCACGCTGGACGAAGAGAGTCGGCGCGCTGCGGCGGAATTCTTTACCGGCGTGGCGTACGAGACACCCGAAAGCGCCCGCGATCATCGGGTTTCGCCGATGTGCGAAGGAGACCGACTCGCCTTCGACTGGACCTCCCCGACCTACGCGAGCTGGGGTGGCAGCGTTCGAAACCAACGCAGCATTCCCGCCGGCGATGGATTCTCGGCGACGGAGGTCGCCGACCTCACTGTCCAGTGGGTCGTCGCCTTCCCCGAAGCCACGCAGCTGCGCTCCCATCCGACCGCCAGCGGTGGCGCCCTGTTCGTGGGAAGCCACAACGGTTCCGTATACGCCCTCGACCAGGCGACGGGTTGTACTCGCTGGCACTTCAAGGCCGGCGCCGAGGTCCGCAGCGCGGTGACCATCACCCGATCGCTCGGACCCGGCGACGCTCCGGGCGAGGCGGCGCGCATGCTCGCGGTCTTCGCCGATCGCGCTGCCTTCACCTACGCGGTCGACGCCGAAACCGGTGCGCTCGTCTGGAAGACCTCCGTCGATCCTCATCCCTCCGCTGCCGTGACCGGCTCCGTGAGCGCCCACGGCGGCCGACTCTTCGTTCCCCTCTCGTCGAACGAGGACGTGGGGCCCCTCGACGGAAGCTATCCGTGCTGCACGCACTCGGGTGCGGTGGTCGCGCTCGACGCGCGCACGGGCGAGATCCTCTGGCGCACACCGACGATCGAAGAACCCGCCGGCGTGACCGGACACACCGAGGCCGGCACTGAAATCCGCGGCCCCTCCGGCGCGAGCGTCTGGAACACGCCGACGGTCTCAACACGCCACGGACTGCTCTTCGTGGGCTCCGGCAACAACCACAGCCGCCCCGCGTCGGCACGGAGTGACTCGATTCTGGCCATGGATCTCGAGACCGGCCGGGTCGTCTGGAGCCATCAGGCGCAGGCCAACGATGCGTGGAACGCCGCCTGTCTCTGGAGCGTGTCGGACCAGGTCGGCTGTCCGACCCCGGTCGGCCCCGACATTGACTTCGGCGCGACGACGATGCTCGTAGAACTCGAGGGGCGGGAAATCGTCGTAGCCGGCGCGAAGTCCGGCATCCTCCACGCGTTCGACGCGGCGACCGGAGCGCTCAAGTGGAAGCGGCGCATCTCCCAGGGCGGGCCGGAAGACGGCATCCGCTATGGCATGGCCACACGCGACGGCGTGCTCTACGTGCCGAGCACCGACGCCCGGGACAACCCGGACACCGGCGAGACGGCGCGACCGGGGCTCTACGCGGTGGGACTCGAAGAGGCGAAGCCTCTCTGGTCCGTGGATCGCGAGCAGCTCTGCGGCGGGGAGGGCGACGACGCTGGCGACTGCGACGACGCCATCGGTGCGCCGCCGCTCGCCATGGAAGAAGTGCTCTTCGTGGGTACTGCCGACGGAACGCTCTACGCAATCGACCGGGCGACCGGGTCGCCCCTCTGGCGAATGGAAACGGCTCGCGCCTTCGAGACCTTGCGCGGCGGCACGACGCGGGGAGGATCGATCTATGGCACGGTCGGGCCGATGTACGCGAACGGGCGCCTCTTCGTCAGCTCGGGCTACGGGCAGGCGGAGATCCCGGGCAACGCGCTGATCGCGCTGGCACCGGAATAGCGAAGGCCTGCTCCTCCGCCTCCCGCGTAGATCGCCTCGCTGCGATCCTCGCAACCGAGGCGGGCACGTGCATGACCGGCGAGGCGCCCACCCGTTCGTGAAAGATGGAGCCGATCGTGCGACCCTGAGGCTCCGTTTAATGAGCGTGTCGCCGCATGCCCCCGGAGCCCCCTTGATCGAGCTCGATATTCCGGCATCCCTCGACCGCGATCTTTATGACCAGCACATGGCCGAGGGCTGGTTCCGCAGCGGTCCGATCCTCTGCCGGGCGAACGTGCTCTGCCTCGACGAGCAAATCCGGGGGCTCTCCCAGATCCGCCTTCCCCTCGACGCGCCGGACTCCGCAAGCCGCAGTGCCCGCCGACGCTTTCGACGAAACCGGGACCGCTTTCGCGTGGAGTTCGGTCGTGCCCGGGTCGACTCCGCCCGGGAGGCCCTCTACGAGAAGACGAAGCCGCGCTTCATGAGCTTCGTCTCGAGCGAGCTCGCCCCGCTCGTCTTCGGCGAGGATGCGAGCCTTCAGGACACCCGGGAGTGCGCGGTCTACGACGGCGAACGACTCGTCGCCGTGAGCTACTTCGACGTCGGCCGCGAATCCGTCGCTTCACAACTCGCGCTGCACGACCCCGAATACGCCGCATACGGCCTGGGCACCTACACGCTCCTCGAAGAGGTCGAGTACGCACGCCAGATCGGAGCACGATACCTCTACCCCGGCTACGTCGTGCCGGGCCTTCCCAGCTTCGACTACAAGCTGCAGATCGGTCGCGTGCAGTTCCTCGAAGGACGGACCTGGCGGCGGCGCGCGACACCGCCGCGCCGCGTCCGCGAGGCCGATCGTTTCATTCGGCGGATGCAGCGCTTCGAGCACGCCCTCGCTGCCCGCAACCTCCCGGTCGAACGAAAATTCTACGCGGGCTTCTGGCTCAGCCTCGTGCCCCACTTCTGGGAGCACGACTTTGCCTCCGGCCTCGTCGTCTGGACTCTCGACACCGAACCGGACGGTCACCGTCTCGTCGCGCAGCTCACCCTCGGCGAAACGGCCTTCCGCCTCGTGAATGCGGCGACGCTCGAAGCCATCGACCTCATGGAGGGCTATGACCCCCTCGGTGCGGTCGCATCCCACTACGAGACCCACGCGCTCACCGAGCAGCTCGTCCTTAACGTGTCGGACGACCCGATCGAAATTGCCGACGCCGCAGCACGGACGCTCCACGCCCCCTTCCGCTAGGGCCCTGTCCGGCATGGGCTACCGTTTTTTCGTTCACGACCTCCGCGTCCCCGCGCCCCTGGAGAGATCGCATGCGCCGTCCCCTCGCCCTTCTCCTCGTCACGAGCTTGATCGCCCTCGGCTGCGCCAAGCGGCCGGTCTTGTATCCGAACGAGCACTACCAGGCCGTCGGCGAGCCCGCCGCCGAGAAGGACATCGAGGAGTGCATGGAGCTTGCGAGCAACGCCAAGCTCGACACGAATCAGACGGCCGAAGCCGCGAAGCGGACCGGGACGGGTGCCGCGATCGGGACGGCGACCGGCGCCGCGACCGGCGCGCTGCGGGGTGACGCCGGCATCGGCGCCCTGACCGGCCTCGTCTCCGGCGCGATCGTCGGGCTCTTCTCGTGGATGCTCGGCTCTTCGGAGCCCGCGCCCGTCTTCGCCGCCTACGTCGACCGCTGCCTCGCAGAGCGTGGCTACGAATCGATCGGCTGGAAGTAGCGGCAGAGGCACCGCTCAGCCGAGTAGCGCGTAGGCCGCACGTTTTGCGGTGAGGTACGCCCCATGGACCGTCGACGGATAGCACGGGTGCGTGTGCTCCCCGGCGAAGGCGAAGCGGTCCGAGACCGGCACGGCGAGCACTGATCGGTGGTCGAAACTCGGCACGCCCAGTCGGTCGACGGAGTACGCCCCGGCCGAATTCGGATCGTGTAGCCAGCGGGACCGCTTCACCCGACGCGGCTCGGGAAGCCCCGCCCCGAACATGTCTTTGAGCGCGTCCATCACCTGATTCGTCGCCGCTTCGTCGGAAAGCTCGACGAAGGCCGGAACGTTCCGGCCCAGAACCCGTGCCGTCAGGAAGGCATCCCCGCTCGCCGGGTAGTGGTTGTTGAAGAAGAGCGAGAAGCACCCGTCTTCGCTCGCCCGGATGATCACATCGCGATCCCGCGGCCAGAACGGCGCCTCGAAGTCCATCACGGACTTCTCGGAGAGCCCGAAGTCGAGACCCTCGATCGCGGCCCGGTACACGGCCGGCAGCCCCGGCGCGAACGTGATCGCACCGCGCTTCAGCACCGCGAGCGACAAGCTTGAGACGAGCAGGTCGGCCTCGAAGGTCTCGTCGTCGGCTGCGGCGCGAACGAGTGAATCGCGCCATTCGATCTCCCGTACCGACACGCCGGTTCGGACGTCGAGCGCGGCTGCCAGACCATCGGTCAACGTCCCATACCCGTTCAGGAAGCGCTAGTCGCTGCCATCGAAGCCGCTCGTCTTGCGCCCCTCTTCGAGGTCGATGTCCTCGAGGTCGACGGTCCCGAAGTTCCCGCCGTAGGAGCCGCGCACACCGTTGTAGATCCGTCGCGTGAGCGCATCCGTGCCCTCGAGGCGGGCGTCGACCGCGGCGCCGAAGCTCCCGCGCTCCGACCCCGATTCGATCCGCATCAGCTAGTAGAGACTCCAGAGCGCGCGGATCCGGTGCTCCTCTCCGGTCTCCGCATCGAAGGCCGCCGCGTTCGTGAACCGCGACCGGTAGGGCTCCGCACCGAACTGCTTCGCGAGGGCCGGGAGCGGGCTCCCCTTCTCCCCGTGGATCCACCCGGCGCCGAGGTCGACCGGCCTACCTCAGGACCGGTCGGTGTGGATGCGACCGCCGATGCGATCGCGCGCCTCGAGGACGACGACCTCCATTCCCACGCGCTGGAGATGGGTTGCGGCGGAGAGGCCGGACATGCCGGCCCCACCACGATCGCGCGTCCACTTCGTCGCGGGAGCGGCGGCAGGACGGGTTCGGACGTCGAAGCGCACCCGGTAAGCCAACCACTTCCGCCGAGGGCGGCGAGTCCGGCCGTGGATCGGAGGAAGTCCCGACGGTTCCCTCGAACGCCTCCTCGTCCG
>PAQX01000105.1 GCA_002709835.1 Deltaproteobacteria bacterium
AAGGTTTTATCCGGTATTAGCTCCCGTTTCCAAGAGTTGTCCCAGACTGAAGGGTAGATCATCTACGCGTTACTCACCCGTGCGCCACTTTACTCGCCACCGAAGTGACTTTCTCGTACGACTTGCATGTCTTAAGCACGCCGCCAGCGTTCGTCCTGAGCCAGAATCAAACTCTCCAGTTTAAATTTGGCTGATCGCCGAGCTGGCTCGACGATCATGATCGCAAGCAGGGCTGCCGCGTGAAGCAAGCTCGAGGCCTGCTCAACGCGCCCTGCTAGGGGACTTTGTAAATGTTGTCTCGATCCGCTTCGCCGAGTGTCCCCACCCGACTCTGCGAACCACACGCTATTCAGTTTTCAAAGATCGCTCGAGGCCCTGGGCGCCGGTAGAGAGCGCCATCCAGACTGTCGAACCTAAACTAAAAACCCGAGCCGAAGAAACCCGGCGCTGCTGAATGAGCAGCGTTGGATCGGGTCTATGGCTTGGGAGTTGCCCCCGCGAGTGATCCCCGCGGCGGGCGCCGGAACGTACGGGACACAACGGGTCGGCGCAAGGGCAATTCTAAGCGGTTTAGAGCTTTTTTTCGCCCGAGGGCGCCCGAGTGGATCACGAGTTGCCGGTTGCTTTCGGGCGAGTCACTTTCGGCCCTTTTCAGGCGATCCGGACCCGCGCGAAGCGGCGTTTTCCGACCTGAACGAGGTGTTCGCCAGCGGCCACGAGCGCCGTGGGGTCGCTTACGCGCTCCTGGTCGATCGAGACGCCGCCCTGCTGGGCGAGGCGCCTCGCCTCGCTCTTGCTCGCAGCGAGCTTTGCTTCGACCAGCAGTTCGAACACCTTGAGCCCATCGCGCCCCCCGAGCGCCACATCCTCCTCGGGGATCTCGTCCGGCATTTCCTTGCGCTGCACGACCTTTCGGAATTGCTCGCCGGCGGCGTCCGCTGAGGCATCGTCGTGTACTCGAGACCCAATACTGTGTGCAAGCCGATGCTTGAGCGACATCGGCTCGCCCTCGCCTTCTTCGAAGCCAGCGAGGTCGCCGCCAAGCTCGCCCCAGTCTCCCATCGACAGCAGCGCGTGCCACTCGGACATCGCCGCGTCCGGGATGCTCATGACCTTGCCATACATGTCGGCGGGCTCGTCGAGAATGCCGATCGCGTTGCCGAGGCTCTTGCTCATCTTCTCGTGGCCATCGAGACCGACGAGGAGCGGATGCGTGATCACCGCCTGAGGTGCCTGCCCGTAGGCGCGCTGGAGCTCTCGGCCCATCAGGAGGTTGAAGGTCTGATCCGTCCCACCCAGCTCGACGTCGGCTTCGAGCGCCACGGAGTCGTAGCCCTGAACGAACGGATAGAGGAACTCGTGGATGAAGATCGGGCTTTCCGCCGCATAACGTTTGGAGAAGTCGTCACGCTCGAGCATGCGCGCGACCGTGGTCTGAGAGCAGAGACGCACGAAGTCGGAGGGCGTCATCTCGTCCATCCACTCGCCGTTGAAGCGCACCTCGACCTTCGAGACGTCGAGCAACCGGGCGACCTGATCGACGTAGGTCTGCGCGTTCTCACGAACCTGCTCCGCGTCGAGCGCCGGGCGGGTCTTGCTCTTCCCCGACGGATCACCGATCCGCGCCGTGAAATCCCCGACGAGGAAGATCGGCGTATGCCCGAGTTCCAGGAAGCGCCGAAGCTTCACGAGCTGCACGCTGTGTCCGAGATGGAGGTCAGGAGAAGACGGATCCATCCCGAGCTTCACGCGCAGCGGGCGATCCTCCCGGAGGCACACCGCGAGTCGCTCGGCGAGCTCTGCCTCACCATGGAAGTCGACCGCGCCTTCGCGCATCACAGCGAGCTGACGCTCGACCTCCTGCTTGATCGCTGCATCCGTCATCGGAATCCCTGCTCCATCGTCGTTTGCACCCGGCCCCGGGGCCTACCGCCCCCGGGCGTACGTCGCCCTCGGCGTCACCACGGCATCCAACGGGACATCGTGCGCGTCCACCGGAACCGCGTCGACGATCTGCCGTTCGAGCGCCAGTCCGATCGTATGCAGCCGGCCGCGGTCGTTCGGCACCATCGATCCGCGCGTGCGCGCCCGGTCCGAGGCCGCGAGGGCACGGTCATAGTAGCCTGCCCCTCGACCCAGGCGCCCCCCGAGACGGTCGAACGCGAGGCCGGGAACCAGAATCAGATCGGCTTCTGCGAGATCCACGATCGGCGCAGAGACCGACGGCTCGGGCACGTCGAAGGCGCCGGGGACCAGCGGCGCCCCGACCCGGTGCTCCGCGAACTCGAGTGCCCCCTCGCCGAGGACCCGCGGAAGCAGGACGCGATGCCCCGCCGCCCAGGCGGCTTCCATCAGCGCCGCCGTCGCGATCTCGCCTGGGAGATTCGCGTAGAGCGCGATGGTCCCGGGCTCCCGCCACACGGTGAGCGCGGCGACGCGCGCCGCGATGGCGATCGCCCCGGAGCTGCGTTCCGCGTCGGAGAGACGTCGAAGCGCTGCTCGCATCGACTTGCGCAAAGCCGACTTCGCCTCGCCCACGGCGCTATGGGCCTGTGACGTGTTACCGCCGGTCAGGAAGTCCGGTCGCCGCCGGCCGCCGCACGAGGCGCCTCCAGCGCCTGCTCCGAGGCCGTCGCCGCTTCCCGCTCGCGCAGACTCTCAGGGCTCGGGAGCTCGAGCGTTTTCGCGCCTTGCGACGCTTCAGGCGCCGCTTCGACGGTCTCTTCCACCGCCGGATTAACCGGCTTCGTGATCAGCGCCGCTTCGACCTGTTCGATCAGCGACCGGAGCTTGTCGTCTTCGATCGCGGTCGAGCCTTCCGGCGTCCGCGCTTCGCGCAGTGCGAGAATCTCGCGCGCCAGGTTGAGACAGGTCAGCACGGCCACATCGAAGGAGTCCACCGTCCCCGTTCGCTCGCGAACGTGCGCCATCGCCCGATCCACGTATCCCGCGATCTCCTTGAGCCCGTCGGGGTCGGCATCGCTGCGAATCTTGTACTCGTGGCCGGCGATCCGAACCGTGACGACCGACCGCGCTTTGGCTTCTTCGGTCATGCGGTCTCCGCCACGGCAGACGCGCTCGCCTGCAGCTGCTCGAGGCGCGCAAGGATCTTGTCCACCCCCTCGACCGCGGCTGCGCGCGTCGCGCGCTCCCGTTCGAGTTTCGCCTCGAGGGATGTTAGGCGGGCCTCGCGATCGACTAGTTCCTCGAGAAGAGCGGCCTTCTCCGTCGAGAGACGCTCGTGCTCTGCGATCAGGAAGGCGATGGAACGCTCGAGTCGCTCGTAGTCGAAGCGCTTCGCGTCCGTCGCATGTTCGGAAATCGGATCCGTCTGGAGATCGTTTCTTGCCAACGTTCGCGCCCCGTCTTCGCGTTGGAATCACTCGCTCGTCGAGATCTAGCCTACACGATTCATGCGGGGTAGGGGCGAGTGAAACGCGCGCTCCGAACGTTCAGAGGAACGGATGGCGTGCCGCCTCGCGCGAGTGGGCACGGGCGCATTCCTGATCGAGCGGAAGTGCGACACGGCAAAAAGAAACGCCGTATCGAGACGAACCCCCTCGGTTCAGCCCGGAAAATTCCCGACCGTGTTGCGCGACTGAAGGCGCGACTCGCCCATCAGGTACCGGTCGACGGCGCGGGCCGCCTCACGTCCTTCCCACTGGGCCCAGACGACGAGGCTCTGCCCCCGACGACAGTCGCCCGCGGCGAACACTCCCGGCTCGGAAGTCCGGTAGTCGCCGAGATTCGCTTCGATGTTGCCCCGCGGATCGAGCTTGAGGCCGAGACCCTCGATGAGACCCTGCTGGACGGGCCCGAGAAAGCCCAGCGCGAGGAGGACGAGATCCGCGTCCATCTCGAACTCGCTGCCCTCCACCTCTTCCATCACAGGGCGACCGCTCTCGTCGGGGTCGCCAAAGCGCACCTGGACGCCGTGGAGCTTCTCGATGCGGCCATTCGACCCCGAAAAGCGCTTGGTCATCATCGCGTACTGTCGGGTTCCCCCCTCGTCATGGGAGCTGGAGCCTCGCGCGATCATGGGCCACATCGGCCACGGCGTCGCGGGATTGATGCCGTGCGGCGGCTCGTCCAACAGCTCGAGAGAAGTCACCGAGCTGGCCCCCTGCCGAAGGCTCGTCCCCACACAATCGGATCCCGTGTCCCCGCCCCCGAGCACGACGACGTTCTTCTTACCCGCGAGGATGTCCTCCTCCGGCGGTAGCTGGTCGCCATGAACCCGCTTGGTCGCCTGCGGAAGGAACTCCATCGCGAAGTGGACGCCCTCAAGGTCGCGGCCCTCGACGGGGAGGTCGCGGGGGTGCTCGGCCCCCATCGTGAGGAGCACCGCGTCGTAGTTCTTGCGCAGGTCCGCGGCGGTCAGATCCTTGCCGACCTCGACGCCGGTCTGGAAGGAAACCCCCTCCTCCTTCATCTGCTCGAGGCGCCGATCGATGATCCACTTCTCCATCTTGAACTCAGGGATCCCGTAGCGGAGCAGACCGCCGATCCGGTCGTTCTTCTCGAAGAGGGTCACCGAATGCCCCGCCCTGGCGAGCTGCTGGGCGGCGGCGAGCCCGGCGGGACCGGAGCCGACCACGGCAACGGACTTGCCCGTGCGCTTCTCCGGGACGGCGGGCTTGATGTAGCCGCGGTCCCAGCCCTCGCTCACGATCTTGAACTCGATGTTCTTGATCGTGACGGGGTCGTCGTTGATGCCCAGCACACAGCCGGCCTCACAGGGCGCAGGACAGATCGAGCCGGTGAACTCCGGAAAGTTGTTCGTCGAGTGGAGTCGGCTGATCGCCTCCTCCCATTTTCCGCGGTACACGAGATCGTTCCAGTCGGGGATGACGTTCCCGAGCGGACAGCCACCGCGACCGCTGTTCGGGTTGCTGCAGAACGGGATGCCGCAGTCCATGCAGCGCGACGCCTGATCGGTCAGCTGCTCGACGGGAATCACGTTCATCACCTGCTTGAAGTCGCCGATGCGCTCCTGCTTGTCGCGGTAGGTGACGTTCTCGCGCTTCTGCTCGAGGAATCCGGTGGGCTTCGCCATCTGAGTCTCTCTCAACGCCCTGCCCCGACCTTTGAGGCTGCGTCCTGGGGGTTCGTCGCGAACGCGCTCGGCGCGCCGCGTCGGTCAATGTTCCGCTAGCGGGAAGGCGTAATGCCCTCAGCCGCCATCTTTTCGAGGGCCTCGCGGTACTCCGTCGGGAACACCTTCACGAACTTCGGTGCGTAGGCATCCCAGTTCTTGAGGATGTCTTCCGCCCGTCCGCTCCGCGTGTAATCGAAGTGCTTGCGGAGCATATCCTGAAGGTACTCCGCATCGTCCTCACCGAGGGCCTCGAGGTCCACCGCCGCCAGCGGATTCAGGTGAGTCTCGAAATCGCCCGCTTCGTCGAGGATGTAGGCGATTCCGCCACTCATCCCGGCGGCGAAGTTCAGGCCCGTGGGGCCGAGGATGATCGCGCGTCCGCCCGTCATGTACTCGCAGCCGTGGTCGCCCACGCCTTCGACGACGGCATGGGCCCCGGAGTTGCGCACGCAGAAGCGCTCCCCCGCCGGACCGTGGAAGAACGCCTCGCCCCCGGTCGCGCCGTAGAGCAGCACGTTTCCGGCGATGATGTTCGTCGTCGGGTCGTAGGACACGTTCTCCGGGGCGCGCACGATCACGCGACCACCGGAAAGGCCCTTGCCGCAGTAGTCGTTCGCGTCGCCCGTGACCCGGATCTGGATACCCTTGGGCAGCCAGGCTCCGAGGCTCTGACCGGCCGAGCCAGTGAACTCGATCTCGATCGTGCCGTCCGGCAGCGCCTCGAGCCCGTACTTCCGGCTGACCTCGGAACCGAGGATCGTCCCCACCGTGCGGTTGATGTTCTCGATCGGGAGCTCGATCTTGACCTGCTCGCCCCTCTCGAGCGCCGGAGCGGCCAGCTCGAGCAGCTGCATATCGAGGGCGTTCTCGAGGCCGTGATCCTGCTTGCCGGTGTTCACGATGTCGTGCGGCACGTCGGGTCGGTACAGGAGGTCGGTCAGGTCGACCGAGGACGCCTTCCAGTGGTTGATGGACTTGCGCATCTGCAGGCGCTGGGTCTGACCGATCATCTCGTCCATCTTCCGGTAGCCGAGCTTGGCCATGAGCTGGCGCAGCTGCTCCGCCACGAAGAAGAAGAACTTCACCACGTGCTCGGGCTCGCCCGCGAATCGCTCCCGGAGTTCCGGGCGCTGGGTCGCGATGCCGACCGGGCAGGTGTTCAGATGGCAGACTCGCATCAGAATGCAGCCCATCGCAACGAGCGGCGCCGTCGCGAAGCCGAACTCATCGGCGCCCAGCAGCGCGCCGATCGCGACGTCCCGACCGGTCTTGAAGCCACCGTCCACCTGGAGCTTGATGCGCCCGCGGAGGTCGTTCTGGACCAGCGTCTGCTGGGTCTCGGAGAGACCGATCTCCCAGGGGCAGCCCGCGTTCTTGATCGACGTGAGCGCAGAGGCGCCCGTGCCGCCGTCGTGCCCCGAGATCAGCACACCGTCCGCCTTGCCCTTCGAGACGCCAGCGGCAATCGTGCCGACCCCGGTCTCGGAAACGAGCTTGACCGACACGTTGCCGTAGCGGTTGGCGTTCTTCAGGTCGTGAATCAGCTGGGACAGATCCTCGATCGAGTAGATGTCGTGGTGCGGGGGCGGCGACGTCAGGCCCACGCCCGGCGTCGAATACCGTGTGTCCGCGATGATCTGGTCGACCTTGTGACCGGGCAGCTCACCGCCCTCACCGGGCTTCGCGCCCTGGGCAATCTTGATCTGCACCTCGTCCGAGTTGACCAGGTAGGCGCTCGTCACACCGAAGCGGCCGGAGGCCACCTGCTTGATCTTCGATCGGCGGAGGTCGCCGTTGTCGTCCGGAGTCCAACGCTTCGGATCCTCACCGCCCTCGCCCGTGTTCGAGCGTCCACCGATCCGGTTCATCGCGATCGCCAGGGTCTCGTGAGCTTCCGCCGAGATCGAGCCGTAGGACATGGCGCCGGTGCAGAAGCGCACGACGATGTCCTCGACCGGTTCTACCTCTTCGAGCGGAACCGGGTCCTGGTCGAACTTGAACTCCAGCAGACCGCGGAGCGTGCGCATGCGGACCGCGTCGTCGTTGGCCGCCTGGGCGTACTCCTCGAAGCTCTTCCAGCTCTCGTTCCGCACTGCATGCTGGAGCTTGGAGACGCTCTCGGGGTTGAACGTGTGCTGCTCGCCGCGAAGGCGCCACTGATAGAGCCCTCCCGGGTCGAGCTCCGGATACTCGTACTCGTTCTCCGGAAACCCGCGGTCGTGACGCATCTCGACTTCGCGCGCGAGGACGTCGAGGCCGATGCCCCTCACCCGGGAGTGAGTGCCGTCGAAGGCGAGCTTCACGATTTCCTCGCCCAGACCGACGGCCTCGAAGATCTGGGCACCGCGGTACGACTGCAGCGTCGAGATCCCCATCTTCGCGAAGATCTTGAGCAGGCCCAGATCGATCGCCTTGAGGTAGTTCTCCACGGCAGTCTCGAAGTCGAGAGCGTCCGGGGTGAACGTCTTCGCGTCGACGATGTCGCCGATCGTCTCGAAGGCGAGGTAGGGGTTGATACCCCCCGCGCCATAGCCGACGAGGAGCGCCATGTGGGCGACTTCCCGGGCCTCCCCGGTCTCTACGATGATGCCGCAGCGGGTTCGCAGGACCTTGCGGATCAGGTGGTGGTGGACCGCGCCCGTCGCGAGGAGGGACGGGATCGGCGCGAGTTCGGGAGAAACACCGCGATCCGACAGGATCACGATGTTCGCACCGCCTTCGACCGTCTGCTCTGCTTCTAGGCAAAGCTGATCGATCGCCGACCGGAGACCGTCGCCGCCATCCGCCTTCTTGAAGAGCGTGGACAGGGTGACCGCCTTGAAGCCCGGCTTGTCGATCTGGCGGATCGCCTCGAGCTCGGCGTCGCGCAGGACGGGCCGATGAAGCCGGAGCAGCTGCGCGTGCTCGGGCGTCTCTTCGAGGAGGTTCTTCTCCTCGCCGAGCGTCGAGTCGAGGGTCATGACCGGGCGCTCGCGAATCGAGTCGATCGCCGGGTTCGTCACCTGTGCGAAGTTCTGCTTGAAGTAGGAGAAAAGCAGCCGGGGCTTGTCCGAGAGGCAAGCGAGGGCCGAGTCCTCCCCCATGGAACCGAGCGCCTCCTTCCCGTTCGCCGCCATCGGCGCGAGCAGGAAGCGCATATCCTCGAGGGTGTACCCGAAGGTCTGCTGGAGCGAGAGCCGGATCTCGGGGTTCGGCTGGTGGACCGCATCGACATTTCCGAGATCACCGAGTTCGATCTGATGGGTCTCGACCCAGGTCTTGTACGGCTGTCGCTGGATGTATCGCTCCTTGAGCTCCTCATCACGGACGATGCGCCCTTCGTCGAGGTCCGCGTAGAACATGCGGCCGGGCTCGAGGCGGCCCTTCTCTTCGACGTCTTCGGGCTGGATCGGGAGCGTCCCGACCTCGGAGCCCATCACGAGGAGGCCTTCCTTGGTCAGCACGTAGCGGGAGGGGCGAAGACCATTGCGGTCGAGGACCGCGCCGACGCCGTCCCCATTCGAGAAGCACATGGAGGCCGGGCCATCCCAGGGCTCCATCATGCACGAGTGGTACTCGTAGAAGCCGCGGCGATCCGCCGACATCGTCGGATCGTTCTCCCACGCTTCCGGGATCATCATGAGCATCGACTGCGCGAGATCGCGGCCGGCGAGATGCAGGAACTCCAGGGCATTGTCGAAGCGCGCCGAATCGGACGTGCCGTTGCGCATGACCGGGAAGAGCTTCTGGAGGTCGTCTCCGAAGAGGTTCGACTTGAGCGTGCCCTCGCGGGCGTTCATCCAGTTCTGGTTGCCGCGGATCGTATTGATCTCACCGTTGTGCGCGAGATAACGGAACGGCTGCGCGAGGTCCCACGTCGGGAACGTGTTGGTCGAGTAGCGCTGATGGACGAGGGCCACGCGGCTCTCGAGATCCGGATCCTGGAGGTCGGGGAAGAACTCCGGGGTCTGATGCGCCAGGAACATGCCCTTGAACAGGAAGGTCTTCGAGGAAAGGCTGGCGATGTGGAACGCGGAGCCGAGCTTCTCGATCTCGTTCTCGATCTGGCGGCGGATGACGAGGAGCTTGCGCTCGAAGTCCATCTGCTCGAGGCCGTCGGCGGCACCGACGAAGAACTGCTTGACCTCGGGCATCCCGGCCCGGGCGATCTCCCCGATCGTGGAGGGATCGGTCGGGACCTCGCGCCATCCGAGGAAGTTCTGGCCTTCGGCGGTCACCCAGGACTCGACGGTGGCGATCTGGCGTGCGCGCTCGTCGGGATCGGTAGCGAGAAAGACGAGGGCCGAGGCGTAGCGACCGAGCTCGGGGAGGCCGAAGCCCGCCGCGTCGGCGACTTTGCGGAGGAACTTGTCGGGCGTCTGGATGAGCATGCCCGCGCCGTCGCCGGTGGCTTCGTCCGCGCCCGCCGCGCCGCGATGGGTCAGCCGGCAGAGGATCTCAGTGGCCTGCTCGATGATCGTATGACTCGCCGGCTTCTTGAGGTCGGCGACGAAGCCGATGCCGCAAGCATCATGCTCGAGTTCCGGGTCGTAGAGGCCCTGCTTCGGGGGGAGTCCGTATCGCATCATATGCGCAACCAGCCTTCGTGATGTTCGGGTCGCTCGCCGAGCCAAGGGGATCGTTCGCCGCCCCCAACCCTTTCCAGAGTGCGGAGGTCGACGTAGCGCGGTGTCCGCTCCTCCCTTCCCGCCTCCTGCGATCGCGCGAGCGACGTGCAGGAGGTCAAGAGGAAGCGCGCACACCGCCCCGAGTTCGTCTCGGTTTGAGCAAGTGCGATGTCGGGCCTGGCTTCGAGCGTTCCGGCTCCGGGGAGATCGATCGGTCGGAGGACGGGGGCCGTCCTGCGTTTCCGGCCGGTGCCGATCGGGAGTCCAGTCGCTTCGCCACACGGCTAAGTAGCCGCAAGCCCAACGTTTTTCGAACTTTCGACGCTATGACAACGCGCTCTGAAAGTCAACCAGCGTCACCCGCAGCAATGCGCGGCAACCGCCCGCGACCTAGCCGCTTCCTCGGGCCCCCAGCAGATCACCGAGCACCCGCGGGAAATTGGTAATCACCCCGTCGACGCCGGCGTCGAGGAGCCCGCTCATCTCCGCGGGATCATTCGCGGTATAGGGGTAGACCGCGAGCCCACGCGCATGGGCCTCCGCGACGAGCGCCTCATTGATGAGGAGCGTGTGCGGATGGATCGCCTCGGCTGCGACCCGCTCGGCCCGGCCGAAGATGTCCTGCGGGGCACGCGGGGAGACCAGTACCCCGACCCGCGCCTCCCGAGAAGCCGACCGGACCCGTTCGAGCACGCCATCGTCGAAACACGAGAAGATCACCCGCCGAAGGAGCCCTCGGGCCTCGACCTCGCCCAGCACCCGCTCCTCGATCCCGTCGTAGGGCGCCTCGAGCCCGACCTTCAGCTCTAGATTCCAGTCGATCCGCTCAGCGAAGCCCTCCAGAACGTCGAGCAGGGTCGGGATCTGCAGCGAATCCGCTGCCCCCGGCGCCGCGTCCAACGCCGCGAGCTCCGACGCGGTGCGGTCGCGGATCTCGCCCGTGCCTCCGAGCCTTTCGAGCCCCGCGTCGTGATGGATCACGACGACGCCGTCCCGGCTGAGGTGCAGATCGGTCTCGATCATATCCGCACCCTGCGCGATCGCCTCCTCGAAGGCGGGCAGGGTGTTCTCTGGCCGATCCCCGGAAGCGCCGCGGTGGGCAATGACGAGCGCCCGTTTGCCCGTCCGCGTCATTCCTCGGCCCATGCACGCGAGCGCTCGACCGCCCGCCGCCATCCGCGGTAGAGCGACTCGCGATGGTCCTCGGACAGGGTGGGCTCGAAGAGCGTCGGTGCCCCGAGCCGGGCATCAAGCTCCGCTGCGTCGCGCCAGAACCCGACGCCGAACCCGGCGAGTCGCGCTGCGCCCATGGCCGTCGCTTCAAGTACCGCAGGCCGTTCGACCGCGATCCCGAGGATGTCCGCCTGGAACTGCATCAGGAAATCGTTCTCGCAGGCGCCGCCGTCCACGCGAAGCACCTGCGGTGCGATGCCCGAGTCCTGGTCCATCGCGCCCATCACATCGCGGGTCTGATACGCGAGCGACTCGAGAGTCGCCCGGGTGAGGTGAGCGCGGGTGGTGCCACGCGTGATCCCGACGATCGTCCCGCGCGCATCCTCGTCCCAGTAGGGCGCGCCGAGCCCGACGAAGGCCGGTACCACGTAGACGCCGCCGGTATCCGCCACGCTCGCAGCCAACGCTTCGCTCTCGGCGGCGTGCGGGAAGAAATCGAGTCCGTCTCTCAGCCATTGGATCGCCGACCCGGCCACGAAGATCGACCCTTCGAGGGCATACTCGAGGCGCCCTTCCCTTCTCCAGGCCACCGTCGTGATCAGCCCGGCTTCCGAACGCGGCGCTTCCTCGCCGGTGTTCATCAGCAGGAAGCAGCCGGTCCCGTACGTGTTCTTGGCGCGACCGGGGTCCATGCACCCCTGGCCGAAGAGCGCCGATTGCTGGTCGCCCGCAACCCCCGCGATCGGAATCGCGGCTCCGAGCAGGTCGGGATCCGTCTCTCCGAAATCACCGCTCGAATCCCGCAGGTCCGGCAGCATCGCCGGCGGGACTGCGAGTGCGTCGAGCAGAAACGGGTCCCAATCACCCTCGTGGATGTTGAAGAGAAGCGTGCGAGAAGCGTTCGAAGGCTCGGTGGCGAACACGCGCCCACCCGTCAGCTTCCAGATCAGCCACGTATCGATGGTGCCGAAGCAGAGTTCCCCCGCCGCCGCCCTGCCCTGCGCGCCGTCGACCGCGTCGAGAATGAACCGGATCTTCGTGCCGGAGAAATAAGCATCGATCAGCAGCCCCGTCCGAGCGCGGATCTCGTCCTCGAGCCCGCGCGAACGCAGGTCGTCGCAGACCCCGCTCGACTGGCGCGACTGCCAGACGATCGCCGGATGGATCGGCTCGCCCGTCTTGCGATCCCAGACCACGGTGGTTTCGCGTTGGTTCGTGATCCCGACCGCGGCCACGTCGCGCGCCGCGACGCCCGTCTTCTCCAGCACGCCGCGCGCCGCGCGCAGCTGGCTGTCCCAGATCTCGTGGGGATCGTGCTCGACCCAGCCCGGCTTCGGAAACGACTGCGAGAACTCGAACTGCTCGATCCCGACGATCGATCCCGCCTCATCGAAGAGCAATGCGCGAGACGAGGTCGTCCCTTGATCCAATGCGAGCACATAGCCGGCCATGCGTCCCCCTTCCTGATCGTCGCGAGTGTGCCGCGGCGTCCGGGCGATTTCCCGACGAGCGCCCGTAACCGAGGAATCAGCCTTCGCCGAACAGCGCGTCGACGAACTCGTTCGCCTCGAATTCGCGGAGATCTTCGATCCCCTCGCCCACGCCGACGAAGTTCACCGGGATCCGGAACTCGTCCGCGAGCCCGACGATGACCCCGCCCTTGGCGGTTCCGTCCATCTTCGTCAACACGAGGCCGGTCACGTCGGCGACCTCGGTGAAGAGTCGGGCCTGGGAGATCGCGTTCTGCCCGGTGTTCGAATCGAGCACGAGCAGGATCTCGTGGGGCGCATCGGGAATGTCGCGACTCACGACGCGCACGATCTTCCCGAGCTCCTCCATGAGGGGCTTCTTCGTCTGGAGGCGACCGGCGGTGTCGATGATCGCGACGTCGACGTCGCGGGCGACGGCGGCCTTCACGGTGTCGAAGGCGACGCTCGCCGGATCGCTGCCGGCTTCCCCGGCGACCACTTCGCAGCCCACGCGCTCGCCCCAGGTCTGGAGTTGCTCGATCGCGGCCGCGCGGAAGGTATCCCCGGCGCCCAGCAGGACCTTGCGCCCCTTGGCCTGATGCTGGGAGGCGAGCTTGCCGATCGTCGTCGTTTTGCCCGCGCCGTTGACGCCCAGCACCAGAATCACGTGGGGCTTCGACTTGAGCGCGAAGGGATCGTCGACGCGCTGCGCCCCCGCGAGTTTCTCGCCGATGGCCGCCTTCAGGATCTCCCGGACCTTCGCGCCGTCCTCGCCTCGTCCTTCGCGCCGCACGCGCTCGAGCAGGGACTCCGCGGTCTGGACACCGAGGTCCGCGGTGAAGAGGATCTCTTCGAGCTCCTCGAGCAGATCCCCGTCGACGGCGCTGCCACCAAAAACGCTCCCGAGTCGTCCAACGAGGTTCTCGCTCGTGCGCAGGAGGCGGTCGCGCAGACGAACTCGCGGCTCGGGCGCCGGCTCAGGCTCAGACGCCGGTTCCGGTTCTACCACGGGTTCGGGGGCCGGTTCGGGCTCGGGCTCGGCGACCGGCTCTGGCTCCGCTGCGGGCTCGGCAGCCGGCTCCGGGGCGGCCTCGATCGCCGTTTCCGAAGCAGGGACCTCCTCCGTCGTCGCTTCGACGGGCTCCCTCGGCGGGCGTTCGATCGCGCCAGTCGGGCGCGTGCCGGTCCGGTCGATGATCACGCCGATCAGCAGCGGCAGGAGCAGCGCGATGGCCACGAGCAAGCCGGGCCGCTCGTACATCAGGAGAGCGAGGTCATAGAGCACGGCGTTGGGATCCATCGGGCGCGGATCCTACCACCGAAGCGGCCGTCGCGAACCTTCTCGCGATCACGCCTGGCCCGCCGTCAGGTCGGACCGGCGAGCCAGGGTGCGAGGACACCCGGGCAACCCGCGGCGCGAGGCGTGACGTTTCGAACGGCCGCTCCCCGGCGCCTCCGGGTAGGGAAGCCCGAGCGGAGGAGCGCGCGGGGCGGACGTCCCGACGGGCCTGGCACGAAAGCTCGACGCGCGGATCCCGCCGAAGCCCGAGCAGATCCGGCCGGAGAGGCCGCCCCCCAGCTACGCCGCGTCGTCGGAGCTCAAAACCACCGAGACCAGCTTCGAGACGCCTCGCTGTTCCATGGTCACGCCGTAGAGCACGTCTGCCACCTCGATCGTGCGCTTGTTATGCGTGATCACGAGGAACTGGCTCTGCTGGGCCATCTCCACGATCAGCTGGTTGAAGCGCCCGACGTTCGCATCGTCGAGGGCCGCATCGACCTCGTCCAGCAGGAAGAACGGGCTCGGCCGGACCTGGAAGACCGCCACGAGCAGCGCGAGCGCCGTCATCGTCTTCTCGCCACCGGAGAGCAGGTTCACGTTCTGGAGCCGCTTGCCCGGCGGCATCGCCATGATGTCGACGCCCGCTTCGAGGATGTCCTCGGCCTCGGTCAACTCGAGGCTCGCCTTGCCGCCGCCGAAGAGCCGCGGAAAGTTCTCAGAGAAGTGCTTGCTGACCAGATCGAAGGTCTCGCGGAAGCGCTTACGGCTCGTTCGATTGATCCGGTTGATCGCCTCGCGGAGATTCTGGATCGTGCCTTCGAGATCTTCCTTCTGCTCCGAGAGGAAGCGGAAGCGCTCTGCCAGCTCTTCGTGTTCCTCGATCGCCCCCAGGTTGACGTCACCGAGGGACTGAAGCGACTTGCGGACCTTCTCGGCCTCCCGCTTGCGTTCCGGTGTCGAGAGCATCGCGAGTTCGACGTTCCGCTTGGCCTCTCGAAGGGCCGCCGCCGGGCTCATCGCGGTGTCGTCGTCGTCCTCTTCGGTCGTCTCGCCTTCGGTCGGGGCGGCGCCCTCCTCCGTCGTTTCGCCCGCGCCTTCGGTCGCCTCCGCGGTCGGGCTCGTATCGAGCTCCGCGCCCGCTTCGAGTTCATCGATCGTGGGCAGCTTCCAGTGCTCGATCTCGACGCTCCAGCGTTCGCGCACGCTCGTCGCCTGGTGGTCGAGTCGCATCCGCGCCTCGGAGAGCTTGAGCTCCGCCTGGCTCGTCTTCTCCCGGGCGGCCCCGAGGTCGCCACGCATCTCCCGCGCGCTGTCGTCGATCTCGGCGACCTTCGTCTGGATGGCCTCGAACTGCTCTCGCAGCGTGTCGCTCTCGACCCGCGCGACCTCCTCCGCCTCGAGACGTCCGGCGAGTTCGCCTTCGGACTGCTCGATCTCCTCTCGGAGCGTCTCGCGGCGAACGCGCGCGTTCTCGATCTCGGCGTTGCGCCGTTCGATCCAGGTCCGGGTCTCGCGCTCGGACTGTTCAGCCCGCGTCGCGGTCTCGCGCAGCCGGAGACGCTGCTCGTCTCGGGCGCGATAGGCAACCCGCAGCTCGGCCACGCGGCTCTCACGACGGGACAGGTCGCGCCCGGCGCTGCTGATCTGTAGACCGATCGCATCGACCGCCCGCTGGCTCGCCTCGCGTTCGTTCCGGCGATCCTCCAGCTGCTGGGTCAGACTCGCCAGCTCCTCGCCGACCGACGCCTGCTCGGCGAGCAGATCGGAACGTTCGGCGGTCCGGGTCTGCTGGGCCTCTCCGATCCGCTTGACCTTCTCGGTCGATCGCTCGAGGTCATTCTCGTGATTTGCGACCGCGAGCGCCGCCGTGTGATGGCGGTTGCGGAGATTCTCGAGTTCCTCGTTGGCCTTCGCGAGGCGGGCCTCCGCGTCAGACTGCGCCGTTTGCTTCTCTTCGGCGGCCTGCTCGAAGCGCACGACCTCGACCTCGAGCTCACGCACCTCGCGGGCACGGGTCAGCATCCCGCTTGCCGCGGACTCGCCCCCACCCTGGACGACGCCCTCTGGCGTCGCGAGGTCACCGCGCGGCGTCACGAAGGTCGCCGGTAGCCGGCCCGAACCGAAGTGATCAAACGCCTGCTCAAGCCGATCGACCAGATAGACGTCCCCCAGCAACGAACGGGCCACGCCCTCGCTTCCAGCGCGCGGGCGCACGCGCTTCAGCAGCGGATCACCGAGAGGCACGGTGCCCCCGAGCGCCTCGGGCTGCGCGCGCTGGACGACGAAGGCCCCTCGGCCGGCTTCGTCCTGACGAAGCGCTTCGAGCGCCTGCAGCGCCCCACGACTCTCGTCGATCACGATCGCCTCGGCGCGCTCGGCGAGCACGGCCTCGACGGCCCGCTCGACCTCCGGGTCCGCCTCGAGGAGTTCGCGGACCAGGCCACGAAACCCGAAGCGCTCCGCCACTTCCTGTCCGCCGGTCAAGAGATGCCGGGCACCGGCTCCGATGTCCTGGCGGCCTTCCACGACCTCACGAAGCGAGTCGTAGCGGGCATGGCTCGTCTGCGCGGCCTTCACCGCTTCCTGCGCTGCTTCGGTCGCGGCCGCGAGGGATTCCTTCGCTTCCTCGTGGGTCCGCATCGCCTCGCGAAGCTGATCCTGCAGGCGATCGCGGTCGGCCAACAGGTTTCGAAGCCCTTCCTCGAGGCTCGACTGTTCCCGGCCGGCCTCGAGGGCCTGGGTCTGCTGCGCTTCGACGTCGGCGTCGACGCCGCGCATGCGTTGATCGATGGAGTCGCGGCGATCCCCGAGACCCGCGATCCGGTCTTCGATCCGGGCGACCGCGGTCAGCAGCTCGACATGGGTCGCGTTCTTGGCATCGCGCTCGGTCTCGCGCTCGCGGAGCGCTTCCTGGGCGCCCTGCACTTCCCGCTCGGCTTCTTCGATGCCGGACTGTTCGGTCGCCAGGCCGCGCTCGATCTGCTCAAGCTCCTCCTTGGCCGTGCGGTGCTCCTGCTCCGCTGTAGCAAGTTGCTCGCCGAGAGTCGCGAGCTCGCTTTTCCGCGCTTCGCTCGACTCCTCGAGGTTGTCCCGCTCACGGCGCGCGAGCTCGATCCGGCCTTCGAGGTTCTTGATCTCACTGCGGAGGCCGTAGAGCTTCTCCGCGCCGGCGCTCACGGCCTTCTCGGACTCGGCGAGGGAGATGCGGTGCTCCTGCGCGGCCAGCTCGCGCTCGGCGAGATTCGCCTCCAGGGCCGTCATCCGATCCTTGAGCGTGCCGAGCGAACCGGACTCGCGCTCGACCTCTTCGAGCAGCGCCGCCCGCTCGTCGGCGGCCAGCGAGAGCTCGAGGACGCGCTGGGTCTCCTGCAGGCGCTTGTATCTCGCCGCCTTCTTGGCCTGGCGCTCGAGGCTGGTGATCTGGCGCCGGATTTCATTCAGGACGTCGTTCACGCGCGTCAGGTTCTGTTCGGTCGAGCGCATCTTGCTCTCGGCCTCTTTGCGACGTGCCTTGTACTTGCCGATCCCGGCGGCTTCTTCGATCAGGCCGCGTCGGTCTTCGGGCTTGGACGAGACGATCTCCGCGACCTTGCCCTGCTCGACGATCGTGTACCCGCGCAGACCGATGCCGGTGTCGCGGAAGAAGTCGTGAACGTCCTTCAACCGTGCCGGCTGCTTGTTCATCAGGTACTCGGATTCACCCGAGCGATAGAGCCGACGCGAGATCTCGATCTCGCTGTAGGCGGCATAGGCAGCCGGGGCCTGTCCTGAAGAGTTGTCGAAGGTCAGGCAGACCTCGGCCATCCCGATCGGCGGACGGTTCTCCGAGCCGGCGAAGATCACGTCGTCCATGCCCTTGCCGCGGAGCTTGCGGGCAGACTGCTCGCCCATCACCCACTTGATGGCGTCGACGACGTTCGACTTGCCACAGCCGTTCGGTCCGACGACGCAGGTCATACCGTCGTCGAAGCTGAAGACCGTGCGGTCGACGAACGACTTGAACCCGTGGACCTGGAGACTCTTGATGCGCACGCAACCCTCGATCGATGGCGTTCGAGGATCAGGACACAGCTCGGGGGGATTCCCCCATCGATCGCGATCCCGATCCTCTCCCTCTCGAGCCTCCCCGTGCCATAGACGGTACGCTCAAGAGAAGTGGTTCTTCACCCCCGATTCTACGCGTTTCCGCTTCGAACCGGTCTAGCCAGCCAGGCCAAGAGAACGGTTTTTGCCTTCCAGAACAGCGCGTTGACACATTCTCGAAATGGGTCGTCGATCTGGGGTCTGGCGGGCTCGAATCGTCCTCGATCCGGGGATCTCCAAGGTCGGCGAGGGCTGACTCGTCGACCTGAATCGTGTCTCTAAGGGGGGGGTTCCAAGTAGGTACCCCAATCTCGCGACGCTCGCCAAGCACGGGAACGGAACATTTCCAGAACGTTCATGTTGAAGAACAGCGTTTGGAAATTTTCCGCGCTCGTTTCCGAGAACAGGAACGCGCCCGCCCGGATCAGCGCGCGCTAGCGGGGGGCGGCGGATCGTCGACCTGGATGGAGAAGGTCTGCGCGACTCCGCTGCCCCAGCGATCCAGCACCTGTATCTCGATGTCGAAGCGACCGCGTTGCGTGCGTGAGGGGTGCCATGTGACGATGCCGCTCTGGGCGTCGACCGTCATACCGCCAGGCCCCTGGGCGACTACGAAGCGGATCCCCTTCTCGGAGGCCGCGCCCGAGACGCGCATCGGATACCGGAAGAGCCCGCCTTCGAGGCTCGTCGGGGGAGAGCTGGCGATCCTCAGAGTGCCCTCACCAGAGAGCGTGAAGGGCCGCGAGCGCACAGGGCGCGTGATGCGATCTTCGAACTCGAGCCGGGCCGAGAGCACGATCGGGATACCCGGTGCGATCTCGGCAGTGTCGAGATCGTGGCCATGACCGACTACTTCCCTGCCGACTTGCCATTCGTAAAGGATCTCGAAGGGCTGACCGTCGTCCGTCGTCTCGACGGCCGCCTCGAGGACTGCACCGGGACGGTCGCCGTCGGAGGCGTCGATCGCGACCAACTCGATCGCCGCCGACTGCGCGCCGAGGGTGATCTCGGCGGAGACGCGGTCGCCTTCCCGCGTGCCGTCGCTGGCCACGGCGACCAGCTCGATCGTGTCGCCATCTTCGAGGCCGGTCGTGTCGAAACGCCGCCCTTCACCGAGCCGTCGCCCATCCGGCGAGCGCCACCGGAACTGCACTTCGGCGTCACCACCGTGGGCGTCGGAGACGTGAGCACCCGCTTCGATCACTCGCCCCGGCATCGGGCGCCGCGGCTGCCAGTAGACGTCCTCGATCTCCGGCGCTTCGGCATGGGAATCGAGAGATTTCCCAGAGGTCGAAGGCCCGATCATCGAAGGAACCCGATCGTTCCGGAGTGAATCGTCGCCGCAGGCGACGGCGCCCATCGAGAGCGCGGCGGCGCCCGCCAGGAGCCTGCGCGTCGACGCGCGTCCAAGGATCGACCGGGTCATCGTGCCCCCTCCCCGAGAACGCGCCGGCTAGTAGCCGACCGCGAGCAGTCGCGTAGCTACGACTTCGAGCCGCTTGCGGTCACCGGAGGGGGATTCCCCGACGACGTTGACCTGCCACTTCGTGTGATTGAACTTGAGACCACCGAGGGTCATGTTGCAGCCCTCGGTGCAGGGCGCGCCTTCGCCGACGTACATGATCGGCGCGGCGGTCGGCGGATCGGGATCTGCGTAGTAGACCGGCTGGTCGCCCGTCCGGAACTCCGCCACGCTCGAGAGCGTCTCGGGGTTCGCTTCGTTCGGGAAGTCGGCCGGGTAGTTCGGCACCTGAGATCGCTCGCCCATGTTGCGAACGACCGCCCGAGCGTCGGCGATCCCTGCCTCTGCCGCGTAGAACGCGATCTGTTCCTGATTCTGGAAGCCTGCGACGGTGCCGTCGCTGGCCGCCGTCTGCATCGTCGACAGCGCGAGTGTGGAGACCGCGATCAGCAGAAGGACCGTGAGCATGAGTGCGATGCCGCCTTCACGGCAGAGATCCTCTCGGATTCTAGGCGTATCCATCAGATGCTCCCCTGGATCACGACGTTGCGTGGCCGGACCGCGCCGAGCATGACGCGACGACGGAAGTTGTCGTTACCGACGACCGCAACGCGGTTCTCGAAGTTGCGGAAGACGCCGCTGTCGAAGTTCGGGTCGTTGGATTCGGCTCGCAGAACGATCGAGAAACGCACTTCGGCCAAGGCCGAATTATCCTCGTCGCCCGGGTCGTAGGCCGTCCCACTCACGCCCTGCTCTTCGCCTCCGTCGATTACGCCGTCGGAGTCGTTGTCGAAGAAGAGCGAGATCTGGAAGTCGTCGACGTCCTTGACGAGGAGGTCGCCGTTTCGTTCCAGGCGGCCAGTCGCGGCATCCTCGATGGAGTATCGGGCCGCCGGCACGATCACGATCTCCTCCGGTGCATCGGCGTTCGACGAGTGCGGGTCGAGCTGCCCGGCCAGAATCGTGAGCGTGATCAGGGCCGAAGAGGCGGCACCGACGGTTCCGCAGACGGCGCCGCGGCTCGGATTCGCCATGTCGGCGAGGATGAAGCCACCGCCGACGCGGAAGTCCGCTTCGGGCGTGCCGTTGCCGTCGTTGTCGTAGAAGTACGAACCATCGTCGTCGAGATCGGTCGTCGTCGCGTCGAGCGCGAGGCCCGTGACCGTCGTGCCGACGGTGTTCGCTGCGTTCCAGCTCGCGAATGACGACAGTCTGGCCCCGAGCGTGCCGTCTCGCTCGTCGCTGGGAGCGATCATCTCGACCTCGGAAAGATAGAGCTCGTCACTGCCCCCGGTACGGTCGAGTGCACACACGGACGCGGCATCCGGGACCATGAAGCCGGCCATGCGGATCTCGCGCTCGAGGAGCGACGAGACGGCGCGGACGTTGTTCTGGACCTCGACGATCTGCTCGGTCACGAGCGAGGTCTTCTGCTGCGTCCGAAGGCTGTCGAGTGTCAGGTACATCACGATCGAGAGCACCGTGACGACCAACATGAGTTCGATCAGCGTGAAGCCTCCGCGCCGATCACGTCGTCGAGCTACGGTCGAGCTCATTCGTCGATCTCCCGCAGTCTCGCGCTCGTGAGCAGCACCTGCCGTCCCTGGCGCTTCTCGTCGTCCCAGGTCACGCGGACCTCGAGCGACTTGATCTGCACCAGGTTGGCGTCGGCATCGTCCCAGGAGACGCGCTCGGCGACGGTGTACGTGATCCCGTCCAGGCTGTTGATCGTGGCAGACGCGGCGTTGAACGCCCCCCCCGAGTCGTCGAGGTCGGTGTCGCCCCACGCGAAGCGCCCAAGCTCTTCCACCCGGTTGCGCGCGATCGCGCTCGCCTCCGAGAGGTGGCGCCCGCCGGCCCCCTCGGTGATTGCGCGCGCCTGCAGGCCGGCGACCCCGAGCAGCCCGATCGAGAGCACGACCATGGCGATCATCATCTCGACGAGAGTCAGCCCTCGCCGGTTTCGATCCCTCCGGTTCGATTTGCTCATAGCGACCAGGCTCCGCTGTTCCGGTCCCACGTGTGGACGCGGACGCCACCGAGGGGCGACAGATTCACGGCGAAGTCGCGACTCCTCGCCCAGAGGTAGATCGTTCCTCCTCCCGAGCCGAGCTGACCGGCCGAACAGGCAGCATCGATCGCCACCGGGATTCCGTCGGGTCGGAACTGGACCCACGTCGCAGCATCCCCGTTGGGCAGTTCGAGCGTCGAGCCAGCTCCAGGGATCGTGCCGGGGACTTCATCGGGAATCGGCGTGTTTACCGGCGGACCGTTGAAGCCCCAGCCAACGCCATCCTGGGCGTTGAACGTGATGGTCTCTTCGCCGGCGTCGATCTGACAGTTCTGGTTGGCCGAACCCGGCGCACCGTCGTTCAGCACCAGGATCGGAACCGCACCGCCGTCGGGGCGTTCGAGATCATTCCCTGCAGTGTCCCCTGCTCCTCCGATCGCAAAGAACACGATGTGGTTCGAGCCGGTTCGGATCGCCTGGGCGCGGGCGTGGCTGAACGCGTTGGCGACGGAGCGCGCCGCGGCACGGCCGTTGATCCCATCGAAATATCGGTCGACGTTCGGCACCGCGATCGCCGTCACGGCCCCGATGATCGCCAGGACGATCGCGACCTCGATCAGGGTGAAACCAGCGGCGCCGCGTATCCGTCGACCCGCGGCCGGTCTTCCTGCGGTTTTCGCCTGCCGGTCCATCACGCTCCTCCGGTAGGCTCCCGAAATCCACGCGGCGCGGACCAGAGGAAACCGACACGTCCTCGGAGAGTGTTTCGGCAATCCGGCGGATTGATTGAGTGTTTTGCCTGCCCAGGGAAGCGGGACGCACCCAATCCAGCCGCATCGAACACGCAACTCTGGGACCTGGCGTGTGAGCCGGTCCGGAACGCCGCCTACCCCGCGATCCAGGGCGCGAAGCGCGATTCTCTCAGACGAACAAGCGACGCAGCACCTTGTTGCCGAAGACGGTGCGCACCATCTTGCGCAGTCCCTCGGCACTCTCCTCGGTGTACGGATAGCCGCCCTGCGCCTTCTTGGTCGTGTCGACGATGACCGGGTGGACGTGGCAGTAGCCGCGGATCCCGACTTCACCGTTCACCTGGCCGACGCCGCTCTCCTTCACGCCGCCGAAGGGCGCCTCGGCGACCCCGTAGGTCACGGCAATGTCGTTCACCGACACGCTCCCCGTCACCATCTTCGCCCCGATCCGAGCGCCCTTCTCGAGGTCCTGGGTCCAGACGTTCCCGGACAGCCCGTAGTCGGAGTCGTTCGCCAGCTCGAGCGCCTCGTCCTCGTTCCGGACCTTCTGGATCGCCACGATCGGCCCGAAGGTTTCCCGCCGCATCAAGTCCATCGTGTGATCCACGTCCGTCACGACCGTCGGCGGGAAGTAGTACCCGGAGAGGCTGCGGTTGCGCTCGCCCCCGACGAGAACCTGGGCGCCCTTCTCCCGGGCATCCTTCATGTGGTCTTCGATGATGTCCATCTGCTTGTCCCAGAAGACCGCGCCCACGTCCGACGCCCCGCTCGCCGCCTGAGTCAGAGGCTTCGCCATCTCGACGACCTTGTCGACGAAGGGCTCGTAGATCGACTCGGGCACGTAGACCCGCTCCGTCCCGCAGCAGTAGTGACCCGTATTGAAGAAGGAGCCGCGCACCGCACCATCCGCCGCGCGCTCGAGGTCCGCGTCCGCGCATACGATCATCGCGTCCTTGCCCCCGAGTTCGAGCGTGCACGGGATCAGATTGCGACCGCACGCCTCGCCGACCTTGCGGCCGGTCGCGACGCTCCCGGTGAAAGAGATTTTGTCGACGCCTGCATCGAGAAGCGCGGCACCCGTCTCGCCGTCGCCCTGGACGACCTGATAGAGGTCCTTGGGAAGCCCCGCCTTCTCACAGATCTCCTGGAGGAGCACCGCGGAGAAGGGCGTGACTTCACTCGGCTTGTGCACGACCGCATTGCCCGCCATGAGCGCCTGAGCGAGCGGGTTCGCGGCGAGGGCCACCGGGCCGTTCCAGGGCGTGATCAGCCCGACGACGCCGAGGGGCTGATAATGAAGCGTGACCTTCTTCGCGAAGCGCATCACACCGGAGGGACGACGGGTCTTCGTCGCGAGGTAATTCTTGCCGTGCTTCGCGTAGTGGGAAATCTGCATGCAGGGCGCGAGGACCTCCATGCTGATCGCCTCGTTGAGGGCCTTGCCCGTCTCCTTGACGACGAGATCGACGATTTCGTCCTGCCGTTCCACCATCCCATCGACGATCGACCAGAGCACCTGCGCGCGTTCGTCGAAGGAGCGGGTCGCCCATTGGCGCTGAGCCTTCCGCCCGCGTTCGACCGCGGCGCGGACCTCGTCCGCAGTCGCCGACTGGAACTGGCCGATGGACTCGAGGGTCACGGGGCTCTTGATGTCGTAGCGACGTGCGTCGCCTTCGGAGGGAATCTCGGCGAAGAGGGCCATGTCGGGGACTCCTTGGGCTCGCGCGCCCGATCGAGCGTCGCGCGGAGGGAAAGCCCCGAGTCTATCGAACGGATCGACCGCCGGGGGGCGTCAGGCGGGCCGAGCGCTCGGCGCCGAACCCGACTCGCTCGCGCCCTGATTCTCCGACTGGAGCTCATGCAGGCGCGCGTAGTGCCCACCGCGGGCGAGCAGCGCATCGTGGGGACCGGACTCCATCAGCCGGCCGTCCTTCAGGACGTGGATCGTATCCACGTCGCGGATCGTCGAGAGACGGTGGGCGATCGCGATGGCGGTCTTGCCCTCCATCAGCACGTGGATCCCGCGCTGGATCGCGGCCTCGGTCTCGGTGTCGATCGCGCTGGTGGCTTCGTCGAGGACGAGAATGTGCGCGTCGTGCGCGAGCGCGCGGGCAAAAGAGAGGATCTGCCGCTGCCCGGTCGAGAAGTTCGCACCGCGCTCGAAGACTTCGGTCCCGTACCCTTCTGGCAGGCGTCGGATGAAGGGATCCGCCTCGACGGAACGCGCCGCTTCCTCGATCTCTTCCTGCGAGACGTCGTCGCGACCGAGGGCGATGTTGCGGGCAACGCTGCCGCTGAAGAGGAAGACGTCCTGAAGCACCGTCGCGACGCGACGGCGCAAGTCCTGCTGGGGAAGATCGCGGACGTCGATGCCATCCACGCGCACGGCACCTCGGTCGACGTCGTAGAGCCGCGTGAGCAGCTTGATGACCGTGGTCTTCCCGGCACCCGTCGCCCCCACGAAGGCAACCTTCCGACCGACGTCGACGGTGAAGCTCACGTCCCGAAGGATCCAGTCGACCTCGTCCTCGTCGACGCCATCGGTGTCCTGGTAGGAGAACCAGACGTGATCGAATTCGACGAGCCCCCGCTTCTCCGGGTCGCTTGCGGGGGCGGCGTCGACGCGGTCCGCGACGGCGGGTTCCGTGTCGAGCACCTGAAAGATGCGCTCGGCCCCCGCCATGGCGGACTGCATCACCGAATATTTCGCCGACAGGTCGCGGAGCGGCATGAAGAAGCGCTGCATGTAGTCTATGAAGACGTACATAATGCCGACTTCGGCGATGCCCGTCCCTACGCCGATGATGACCGCCATCGTGATGCCCGTTGCGACTTCGACGGTGGCGAACAAGAGCGAGTCGTAGCGGATGGACTTGTTCCACGCGTTGCGGTGGTCCGCGTTCATGGCGTCGAACTCCGCCATGTTGCGATCCTCGCGACTGAAGAGCTGCACGACCTTCATCCCGGTCACGCTCTCCTGGATGTAGGTATTGATCCGTGCAATCCGGACCCGAACCTCCCGGAAGGCTTCGCGCACCTTGAGGCGAAAGAAGAAGGCAGCGACCGCCAGGATGGGCACGATCGCGAACGCCCAGCCCGCCAGCAGCGAGGACAGCGCGAAGAGCACCACCGCGTAGCCCACCATCTTGATCACGTCGGTGATCAACGCGACGAGTCCCTGCGCGAACATCTCGGCGACGTTCTCCACGTCATTGGTCGCACGGGTCACGAGGCGCCCTACCGGAATCACGTCGAAGTAGCTCATATGAAGCGTCTGGATGTGGCGGAACACGTGATCGCGGAGCTCGCGCATCGCGTACTGCCCCGTCGAAGCCATCAGGACCTGATATACGTACTGGAGGACGCCGAGAGACAGCGTCGTGAGGACGTAGAGGAGCGCGAGCCACTCCGCGACGGGCCAGCCGACCGGCGGCTCGAGAAGAACCGCGAGCGCCTCTTCGACCTCGGCGCTGAACATCGAGAGGGACGTCTCCGGGTCGTCTCGCGCCTCGAGCAGCTCGAGCCCATTGACCTCGGCCACATAGTCGATGCCGGCCTTCACGATCCACGCGGGCGTGAGTTCGAGGGCAAAGAGCGGGAGGAAGAGCAGGAGCGTCATCGCGACCTGCCGTCGGAACGGCCGTACGTAGGGCCAGAGGCGCATCAGGATCCGCGTGTCGTACGCCTTCCCGAGTTCTTCCTCGGAGAACGCGTCGCTCTCGGCGTCGTTCGCGCTCATGCGCCCTCCCCGGCCGCGGCCCGGCGCTCTTCCTCTTCCTGCTCTTCGGCAAGGCGGGTATAGAGGCCGCCCTTCGCCATCAGCTCGTCGTGCGTCCCGCGCTCCACGATCCTGCCCGCGTCGAGCACGACGATCTGGTCGAGGGTCCGAACGGAGTTGATCCGACTCGCGACGACCACGACCGTCCGACCGGCGAAGACCTGCCCCAGCTCGGTGGTGATCTTACGTTCGGTCTCGGCGTCGACGGCGGAGAGCGTGTCGTCGAGGATCAGGATGCGCGGGTCGAGGGCAAGCGCCCGCGCGAGCGCGGTGCGCTGGCGCTGACCGCCCGAGAGCATCACGCCCCGCTCCCCGACCAGCGTGTCGTAGCCCTGAGGCAGGTCTTCGATGTCGCCTGCCAGCTGAGCGCGCCGGGCAGCCTGTTCGACCTCCGCGCGCGTGGCGTCCGGCGGCAGGCCGTAGGCGATGTTCTCGTGGAGCGGCATCGAGAACAGGAAGGAGTCCTGGGGAACCATCGCGATCGAGGTGCGCAGTCGCGAGACGGCGATCTGGTTCACGTCGATGCCGTCGATGTAGAGCTCGCCCTTCCCCACTTCGTAGATGCGCGGGATCAGCGCCGCCATCGTCGACTTGCCGGAACCGACGGGACCGACGACACCGAGCGAGCTTCCCGCCGGTACCGAGAGGGACACGTCGGTGAGCGCGTTCTCGCGAGCATGGTCCCCGTACCCGAACGAGAGCCCGCGGAACTCGATCTCTCCGCGAAGCTGCCCCGGGTCGACGGCGTCCGGGTGGTCGGCGATCGCCGGCTCGACCGAGAGGATTTCGTCGATCCGCTGCATCGCCGAGGCGCCCCGCTGGAGCATGTTGATCGAGTAGCCGAGCATCATCGTGGGGAAGGTGAGGACGCGGGCGAAGATCGTGAACGAGAAGAGCGCGCCTGCTTCGAGCGTGCCGGCGGCCATCATGTCCAGCCCGAGATAAAGGACCATGCCGAGGCCCGCAGCGGGTAGCAGACCGGTAACCGCGGGCATCGCGGAGCTGGCCCGGACGAGCGCGAGCTGATGCGAGCGGAGATCGTCGTTCGCAACCGCGAATCCCTCCGCCTGCTCGTCCTCCATCGCATAGGCCTTCACGACCCCGATCCCCGCGATGTTTTCCTGGACGAGGTTCGACATCGAAGCGAGGGATTCCTGCGCAGCGAGGCTCCGCTTGAACAGACGCTGACCGATCACCCGGGAGATCACGATGAAGAGCGGGTACGGCAGGACCATCACGATCGCGAGCTTCAGACTCATGGTCGACATCGCGATGAAGGCCCCGATGAAGAGGATCGGGCTCTGGGCGATCGACAGCAGGCCCATCCCCAGCAACAGGCGGACCGAGTTCAGGTCGTTCACACAGCGACTCATGAGGTCACCGGTCCGCCACCGGAAATAGAACGACTGGGGCTGTCTCTGGAGGTGGGCGAAGAGATCGTTCCGGATCTCGTACTCGACCTCACGGGCGGCGTCGAAGACGAGCTGGCGGGAGAAGAATCGGAGGATGCCGCCGATGATCGCGACCGCCGCGATCTCCCAGCACATCCGAATGACCTCGGCATTCGAGATTTCCGGGTCGATCAGGCCGTTGACCGCGCTCCCGACCAGCATCGGGATCGCCACGAAGGTCCCGACGTAGAGGATCACGACGACGAACCAGAGCAGGTAGTAGCGCCAGTTTCGCCGCAGGTAGACCGAGAGGCGCCGCAGTGCGTGACGCACGGCGGATTCGCCCTCCGCCGGCGGCGTGATCGTCGTCCCGGCCGCCGCGCTCATCGTCCCATCCTCGCCGCGAGCTTCCCGCGATCCGCCCCGCAATAGAAGCCGATCAGCGCGACCGCATGCCAGAAGACCGTCTTGAGCGGCCCCCGCGTCCGGTAGCGCCGCGACGAAGTCCTCGCAGCGGCCTCGAGCACGGTGAGTCTCCCCGCGCGCTGGATGCCGCGCACGAGGTCCAGGTCTTCCATGATCGGCACGAGTGCGACGCCGCCCATCTGCTCCAACACGTTCCGGCGCACGAAGAGCGCCTGATCTCCATAAGGAAGGCCGAAGATCGAAACGCGGCGGGCCACCCACCACTCGATCCAGCGCTCCCAGCCTCCCCGCTCCGCGAAGCGGAACGTGAACGCTCCGCCGGCACAACCTGGATCGGCCATCGCTGCCACCACCGCCCGCGACCAACCGGCCGGCAGCCGGGTATCCGCGTGCAGGAAGAGCAGCGTCTCTCCTTCTGTTCTTTCACTCCCCAGCCGGAGCTGGTGGGCGCGTCCCCTTCCCGGCGGCGCGCCCCCTGCCACGGGCGGGAATTCGTCCGCGAGTTCGAGGACGCGAGCTCCGGCCTCGCGAGCGATCGCGCAGGTCGCATCGCGACTGCCTGCATCGACCACGAGTACGTCGACCCGGACATCCGCCCCACCCACCGGGTCCGTCCCCTCCTCGGAGGAGGAAGAGGCGTCCCGGTCGAGGGCACTCTCGACCGCGGCGACGATGCAAGCGGCTTCGTCCAGGGTCGGGATCACGACCGAAATCGACACGAGCGCAGCCTAGCCCGGAAGCAGCCACCCGTCTCCGGCGGGGACGGAGCAGGCCGCCCCACCGGACCCCCGACGGTCCCAGACGCTCCGCTTGCCAACCGGACCGCCCTCCGATTGACGGGCCGGGGGGCTTTGCCCTATCACTGCGCCGTGAGCCGTACCCCCGACGACCCGAAGACGCCCTCGGACGAGAGCTTTACCGAGACTGCTGCACCTGCCTACGCGGCGGCTGGGGTCGACCTCGACCACGACGAGGCGTTCATCGACGACGTGAAGGAGATCGCCAAGGGGACCTTCCGCCCCGAGGTTCTCTCGTCGATCGGCGGGTTCGCCGGGATGTTCAAGGCGCCCGAGCGGTACGAGACGCCGATCTTCGTCGCGGCCACCGACGGCGTCGGCACGAAGCTGAAGCTCGCGGCCCAGATCGGGCGGTACGACACGATCGGGATCGACTGCGTCGCCATGGTCGTGAACGACCTCGTGGTCCAGGGCGCCGAGCCCCTGATCTTCCTCGACTACATCGCCATGGGCGATCTCCACAGGGACACTGCCTCCGACGCCCTGCGCGGGGTCGTCGAAGGCTGCAAGCGGGCCGGCTGCGCCCTGCTCGGCGGCGAGACGGCGACGATGCCAGGGGTGTACCCCAAGGGCGAGCTCGAGATCGTCGGCTTCTCCGTCGGCGTCGTCGAGCGCGAGGGTGTTATCGACGGTTCCACCATCTCGGACGGCGACGTCCTGATCGGCCTCGCCTCGAGCGGCTTCCATAGCAACGGCTACTCGCTGGTCCGCTCGGTCCTCGACGCCGGTCTGGAAGCCGGTAAGTTCGACCTCTTCTCCGAGCCGGAGGGCATGCGGACGAGCCTGGCGAGCGCGCTCCTGGCGCCGACCCGGATCTACGTGAAGCCGCTCCTGAATCTGATCCGCGACTTCGACGTCCACGGCATGGTCCATGTCACCGGCGGCGGCTTCGAGGGCAACATCCCGCGGGTCCTTCCCGCCGGCGTGCGAGCCCGGGTCGATACCCAGGCCTGGCCCCGCCCCGAGGTCTACGACTGGATCGCTCGAGAGGGCGACCTGCCGGAGACCGAGCTGCTCCGGGTTTTCAACTGCGGCATCGGCATGATCGTCGCGGTCCCCGAGGATCAGGCAGAGGACGTTCTCGACCGCCTGCGTGGGCTTGGCGAACGGGGACACCGGATCGGGACGATCGAGCGCAAGGCCGACGACGAGGCGCCGATCCTCTTCGACCCGGGTTTCCTCGGCATCGACCCGCACGCGCCTCAATAGTCGCCTTATGTTATCGCCTGCGGGCGCTCGGCGACGGGGTCCGCGGTCCATCCCCGTGACCGGGACGACCCGGTCACCTTGAATCGAGAGTGGACGAGCGATGGTCGAGATTCCGACACTCGATCCGAGTGAGGCGCCCCGGGCGCGCCGGTGGGACGCCCTCGTCCTCGGCAGCGGTCTTTCGGCGCTCGTCGCTGCGGCGCGGATCAGCGCAGCCGGACAGCGCGTGCTCGTCGTGGAAGAAGAAGCGCGGGCGACTCTTCCCGCCGCGCTCAAGGAGCCTTTCTTCCTTGGAGGCCTGCGAGACCAGGGCCTGTTGGACGCCACGCTTCGTGCGCTCACCGTTCCGCTCATCGATCGGCGCCGGATCGCGAACGAGCGACTCGCGTACCAGGTGCTCGCCGATCCCGTCCGATTCGACGTCGGACAGCCTCTGCTGACCGCGGACGAACTCGTCGCCTGGGGGCTCGCCAAGCCTGAAGAAGCCCAGCAGCTCGTACGGCGCCTCGTCGAAGCGGCGGAAGCGGAGCGGACCCTCCTCTACGAAGCGCCCTTCGTCCGCACCGGGCGCCGCGCGGGCGGGTTCGTCACCATCCCTCCGGGTGGGGCACCCGCGCCTGCGGAGGGCAGCACCGCTCGACGGGGACTCCCCGGTGAAGTCTCCGCCGCCGAGGGCCCCCTCGCCCGGGTGATCGCGGCGCAGGTCCGGGCGCTCTCGAACGCGGCGAGCGACTCGGTCGCCCCTGAAGCCCAGGCGCGTCTCCTCGGACTGGGCCTCGCCGGTGGGGCGGGCTTCGCCGACGACCCCCCGTGGCTCGTCGACCTCTTCCGCAAGCGCGTGACCGCGCTCTACGGAGACATGCGAATCGTCTCCGGCGACTTCGAGATCGTGCAGGTCGCCGGCCAGCCCGGCATCCGCGTGGCACGGACCGGCGAGATCTGGCTCGGGCGCTGCCTGGTGCTCGGTGCGGCGCCGACCGCGCTTCGGGACACCTACGGCGACAACCCGCTCAGCCCGCCGCCGGGCCTCCTCGACCGACCGGGGCCCCGCTCCTATCGAGGCGCGTTCCTGTTCCGTGTACCGACGAACATCCTGCCGGAGGGGATGGGCGCCCGGGTGATCCTCCCCGGAACGGAGGGGCCCGACGGGCGGAAGTCGCCCACCGCCGCGGTGACGGCGTTCCCTTGCCAGACCCATCCGTCGCGGGTGGACCTCGTCGCGCGCGCCGTTCTTCCCGACGCGCAGCCCGAGACCCTCGACGAGTCACTCCGGGCGCTCCGCGCGGACATCGCGGACCGGCTTCGGTCGCTGATGCCCTTCTGTGGCGACGAGCTGGCCTGGATCGACCACGACCGACCGACCTGGGACAGCGATGACGGCTGGCTAGAGACGGCGCCGCCGGGTCAGGGCTGGCCCTCGGACATCGACCTCCGCCGCTCCGCGCGGCCGACCGTCTATTGCCTCGATCGCGCCGCGGCCGGCGCCCTCGGCCTCGAGGGCGACCTCCTGCTCGGATGGCGGGGCGGCGACGCAATCGCCGCCGAGCTCGGGTAGCCCGGCGCGATGACCGCGTCGGCCCAACCGACGACCGGCGACGGGGGCGACGCGGCTCCGGCCGAAGCGGAAAACCCGATTCCCGCCGACGCCCCCTCGACCGGCGCGCTTCTCTGGCGGCTGATCCGCCGTGCCCGCGGCTACGGCTGGATTATCACTGCGCTCTTTGCCCTGGGCTTCGTCGTCTCCGGGATCCGCTACGCCCGCGCCTGGATGATCCAGCCGGCCTACGACGAAGTGGTGACGCCCTTCCTTGGCGGCACACCGGTTCTCTTCGAGGCCGGCTCCCTCGCTTTCAACCTCGCAATCGCCTACGCGACCACCATCGTGATCCAGCCCGCCGCCGTCTTCTTTCGCTCCTATTCGGCCCACTGGGTCGTCGCCAGCGTCCGTCGCGACCTCGACCAGGACATCGCCCGCCGTCTCCTGGCCGCCCCACTCCGCACCCACCGGAGCGGCACCAGCGGCGACTTCCTGGCACGCGCCCTGACCGATGCCCAGCTCGCCTGCCAGGCGGTGCTCCTCGTGTTCAACGAGGTGATCCTCAACTCGCAGCTCGTGCTGATGGGCTTCGTCGCGCTCGTCCTCACGAGCTGGCCGCTCAGCCTCCTGACCCTCCTCGGCCTCCCGGTCCTGCTCGGCGTGCTCTCCTTCTTCGGCAAGCGCGTCGAGAAACAGTCGAAGCGAAGGCAAGAGACCCAGGGCGACCTCTCACAGAGGCTGCTGGCCATTCTCTCCGGGATCAAGGTGATCAAGGCCTTCCAGGGCCAGGACGTCGAAGCGTCCGCCTATGAGACCCAGACCGGCAAGTATTTCCGCCGCCACATGAAGGTCGTCTGGAACGGCGTCGCCGCGCGGGCCGTCGGCGAACTCGTGAACCCGACCCTCGCCCTGATCGTGATCGGCGTCGGCCTCTGGGCCGTGCTGGACGGGCGCCTCACCCTCGGCGTACTCATGCAGTTCGGCGCCTGCCTCGGGATCATCTACAAGCCGCTCAAGACGCTGATCCAGCACTACCCGAAGATCATCGAAGCGAGCGCCGGCGCCCGGCGCGTCTTCCAGATCCTCGACCTCGAGGACGAGCCTGCGGATCGCCCCGACGCGTATGTCTCAAGATGATTTTAAGACCGCCCATATTATTAAAGAACTTGCTAACGATTTCAACTCAATTATTTCTATTGTTCAATATTCTATATGTAAAAATGCATCTTATGCATCTTTGGACATTATAAAACAGGCTGAATTTATTTCCTTACTTGAAAATTTGTTTTGCTTTGTCTCTTATGTACGTGATATACATATGG
>PAQX01000106.1 GCA_002709835.1 Deltaproteobacteria bacterium
GAAGGCCTCGTTGATTTCGACGAGATCGATGTCGTCGGCCGTCATGCCCGTCTTCTCGAAGGCACGCTTGGTCGCCGGGACCGGCGCCGAGAGCATCATGACCGGATCATCGGCGAGCACCGAGATGTGGTGGACGCGTGCCCGAGGCGTGAGGCCGTGCTCCTTCACCGCCTGCTCCGAGGCGACGAGGATGGCGGACGCGCCATCCGAGATCTGACTGGCGTGCGCCGCCGTGAGGGAACCGCCGTCGACGAGCGGCTGGAGCGAAGCCATCTTCTCGGGGTTCGGCTCGCGCATGCCCTCGTCGTTCTCGATCCCGTTGATGGGAAGGATCTCGTTCTTGAACCGGCCTTCCTCGGTGGCCTTGATCGCGCGCAGATGAGAGTTGATCGCAAGGTTGTCGAGCTCCTCGCGCTTGATGTCCCACTTCTTGACCATCATCTCGGCACCGTTGAACTGCGAGATCTCCTGGTCGCCGAAGCGCGCCTCCCATCCGGCGGAACCGGTAAAGGGCGTTTCGAACCCGAACTGTTCCCCGACGGTCATCGCCGAGGAGATCGGGATCGCGCTCATGTTCTGCACGCCGCCCGCCACCACGAGGTCGGCGGTGCCACTCATGACGGCCTGCGCCGCGAAGTGGACGGACTGCTGGGACGATCCGCACTGACGGTCGATGGTCACACCGGGCACGTGCATCGGGAGGTCCGCAGCGAGCCAGCACGATCGGGCGATGTCGCCGGCCTGGGAGCCGATCGTGTCGCAGCAACCGAAGACGACGTCGTCGACTGCGTTCGGGTCGACACCCGAGCGCTCCATCAGTCCTTTGAGCACGTGCGCGCCCAGGTCTGCGGAGTGGATGGTCGAGAGTCCGCCGTTGCGGCGGCCGACGGGCGTACGCACCGCCTCTACGAGATAGGCCTCAGCCATTTCGATTCTCCTTCGGCCGCAGTGTCGGCCGTTGATGGGGTTCGCGCGGCGTCAGCGCGTGCAGAGCACGGAGGAGCCATGGCCGAAGAGGCCCTGGTTCGCGGTGATGCCCGCCTTCGCCCCTTCGACCTGTCGCTCGCCGGCCTGGCCGCGGAGCTGCCAGGTGAGCTCACAGACCTGCGCGATCGCCTGCGCGGGGACCGCCTCGCCGAAGCAGCCGAGGCCGCCGGAAGGGTTGACCGGGATGCGGCCGCCGATCTCCGTCGCGCCGTCGCGGAGAAGACCTTCGGCTTCACCGGGCTTGCAGAGGCCGATGTTCTCGTACCAGTCGAGTTCGAGAGCGCTCGAGAGGTCGTAGACCTCTGCGAGATCCATGTCCTCCGGGCCGAGGCCGGCTTCCTCGTAAGCGGCATACGCGATCGAGTCGCGAAAGCTGCGGTCCGGTGCCGAGAGGCCCGCGGCCGAGTCGGTCGTGAAGTCGGGCATGTCGATCACGGTCTGGGGGAAGGTGGGCGAGATCGTGGACACGCCCGAGATCCGGACCGGGTTGGCCACGCCGTGCTTCTTCGCGAAATCCATCGACGTGATGACGAGCGCGGCACCGCCGTCGCTGGTCGCGCAGATGTCGAAGAGCCGGAGCGGCTGTGAGACGTAGGGCGAGCCGAGCACGTCTTCCTGGGTGTAGATCTTCTTGAACCGAGCCTTCGGGTTGGATACGCCGTGGCGGGAGTTCTTGACCTTCACCTGAGCGAAGTCCTCTTCGGTTGCGCCGTAGAGGTCCATCCGACGCCGCGCCCAGAGTCCGAAGTAGGTCGGGTTGGTCGCCCCGAGGAGGCGGAAGCGCAGCCAATCCGGGTCGAAGCCGCGCTCGCCCTTGTTCGGCGCGAGGAAGCCCTTCGGCGTCGTGTCGGCGCCGACCACGACCACGCACTCGGCCATGCCGGCCAGAATGCGCGTTCGTGCGATGTCGATGGCCTGGGCCCCCGTCGCGCAGGCCGCGTAGCAGCTGGCGATCGGGATGCCGGTCCAGCCCATCGCCTTCGCGAAGGTCGCGCCGGCGACGTAGCCCGGATAGCCATTGCGGACAGTGTCGCCGCCGACGATGAAGTCGACCTGGTTCCACTCGAGCCCCGCATCGGCCATCGCTTCCTTGATCGCCGCCACGCCATACTCGGCGAAGTTGCGGCCCCACTTACCCCACTCGTGCATGCCTGCACCGAGGATCGCGACGTCGTTCTTGCTCATTGTCTACTCCTTACCCGTACGGGTCGGATGATTCAGTCGTTCGATCAGGAGAGTCGTGAACCGAGGCAGAGTGCCTCGTGATGGCCCCCCTGACGAGCGCGAAGTGCTCACTGACTAGCCGGCTTCCACTTCCAGACCATGTATTCGTGTTCGTCATCCTCGTAGAGGGTGCCAAGCACGAGCTGCATTTCCATCCCGACCTCGATGTCGTCGGGGCTCACGCCGTCCGCGAGCTGACCGAGGACGACCATGCGTTCGTCGTTCAGCTCGACCGCCGCGACCGTGTAGGGCTCGAAGGGGTCCTTCGAGATGGCCGGCTCCGGGGGCTTGTAGTGGTTCGTCGTATACGACCACAGGGTGCCGCGATTCGAGAGGGCGACCTCCTTGAACTCGGCATCCGCATGACCCGGCGCGTGACTGATGGAAACGTCCTTCGGGAAGAAGTAGGTCCCACTCGACTCGTCGAGGTACCCCAGCAGCTGCGGGTTGTCCTCGTCCATGGTGAGCCATCCCTCGATCGCGGGGACGCGCGTCTTGGCCATCGTGTTCTCCTTTCGGACCCGGCGAGGGTAGCTCCCTCGGTTCCGGGTGTTTTCGTTCGGGATGCCGGGTTCGGGGTTCCTAGTTCGCGCTGGGCTCGAAGCCGAAGGCGATGGCCGGGGGGCCGTCCTCGAAGAGGGCCTCGGCGAGTCGTTCGCGGTGCCAGGCCGTCTCGCCCCAGGCGAGGTCCAGCGTCCAGGCCCGCCGCATCCAGACGTGGAGGTCCTGCTCCCAGGTGTATCCGAGCGCGCCGTGGACCTGAAGGGAGGTCGAGGCGCCCTGGAGCGCGGCTTCCCCCGCGCTGATCTTCGCCATCGAGACGTCGACCGAACGGCCGGGGGTGTTGTGGGCGACCGAATGGGCCGCACGCTCGACATGGCTGCGCGCGTACTCGAGGGCGACCTTGATGTCCGCCACCTGGTGCTTCACCGCCTGGAACGAACCGATCGGGACGCCGAACTGCTTGCGCTCGGTCGTATAGTCGACGCTCATCTGGATCAGCTGGTCACAAGCGCCGAGCTGTTGCGCCGCGCAGGCGAGGGCACCGCGATCGAGCGCCGCCGTCTCCAGGCGATCCGCTTCGCTTCCGCTTGCGATCTGCTGTTCGGGTTTCGGGTCGAACTCCACCGTCGCGAGCTTCTGGCTCGGATCATTGGACTTCTGCGGAGTGATTCGCGCTTCCGCGGCCGGCACCGCGTAGAGACCGTCACCCGAGCGGAGGATCAGGAGGTCGGCGCACTCAGCCTCGGGAACGAGCGGGCTGGTCGGTTGCCCCACGGCGACGACCGCCTCTCCCGTGGCGATCTTGGGGAGCCACTCCTTGGCGAGAAGTTCGTTCCCGCAGTCGCGAATCAGCGGTGCGGCGACCGCGGCGGTCGGCGTCACCGGCTCCGCGAGGCCTGCGCGGCCCACTTCGACCATCACGAGAACGAGGTCCACCTCGGTCATGCCGAGGCCACCATGCGCTTCCGGAACGAGCAGGCCGGGGACGCCGATTTCGGCGAAGCTCGACCAGAACTCCCGGCTGCGGCCGGTCGCGGTGTCCCATTGGCCGCGCACGAAGTCGACGGTGCACTCACCCGCGAGGAAGTCGCGGACGGTCTCTTGCAGGAGGCGCTGGTCTTCGGTGAATCGGAATTCCATGGGGACCTACTTCCGCGGCATGCCGAGGATGCGCTCGGCGATGATGTTGCGCTGGATCTCGTTCGTGCCCGCGTAGATCGGGCCCGCGAGGGCGAAGATGTATCCGTCGAGCCACTCGCCGACGTCACCGGCTTCGGGGGAGCCTGGCAGGAGCTCCGCGCGATAGCCGAGCAGCTTGAGTGCGGTCTCGTGCATCTTCGTGTCGAGCTCCGACCAGAAGATCTTGTTGAGGCTCGCCTCTGCTCCGATCTTTCCTCCGCCCATCAGGTGGGCCACCGTCTGATAGGTGTTGAGGGCATACGCCTCGGCGTCCATCCAGCACTGGGCCACCGTGCGGCGAAGCTCCGGTGCCACGTACTGGCCGCTCGCGACGGTCTTCTTGTAGAGCTCGACGAGCCGGCGGGCCGTGTCCTGGAAGCGAGCGGGGCTGCGCAGCATCAGGCCGCGCTCGAACCCGGCCGTCGCCATCGCGACGTCCCAGCCCTTGCCTTCTTCCCCGAGCTGGTACTCGACGGGCACCCGGGCGTCGTCGAAGAACACCTCGGCAAAGGCCTTCTTGTTGTTCAGCTTCTCGATCGGCCGCACGGTGACGCCGGGCGTATCGAGGGGGACGAGGATGAACGTCAGGCCCTTGTGGCGCGACGAGTCCGGATCGCTTCGGAACATGCCGAAGAGCCAATGGGCGAATGCACCCCGTGAGGCCCAGGTCTTCTGGCCATTGATCACGAAGTGGTCGCCGTCCTTGATGGCGGTCGACTGGATATTGGCCATGTCGGAGCCCGCGTTGGGTTCGGACCAGCCCTGCGCCCAGACCTCCTCGGAGGAGGCCATCTGCGGCAGGAAGCGCGCCTTCTGCTCCGGGGTGCCGACGTCCATGATCGTCGGTCCGAGAAGGAAGATTCCGTTCTGGTTCACGCGGCCCGGGGCGCCGGCGCGGTAATACTCTTCCTCGAAGATCAGCCACTCGAGGAGGTTCGCGCCACGGCCGCCGTACTCGACCGGCCAGGGCACCATCGCGTAGCCACCGGCCTGGAGCTTCTTCTCCCACTCCCGGTGCTGCTCGAAGCCTTCTTTCGTGTCGAAGGACTTGAGCTTCTCCTTGGGAACGTTCGCTTCGAGCCAGGCCCGCGCTTCCTTGCGGAAGGCTTCTTGTTCGGGGGTGTAGTTGAGATCCATGCTGATCCGTTCCTTGGTCTTCTTCGAGGGCGGCGGTCCAGGGAAACTAGCCGGGCGCCCGTCGGCGGAGGCTCAATCGAACTTCGCGTCGCGCTTCTCGACGAAGGCGTCGCGGGCTTCCTGGGAGTCGGGGGTGGTGTAGAGCTCGAGCGTGAAGCCCTGCTCGTAGCGGTAGGAGGTCTTGGGCTCGAGGAGCTCGATGCCGTTGAGGGCCTGTTTGCCGAGCCGCAGGGCCTTGCCGCTCTTGCCGGCGATCTGGCTCGCGACCTCGCGCGCGCGGGCCTCGAGTCGGTCGGCCGGAACGACCTCGGTGCAGCCACCGAGGGCGAAGAGCTCCTCGGCGTCGATCGTTTCGCAGGTGTAGAGCATCCGTCGCGCCTTCTGGACGCCGACCATCCGCATGAGGTGGGTCGCCGCGCCGAGGGCGCCGCGATCGATCTCGGGCAGGCAGTAGGTCGAGTCGTCGGCCGCTATGACGAAGTCGGAGGCGCCGGCGATCCCGAGGCCGCCCCCGATACAGAAGCCGTTCACCGCGGAGATCGTGGGGACCGGGCAGTCGTAGACCGCGGCGAAGCTGTCGTAGCAGCCGCGGTTCAGCTCGACGATCAGGCTGCCATCCGCGGCGAGCTCCTTCACGTCGACTCCACACTGGAATCCTTTGCCGACCGCGCGGATCACGACGCAGTTGACGTCCTCGTTCTGGCCGAGGGCGGTCATCTTCGCCGCGAACTCCTTCCAGCCCGCGTTGTCCAGGGCATTCACCGGCGGAGCGTTGATGATCAGCTCGCCGAGCCCGTCCTTGATCTCGATGTCGATCGCCATGGGGTCTTCCTACCGCGTGCAGCGCATCACTGCGCGAGCCGCTTGAGGGTCTGTTCCGCTTCCTCGACGATGCGTCGAACGAGCTCGTCGCACGTCGGGCGGTCCTCGATCACGCCGGCGACGGTTCCGCTTGCCAGGTAGCCGTTGACCGGATCGCCGTCGGCGACGCCGACACGGGCCAGGATCGGTGCGTTCGCGGCCATGATGGTCTGCCAGAGGCTGAGCCCCTGGTTCTTGCGCATCGCGAGGCCGCTTCGCAGCAGTTCCGGGATCGACGCGCCGGTCTCGGCCTGGAGCGCGCGCGCGCTGCCTAGGGCGAGGAGGAGCTTGCGGACCGGGCCCGCTGCTTCGAGCTTCTTCTGGAGCTCGTTCGAAACCATGCGCTGGGGCATTCCGTCGAGGGCGGTGCTGACGACGATGTCGTTCAGTCCAGCCTTCGCGTAGCGCTCGTAGCTCTGGGGAGGCAGCGGGCTTTCCGCCGTCATTAGAAAGCGCGTGCCCATCGCGACGCCTTCGGCGCCGAAGGCGAGGGCGGCCACGAGTCCCCGGCCGTCGCGGAAGCCGCCGGCGGATACGATCGGCACGTCGACCGCGTCGGCGCAGGCCGAGGCGAGCAGGGACGATGGCGTCGTGCCGGTATGACCGCCGCCTTCACCGCCTTGGACGATGATGATGTCTGCGCCGAGCTGCTGGGCCTTCGCCGCGTGCTTGACCGCACCGCAGGTCGGGACGCACACGACCCCGCCGTCCTTCATCTTCTGGATCAGCTCGGCGGAGGGGGCCCGGTTGTATCCGGCGGCGCGCACGCCCTGGCGGACGATCGCATCCGCGATCACATCGGCACCCGGGGCGTCCATCAGGAAGTTCACGCCAAAGGGCCGGTCGGTGAGCGCTTTGATTTCTTTGATCGCGCCCTCGACCTCTTCCGGGGGAATCGTCGCTGCGGCGAGGAACCCGAAGGCCCCGGCGTTGCAGGCAGCCGCGACGAGCTTCGGCGTCGCCACCCAGCCCATCCCCGTCTGGAGGATCGGATGGTCGCAGCCGAGGAGCTCGGTGACGCGGGTCTGCAAGGGGGTCGGCAAGAGGGCCTCCGGCGAGAGCGGGGAGAAAAGGGGCTCCCGCGCTGGGCGGAACGCTATTCGGGGTTCGGGACTTCCCGTCCAAGAACGCCCTTCGGGTCGATCTTCTCACGGATCAGCGCCAGTTCGTCCGAGGTCGGGATGCGCGTCTCCGGCACGTCGCCGTCGATCACCAGCTCGAAGCCCGTGTTCTCGACCACCTGGTCGACGGTCACTCCCGGGTGGATCGACTGGAGACGCATCCGCTTGTCCGGCGTCTCGAAGTCGTAGACCGCGAGGTTCGAGATCACGAGACGCACGTCGTGTCCCTGGGTCGACTCGGTGGGCAGCTTGGCGGCGCGGTCGTGGCCGACGCCGGAGACGACGTCGACTTCGGGAACGAAGACCTTCGCCGTCTGGTTCGCGACCCAGTAGCTGGTCGTGTGCGAGATCGTGTTGCCCGGCGCCCCGCGCATGCCGAGGAGCTGGGCCTTCGGCTTCGCGTGTTCGCCGATGCAGGCGAAGTTCTGGTTGCCAAACTGGTCGATCTGGCTGGCGGCCATGATCACGTGGCGGTTGCCATTCCAGAGGTGGTCGAAGACCGTGCGGAACGGGAGCCAGGCCTCGACGACCTGCTCGTGGCCTTCGCCCGAGACCGGATTCGGCATGTCGACGACGGTGCAGATCCCGTCGGTCATGAGCAGGTCGGGCTCGAAGGTCATTTTGGCCAGGCGCGCGCCGATCGCGGGCGCTGTCCCGAAGCAGGAGGCCAGGATCTCGTCGTTGCCACGGAACGCGTCCGCGCAGGCGACGGCGCAGATTTCACCACGGGTTGCGTCGCTCATCGGTTCTTCACCGCCTCCTGGTAGTCGGCCTCGGTCTCGACATCGAGATACTTCGCCCTGAACGCCTCCCAGGCGTCGGGATCCTTGGCGGTCGCGGCGTATTCCTTCTGGAACGCTTCGTCGCGGCCGTAGTCGCTCGGGCATTCGGTGAAGTGCGCGCCGTTCGGCGCCTCGATCACGCCGTCGACCATCGTGCGGTTGATGATCCGCGACTGCAGCGGGCCTTCGTTCGCCATCGCGGCGGTGTCGACCACCTTCTCGACCGTCATGAAGCGCTTCTTGGCCGCGCGGCAGTACATGTCGTCGAAGTAGGGATCGGGGCCGAGGTACTGGCCGTTGCCTCGAACGTCGCCGCGGTTCATGTGGATGAAGGCCACGTCGAGGTCGAGGGCCGGCATTGCGACCAGCTCCTCGCCGTCGGCGTAGGGCGACTTCACCATCTTGAAGTCCGGGTTGATGTCGAGGACCGAAGAACCCATACCGCTGCGGGTCGGAAGGAAGGGCAGCTTGTGGCTGGCAGCGAGGAGCCCCCACTGAAGCATGCCTTCGTCGAGCTCGGCAGCTTCGATCGCGCCGGCCTGGCGAGCCTTGCGGAAATGCGGCTCGAGCGGGATCGAGTCGAGGGACACGAAGCCGTAGATGAGCTTCTTCACCTTGCCGTAGTTGCAGAGGAGACCGACATCGGGTCCACCGTAGGTCACGACCGTCAGGTCCTTGACCGGTGAGCGCAGGATCTCCCGCACGATCGACATCGGCTTGCGGCGAGAGCCCCAGCCTCCGATGCCGATGGTCATTCCGTCGCGGAGCTCGGCGACCGCCTCACGCTCCGTCGTCCGCTTGTCCATTTGATTCCTTCCGGGTGCTGCCGAGGGCGTCCGAGTAGAGAAGGGGAGCGCGGCCTCGGCTCCGTCTGCGACGGATCGCACCGAGGGCGAAGCTCGCATCCGATCGGGAGGGCGGCGGGACCCGCGGGTGCCTTCGCGCCCTCGTCGCCGGCGTCCAGAGGACCTTCCGGCAGGGTCGCGAGGCTCGAGCCGACGCGCGCCGACCCTCGCGGGTCGCGTCATACAATAACGAAACGGTGCGTCTCGTTCGACCCCGAAATCGGGCCTGAGGTGGAACTGAGGGGGTTGAGAGACCTCGATCGGCTTTCCTCCGGACGTCTGGGCGGAGGTCGGCGCGGATGGAACCAGACGCCCTCGGCCGACCCGCTCGGAGGCTGGGCCGCGTCGTGGGATTCCTCCCGTCCGGGGCTCGCTCAGCCTGCCGCGAAGCGCTTCGCCAGCTCGGCGGCGAGGCCGACGTAGCGGTCCGGCGTGAGTCCGCCCAGCTCGGCCTTCACGTCGTCCGGGAGCTCGAGGCCGTCGACGAACACGCGGAGGGTCTCGGCGTTGATCTCCTGGCCCCGGGTGAGCGACTTGAGCTTCTCATAGGGCTCTTCGATCCCATGCCGCCGCATGACGGTCTGGATCGCCTCGGCCAGCACCGCCTGGTTCTGGTCGAGGTCCGTTGCGAGCCGATCCGGGTCGACGGCGAGCTTGCCCAGGCCGCGCATCGCGGACCGGATCGCGAGGACGCCGTGGCCGACGCCGAGTCCGACGTTCCGGAGCGTCGTCGAGTCGGAGAGGTCGCGCTGCCACCGGCTGACCGGGAGCTTCTCCGCCAGATGGCCGAGGATCGCATTCGCCACGCCGAGATTGCCCTCGGCGTTCTCGAAGTCGATCGGGTTCACCTTGTGGGGCATCGTCGAAGATCCGACCTCACCTTCGACGAGCTTCTGCTTGAAGTAGCCGATCGAGATGTAGCTCCAGAGATCCCGAGCGAGGTCGAGCAGGATCGTGTTGAAACGGACGAGACCATGGAAGAACTCGGCGATCCAGTCGTGGGGTTCGATCTGCGTGGTCATCGGATTCCATGTGAGCCCCAGCGACTCCACGAAGTTGCGGGTGTGCGCCTCCCAGTCGACTTCCGGATAGGTGATCGCATGCGCGGCGTAGCTGCCAACCGCGCCGTTCGCCTTGCCGAGCATCTCGACTGACGCGATCTGCTCCCGCTGTCGGAGCATCCGGGCGCCCACGTTGGCGATCTCCTTGCCGAGGGTCGTCGGCGTCGCCGGCTGGCCGTGGGTGCGAGAGAGCATCGGGAGGTCGGCGAAGTCACCGGCCATTTGGCGGAGCGCTGCGATGACCCGGTCGATCTCGGGGAGCACGACCTCGTCCCGAGCGTCCCGGAGCATGAGGGCGTAGGAAAGATTGTTGACGTCCTCGGACGTGCAGGCGAAGTGGACGAACTCGAGCAGCGCGGCGAGCTCCGTGTTCGGGCCGAGCTTGTCCTTGATCCAGTACTCGACGGCCTTCACGTCGTGGTTCGTGGTGGCCTCGATCGCACGGACGGCCGCGGCGTCCTCCGGCGAGAAGTCGTCGAGGAGTCGATCCAGGAACGCGCGGGCCTCGTCGGAGAGCGGGGGGACCTCGGTGATCTGCGGGGCAGCGGCGAGGGCTTCCAACCAGCGGATCTCGACGATCACGCGATACCGGATCAGGCCGAACTCGGAAACGATGGGTCGGAGGTCGTCGATCTTGCTCTGATAACGGCCATCGAGGGGGGAGATCGCGAGGAGCGAAGCGTGTTCGGGGGCGAAGGGCATGGGGGTCCTTGCTTTTGGTTAGGCGACGAAGGCGCGTGCGTTCTGGAAGAGCTTCAGCCAGGGGGCGTCGTCGTCCCAGTCCTGCGGTGCCCAGGAATGCTGGACGGTTCGGAATACGCGCTCCGGGTGGGGCATCATGACCGTCACGCGGCCATCCGGGGTCGTGAGGGCGGTGACGCCGTCCGGAGAGCCGTTCGGGTTCGAGGGGTAGCGGGTGGCGATGCGATCGTGCCCGTCGACGTAGCGGGCGGCGATCAACCCTCCCGTGGTGACCCGGGCCTGCGCCGCGTCATCGGCGAATTGGGCGCGGCCTTCGCCGTGGGCGACGGCGATCGGTAGGCGGGCTCCCGTCATCCCCTGCAGCAGTACTGAGGGGCTCTCTTCGACCCGAACGAGGGCGAGGCGCGCCTCGAACTGCTCCGATCGGTTGCGCACGAAGCGCGGCCAGTCTTCTGCGCCGGGGATCAGGTCCTTCAAGACCGAGAGCATCTGGCAGCCGTTGCAGACGCCGAGGGAGAAGCGGTTGGGGTTGGCGAAGAACGCGCTGAAGTCGTCGCGGAGCCGGTCGTGGAAGAGGATCGACTTCGCCCAGCCGCCGCCGGCGCCGAGCACGTCGCCGTACGAGAATCCGCCGCAGGCGACGAGGCCCTGGAAGCCATCGAGCGTCCGGCGACCGCTCATGAGGTCGCTCATGTGGATGTCGACCGCGTCGAATCCGGCGCGATCGAAGGCTGCCGCCATCTCGATCTGGCCGTTCACCCCCTGCTCGCGAAGAATCGCCATCTGGGGTCGTGCACCGCCGACGGCCGCAGGCGCGGCGTCGAGCGTGAAGGGGACGTGGACCGTCAGGCCCGGATCGTCGAGGTCGCAGCGGATGTCCTGCTCCTCGTCGGCGCAGTCCGGGTCGTCACGGAGGCGCTGGATCCGCCAGGTCGTCTCCGACCACTCTCGGCGAAGCTCTGCGCGATCGGACTCGAGGACCGTCCCGTCGCCTTCGCGGATCACGATTCGAGCGTCGTCGCGCAGGTGACCGATCGCGTGGAGCGCGTCGGCGAGCCCGACTTCGGAGAAGGCGGTTACGACCGCGTCCCGTTCGTCGTTCCGGACCTGGATCACCGCCCCGAGTTCCTCGTTGAAGAGCTTCGCGTTGGTTGCCCCGGGGAGGTCGGCGAGGTCGATGTCGAGACCCGTCGCGCCTGCGAAGGCCATTTCGACGAGGGTCGCCGCGAGGCCGCCGTCGGATCGATCGTGGTAGGCGAGCAGTCGGCGTTCGCGAAGGAGGCGCTGAATCGCTTCGAAGAAACCGCGAAGAGCCGCCGGGTCGTCGACATCCGGCGGCACGTCGCCGATCGCCGCGTGGACCTGTGCGAGGGCGGAGGCGCCGAGACGGTTCGCCCCGCGTCCCAGGTCGATGAGCAGCAGGGTCGTGTCGGCGTCAGGCTGGAGCTCCGGCGTGAGGGAGAGGCGGGCGTCATCCACCGGCGCGAAGCCGGAGACGATCAGGGAGAGCGGCGCGGTGACCGCGCGCTCCTCGCCGTCCTCGTCCCAGACGGTCCGCATCGACATCGAGTCCTTGCCGACGGGAATCGCGATGCCCAGGGCAGGGCAGAGCTCGAGCCCGACGGTCTCGACCGCGTCGTAGAGCTTCGCGTCTTCGCCGACGTAGCCTGCGGGCGCCATCCAATTCGCGGAGAGCCGGATCTGCGAGAGGGCGGGGACCGGTGCGCTTGCCAGGTTCGTGAGCGTCTCTCCGATCGCCATCCGCGCCGAGGCGCGCGCGTCGAGGAGCGCGACCGGAGTGCGCTCGCCGATGGCCATCGCCTCACCCGTGTGGGTGGTGTATCCGCCCGTGGTGACGGCGGCATCCGCGACTGGAACCTGCCAGGGGCCGACGTTCTGGTCGCGGGCGACCATGCCGGTGACCGTTCGGTCTCCGATCGAGATGAGGAAGGTCTTGTCTCCGACGGTCGGGAGGCGAAGGACGCGGCGCAGCGCTTCGCGGGGATCGATCGTGTCCGCGTCGAAGGCTTCGGCGGGCTTCTCCGCATGCTTCACGTCGCGATGCATCTTGGGCGGCTTGTCGAGGATCACGGAGAGCGGCACGTCGATGGGCGCTCGGGATTCGGGGAACTGGCCGTCCTCGACGACGAGGTCGCGCTCGGCGGTGCCGTCGCCGACGACGGCGTAGGGGCAGCGTTCGCGCTCGCAGATCGACTCGAACTCGGCGAGCCGCTCCGTCGCGATCGTCAGCACGTAGCGCTCCTGCGCTTCGTTGCACCAGATCTCGAGGGGAGACATCCCGGGCTCGTCGTTCGGGACCGCGCGCAGATCGATCCGTCCGCCGAGGCCGCAGTCGTCGAGGATCTCGGGGATCGCATTCGAAAGGCCGCCTGCTCCGACGTCGTGGATGAAGAAGATCGGGTTGTCGTCGCCGAGGGCGACGCAGCGGTCGATCACCTCCTGGCAGCGCCGCTCGATCTCGGGATTGCCGCGCTGGACCGACGCGAAGTCGAGGTCCTCGGCGCTCGTACCCGTGGCCATCGACGAGGCCGCGCCGCCGCCGAGCCCGATCAACATTGCCGGCCCGCCGAGCACGACGACCTTCGAGCCAGCGGGTGCCTTCTTCTTGTCGACGTGCATGGGACGGACCGCGCCCATGCCACCCGCGAGCATGATCGGCTTGTGGTAGCCGCGCACCTCCGGGCCCTCGGCGCCTTCCACCTCCTGGCAGTAGGTTCGGAAGTAGCCCGCGAGGTTCGGTCGGCCGAATTCGTTGTTGAAGGCTGCGCCGCCGATCGGACCCTCGAGCATGATGTCGAGGGCGGAAGCGATCCGCGAGGGCTTGCCGGGGTCGTTCTCCCAGGGCTGTTCGGCGCCGGGTATCAGCAGGTTCGACACACTGAAGCCGGTCAGGCCGGCCTTCGGTTTGCCGCCGCGGCCTGTCGCACCTTCGTCGCGGATCTCGCCGCCGGAGCCCGTCGCTGCGCCCGGGAAGGGAGAGATCGCGGTGGGGTGGTTGTGCGTCTCGACCTTCATGAGGATCTGCGCTGGCTCCTCGACCTGCGCATAGTGGCCCGTCTCGGGGTCGGGGAAGAACCGCCCGCCGGCGCCGCCGGCCATGACCGCGGCATTGTCGGAATAAGCCGAGAGGACGCCATCCGGGGACTGATTGGTCGTGTTGCGAATCATCTGGAAGAGCGAGGTGTCACGGACCTCGCCGTCGATGGTCCAGTCGGCGTTGAAGATCTTGTGACGGCAGTGCTCGGAGTTCGCCTGGGCGAACATCATGAGCTCGACGTCGGTGGGGTTGCGGTCGAGTTCGAGGAAGCTCGTGACCAGGTAGTCGACCTCGTCGGCGGCGAGGGCGAGGCCGAGATGCTTGTCGGCCTCGCGGATCGCGTCCGCGCCGCGACCGAGGACGTCGATCTGTGCGAAGGGAGTCGGGTCGGCTTTGTGGAAGAGGGCGTCGGCGCGGGACGGGTCGTCGAGCACGCTCTCCGTCATGCGGTCGTGGACCTGGGGCGCCAGGCGTTCGGCGGCCTGGGCATCGAGGCCGACGAAGCGCCAGAGTGTGCCGCGCTCGACCCGCCGCACGACGTCGAGTCCGCAGTTGCGGACGATCTCCGTCGCCTTGGACGACCAGGGTGAGATCGTGCCGAGTCGCGGGACGACGAGGAGCGCAGGCGCCTCGTCGGCAGTCGGGCCGGGCTCGATTCCGTCCCGGAGCAGTGCCTCGAGGATGCGGGTTTCTTCGTCGCTGAGCAGGCGCTCGCTGTCGACGAAGTAGGCGTCCTCGGTCTCGAGGGCGCGGAGTCGCGGCTCGGTCTGTCGCAGCACGGCGAGCAGCCGGTTTCGCCGGGCGTCGGAGTGGGCCGGACCCCCTCGCAAGGAGAACATCGGAGCCTCGATGGGTCCGGGATGAACGCTTCGTGTGTCGGCACTCGGCAACGTCGATCGGACCGTCTTTTGCAGTCCGCGCGCACCGGTATGGGGATGGGGGATCCGGTGGGGAGGGTGGGGGCCCACGAACGTGGGGAACCGCCGCCGTCGCGCCACCGGGTCGGAGCAGCGCGGACGATTGGGTTGGCCGGATTCTACGGCGCTTCCCCGCTTCCGGCTACCGGCGAAGAGGGGGAATCGTGAAGGATTCCGGGCTTTTCGGGGTTCAGGCGTGGGGTCAGGTCCCGAGGAGGCGGAGGACGAGCGACAGGTTGGCGTTGGCCTGGCCGAGCACCGCGATCGCGGATTCCTGGATGATCTGGTTCCGGGTGAGCAGCGCCGACTCCGTGGCGTAGTCGGCGTCCCGGATGCGTGACTCGGCGGCGGCGGTCGCTTCGATCTGGACGCCCAGGAGATTCGAGGGGCTGGCGAGCCGGTTCTCGGCGATGCCGAACTGAGCGGCAAGGTCGCTGGTGTTGGAGATTGCTCCGTCGATCGCGGAGATCGCGCCGGCGGCGCCGGTCGCGATGTCGATGCCCCCGGCGCCGATGGACGTGGCCGTCGCGTCGACGCCGGTGATCGTGATCGTGTCGCCGGCGGTTGTGCCGACGGCGACGTCGATCTGCTGCCCGCTGGCGTTGAGGGGATTGAAGGTGCTGAAGCTCGTGCTCGCGGCGATCGAGTCGATGTCCGAGAGGATCGCCTGGAACTGGTCGTCGAGCTGGTCGCGCGTCTGACCATCGAGCGTGCCGCTCGAGGACTGCACGGCGAGGGCACGGGCCTCGGAGAGCAGGCTCGAGATCTCGCTCAAGCCGCCCTGCGCGGACTGGGCGATGCCGATTCCGTCGGCGGTGTTCATCTGGGCGCGTTGCAGGCTGGCGATGCCGGCGCGGAATCGCTCCGAGATCGCGAGGCCGGCGGCGTCGTCCGCAGCGGAGTTGATGCGCAGGCCCGAGGCAAGGCGGGCGCTGGAACGCGCGATGGAAGTCTCCGCCGAGCGGAGGGACCGGATGGCGCCGAGGGAGAGGCCCATGGAGCCCATGCGAAACGACATGGAGAGACTCCGGCGAGGCGAGTGAGTCGCCCCGCCACGACGCGTCCCCCTCCGGTTCGCGTGGTGCTGCAATGCGATCCGGTTCGGCTTTCAGCTTGAAACGATGAAGTGAAAACCCTGATTTCGAGTTGAAATCAAGGCTTCCTACGAGAAGCGAGCCGGCAACCGGGTGGCAGTCGGGCCCGAATGGAGATTCGCGACTCTGGCGCCCCCAAAAGCGGAACGGCGACCGTGTCGGGCACGGCCGCCGTTCGGAAGATTGCGAAATTGCGGAGGGGGCTAGCCAAGCGCCGCCAGGGTGACCTGCTTGCGGCGGGCCGCGATCTCGTCCTCGGTCTCCTCGACGATGACCTCGTCGGGGACGATGTCGAAGATGACCTCGCCGGCCGCGACGACGGCACCGTCGGCGTCCACCATGCGGTTCTTCTTGACCGTGCCGGAGAAGGGCGCGAGGACCTTGTTGAACATCTTCATCACCTCGATGATGAAGAGGGGCTGGCCTTCCTCGAAGTGATCCCCTTCGTCGACGAGCAGCGGGAGGTGCGGCGCTTCACGGGCATAGAAAGAGCCGCCCATCGGCGTCACGATCTCGTTCGCGGAGGCCTTCGGCGGCGGCGCGAGGGCGCGGCGCAGGGTCTCCTGATTCTCCTCGTCGAGGAACCGCTCGGGGAACACCGGTTCGAGGGCGTCATCGACCGTGATGTCGAGGAGCTCGGACTCGATGCCGAGGCGCGGGATGATGAGCAGCAGCTCGGCCCCGACCTGATAGCCGCGGTGGGCCGCCTGGCAGGCCGCCCATCGGGCCGCATCGCTCCCGACGAGGGCCTCGATCGCGTTGCCCTGGAGCGCTGCGTCCACCTTGCTCCACTCGTCGGAGCCGATCGCGCTGGCGACCCGGTCGTAGAATGCGAGGGCGTCCCGCAGAACCTTGTCGTCGTGCTCCCAGATCATGTCGCTGGCGGGCTTGCCCGGCGCCGTCTCCATGTTCAGGTAATGGTAGAGATCGCGGAGGAAGTGGATCGGGTTGGCGGCGAACTCGAGGTCGTTCCCGTTTCGCGTCCACAGCTTCCCGTCGTAGAGACCGAGGAAGCCCGTCAGCGCGTGCGCGTCCGAAATCAGGCGTCCGAGCGGGCGGAGCAGGAGCGTCTCCTGCGCCGTCAGTGCCGCGCGGGCCGAGGCGTCGACGAGCTTTCCGAGCACGGCACCCGCGGCGATGTCCATGTCGACGTCTCGCGCCAGGGTCTCGAGGGCACCGACCGCCGCCAGGTACGGCCCCATGAAGCGCGTGTTCGGCTTCATCATCGGCTCGATGCCCAGGGTCCAGTTGATCAGGCCGTAGTGGAGCGGGATCGACGTCTCGAGGTTGTCGCCCCGGAGCTCCATGCGTCGGATCAGCTCGGCCAGTCGCGCCAGGTTGTCGGCACGGCTCGTCCCGTCGCACAGGATCAGCGCGATGTTCGAGTCGTAGGCGCCGGCCAGGTTGTAGTAGGGGAACGAGCCCGTGTCCGGGTTGCGTGTTCCGATGCCCTGGTCGTCGCGGTGTTCGTAGTCGAGGGGCTTGGACCAGCCTCGGATGACACCGCCGGCGTGGGGCTGAAGCGCAGCGTTCACCGCGTTCACTCGCACCTCGGCGCCGGATACCGCGCGAAGGATCCGCTTCGGCTTCGGCATGCGCGGACCATGAACGGCGAGGAGTGCCATCGCTTCGATCAGGCGCTCGACCTCGAAGAACTCCGTCGGGTCCTCAGGGTTCGTGAAGCGCATCTTGTAGGCGAGCTCGGAACAGCCGTGCTCGACCTGAATCCGCGTGTTCATCTCCATAAAGAAGTGGTCGAAGCCCTCGACGATGCACTCGAAGGTCGAGACGCTGTCGAGTCCGACACCCTGGCCGAAGCGCGCGCCGTCTTCTTCCATCGCGCGGAGCGTGTCGCGCTCCTTGGTCAGGTTCTCGGCGTGCTTCGGGTTGTCGGTCTGCTTCGCCGCGGTTTCGAGTAGCTCGTCAGTAAGGGAGAACTCGAGCTGCTTCTGCTCGCGCATCTGGATCGAGCAGTCGCGGCCGCCGAGGGTGATCGCCCAGTCGCCGTTGCCGACGACCTGGATCTCGTTGTGACGGGTGGTCTCGAGGTTCAGCTCGATCAGGAAGTTTCGGTTGGAGCCGGGCTCGAGGACCTTCTGCTCCGCGAGGATGTCCATGACGGCTGCCGCCGTCTCGGAGCCGTTCGTGACGACGCGCTGGCCCTTGCCGCCGCCGCCGCCGATGCACTTGTACCGGATTCGCTTGCCGGGGTACTGCTCCCAGATCTTCTGGGACTCTTTCTCTGCCGCCTTCTGGAGTTCCTCGATCGTGACGATCTCCATCGAGCGGGCGTAGCCGGCCTGGAGCAGCAGCTCGGCGTTCTCCGCGAGGTCGACGTCGGCGTTCCAGGTGAACGCGAGGTCGAGCTCCTTGGCCAGGGATTCGAGGCTCTTCTGATCCCCGCAGCGCTCGACCAGGGCGAGTGCGGAGACGTTGTCGATCCCCGGGACGACGGCGTTGCCGAGGGAGCGGGCGAGCTTCTTTGCCTCGTCCTTCGCACCGGCGCGGTCGATCGTGGTCGACGACGGGCCCATGAACTGGACCGTCGGTGCGGCTTCGATCGCCTTGATGAAGTCCGAGTCTTCGGCCATGAAGCCGTAGCCGGCGAAGATGTGCGTGTAGCCGTTGGACTCGGCGATCTCGATGATCTCGGCGATCCGATCGAGCTTCTCGGCCTGTCCGACGCCCATGTAGTCGGCGACCCGGTGGACGTTGTTCGGGAAGCGGAGGTCGCGGAGCTCCGGCGCCAGGCAGCGCGGGTAGACGACCGAGTCCTTCTCGGAGAGGAGCATTCCGTATTCACGGATACCGATCTCGTCGAAGACGTCGAAGGCTTCCTTGCGGACGGGGCCCCGGCAGACGACGAGGCATTTGATGTCCGAGACGTCGAAGGAGCGGATCCATTCGGATTCGCTCTCGTGGGCTTTGATCATTTCACCGTTGCGGTCGAGCATGGGTCTTTTTCTTCTCTAATGAGCGGATGAAGAGGGGGAGGCCGGGGCGGGCTTATTCGTGCTCGCGCTGCGGGCCGCTCATCGGCTCCGGCGTGTACTTCCGCATCAGGAAGTCCAGGTTTCGGGCGAGGATCTGTCGGCTCTCGCCCGGCATGACGATCCGGCTGACCGAGCCGAGGGAGAGGGCCTCCTTCGGATTCATCAGCATGTCTTCGTACTCGGTGTTGAGGCTGGCGAGCTTCTCGTCTCGGATGCGGTTCGCGTCGCCTTCCTCGGCACCGTCCGCGAGGGCCTTCTTGTGCTCCGCTGCAATCGCGCGCATCTCGTCCTTGAAGACGAAGTCTTTGCCCGCCGCCCCCATCACGGCGACTCGCGCCATCGGCATCGCGAAGACGAGGTCGGCCCCTGTGTAGTGCGAGTTGTAGGCCGCGTAGGCTCCGCCGAAGGCGTTGCGAATGATCATCGTCATGCGCGGGGTGCGGATGTCGATGATCGCGTCGAGGAGCTTCCGTCCCGCTTGGACGATGCCGCGGCTTTCCTGGTCCGTACCGGGTAGGAAGCCTGTCGTATCCTCCACGAAGACGAGCGGAATGTTGTAGAGGTTGCAGAAGCGGATGAAGCGCGTGGCCTTGAGGGCGGCGTCGATGTCGATCTGACCCGACGCGACCGCCGAGTTGTTCGCCACGAAGCCGCTCACCCACCCGCCGAGACGACCGAAGGCGGTGACCATGTTGCGTGCGCGCTGGGGCTGCAACTCGAAGAACTCGCCGTGGTCGCAGATCTGCTGCAGGTACAGCGTGATGTCCATCGGCGCGTTCATCCCCGCCGGCGAGTCGAAGGTCCTGCGGAAGAGCTTGTCCTCTTCTTCGGTGTAGCGATCGACCGGATCGCTCGTTTCGTGGAAGGGGGCGAGGCTCTTGTTGTTGTCCGGCAGGTAGCCGAGGAGACGGAGCGCCGTCCGCAGCGAGCCGAGTTCGTCGCCGGTCACGAGGTCGACGACACCGCTCTGGCCGTGGACGCCGGGGCCACCGAGCTCGTCGGCGGTCACGTCCTCTCCGAGCACGCTCTTCACGACGCCCGGTCCGGTCAGTCCGATGAAGGTCTCGTCGCACTGGATCATGAACGAGCCCTGGCGCGGGAGGTACGCACCGCCACCCGCGTTGTAGCCGAACATGAGCGAGATCGACGGAACGAGGCCGCTGATCTTGCGGAGGGCCGTGAAGGCCTCGGAGTAGCCGTCGAGGCCTCCGACGCCGGCCGGGACGAACGCGCCTGCCGAGTCGTTCATGCCGATCAGCGGGATGCCCTTGTCGCCAGCCATCTGGATCAGGCGGGCGAGCTTCGCGCCGTTCGTCGCGTCCATCGAGCCTGCGCGCACGGTGAAGTCGTGTCCGTAGACCGCGACGTCGCGGCCATTCACGTCGAGGATGCCCGTGACGATGGAGGCGCCATCGAGTTCCGGACCCCAGTTCCGGTAGTGGATCATCGGCTCCTTGTCCGAGAGGACCTTGATCCGCTCCCAGACCGTCATGCGGTCCTTGGAGTGCTGGACCCGGACGCGAGCCGGGCCGCCGCCCACGAGGGGGCGTTCGATCAGGTCTTCGCCGAGGGCGAGCGCCTGGTCGTACGCGCCGGGCGCGGCGCCGTTCGCGGGCGGCGCGGTGGGCGCCTCGTCCGCCGAATCGGAAAGGGGGTTCGAGAGCGTGTACTGGGGTTCGGCCATAGTGTCGTGGTCGGGTCGCTCGCGTACGCGGCCGAAGGGCCGCGAATCGCCGTGTCTGCGCTCCCGAGCACGGGTGATCGTCGCTGGGGGGCGCGTGGGTTCGAATCTGGTCGATCGTTGAGGGGGACCGCCCCGCCGGGGCTGCGTCCACGGGGCCCGCGGCTGCGGGCGGCCGCAGTGTAACGGGTCGCTGCGCACTAGGCGACATCCATGTCGGGAGGAATCCTGCGGGGATCCGGCCTATCCGGCTGCGCGGAGTCCAATCCAGAGCGCCAGGATGCCGGTCACGAGGGTCGATGTCGCATAGGTGAATGCGCTGCGCGAGCTCCGTTCGCTCCCGAGTCGCACGCCGTCGGCGATCACCGTGGAGA
>PAQX01000107.1 GCA_002709835.1 Deltaproteobacteria bacterium
AGCGAGGGAGTTTCGGCCAAGGCACGTTCGCGGTTCGCTCTCGCAGGGCCGGTGCCAAATCGCCCTCCACGACCGTAGTTTTCGCTGATTCGAACACCACTCGTCTCCGTTCGTTTGGCTAGAGTGACCGGATGAACGTCGATCGCGATCTGCTGAGTCCGGAGGATCCTGCACGCCGCTTCGCAGCGATGGCCTGGCTTCGGAAAAATGATCCAATCCATCGGGTTGGGGGCCCTGACGGCCCGATTTATCTCGCTAGCTATGCCGCGGTGGCTGAGGCCCTACCGCAGGTGGACGTGTTTTCAGGAGGGGTCGGAGCAGCGGACGTCGCTCCGGATTTGCAAGCCTTGAACGGTGTGGCCGAGCCTCGCCACGGACGCATTCGGCGAATCGTGAATGGATTGATCGCGCCTCATAGATCGGGCGAAGTCCGCCCTTTCCTTGAAGGACTTTGCTCTGATCGACTCGACCTGGTGGATTCGAACAGCTCAGGTCCGGTCGATATGATGAGCGCATTCATCGACTACGTTCCGTCAAGCGCGATTTGCTGGCTCGCGGGGTGGGATCCCGCAGATGCGATTCAGCTCTACCGCTGGACCGTCGAGGTATGCGAGAAGGCAATGCATATGCAGCCGGGAAATGCCGGATCGATCGCCGAGCTCGTTCCCGCATTCGGAGACTACGTCGAGGCCCGCGTATCGGAGCGAATCGGGCGGGGGCGCTCGAGCTGGCCCGACGATGGATTGACTCGACTGCTCACGACCGAGGTCGATGGAGAGACGTTGTCGCCGACAGCGGTGAAGACGAATCTCCTCTTTCTTCTCGGTGCAGGGTCGGAAACAAGTCGCGACATGATGGGACTTCTCTTGTTTACGCTGGCGCGGGACCCGGACCTCTATACTCTGATCCGAGCGGATCGATCGCTCCTTTCCTCGGCGACACAGGAAGCACTGAGGCTTTGTTCGCCGACGCAATTCATGGTGCGACGTTGCCAAGAGTCGGTTCGGATTCAGGGCACCGAGATCATGGCGGGATCGATCGTCTACCTCGGGCTGGCTTCTGCAAATCGCGACGAGGATGTCTGGGAGGAAGCCGCGACTTTTCGACTCGACCGGAGGAACGCTTCTGACCACCTCGCCTTCGGCGCCGGGCCTCACGTGTGTCCAGGGACTTCGCTGGTTCGACTCGAGGCGAAGACGGCGTTCAACGCGCTCTTCGACCGCTATGCGCAGATCAAGCTTGCTCAGGCCGGTCCCTTCGACCCGATTGCGACGCCCATGTTCTACGGACCTTCGTCCTTGCCTCTGCATCTGACGCGCGGCTGACTTTCCTAGATCGCGACGCCTGAACCCCTGCACCGGGTCTTGTTGAAGTCGCGCAATTCTCTCTTGAGATCGTCTGGATGCACGTGGATGATCTGGGTGCTGAGCTTGTCAGGAGGGAAGCGCCCCGCCTCGGGGATCCATCGGAACTCTTCTGAACGCCCCTTGAACGTGAGTTGAGCGTTTCGCAACGAAAGAAGAGGGGGCCGAAGCCCCTTTTCGTCAACCTGGGCCGGTCGGACGGGCGGGAGATCTGTCGGGTCTAGGTGGACGAAGAGGACGCCGTCGCCGAGGCGGTGAAGTCCAGTCGGGCCCGTCGCAGCCTCACTGCCCGGGCTATCGCTCGGGGGCTAGAAACGCACTCGTTTCGGAATCGAGAGAACCTTCAACCTGTTCCGTCATTCGGCAAAGCCAGCGGGCCTTCGGGTTGTTCCGCACGTATCCAGCTGCATCATCTCTATCCAGATTGCTGCCATCCCCAGTTCCGAGCGGCAGATAGCTTCCATAGTGATGAATTGCGTGATGCACCTTTCCGCGGATGAGCCCGCGACTGAATGGGTAGACCCCCGGCACGTATTGATGCTTTCGCATGTCCAACAACACGATTCCGGTTTCTGTCAGCAATCCGACGGCAACGCTCCCGAATCCGAGAGGGTAGTGAAAGAGTGTTCGGTGAAAGCCTTCGAGAAGGCCCACTCCGGCCGCGCCAATAGTCCCGATCGGAATCGCATCGTGGTGATGTCCGTGGAGGACTGTGAAACGGAACCGAGAACGATGTTCTGATCGATGACGATGAAAGACCAACTCGTTATTCATCGGATGTCCTCGCCGGGTCCACCGCCAAAGGCCCAAGTTCAGAACGATCAGAATCAGCTCGAGTCGGTACGACGGCTGCAGCACCGCCCACGTCGCAATCGGAACCGCCAGATTCGTGGCCTGGCAAAGAATGCCGGTCACAAGAGCATGGTGGATATGCCAACCGATGCTCAAGTTTCCAAGATGTTTCTTCCAGACAGACTGAATGAGCACTTCACGAACGTGATCTTTCCGTTTCATGTGTGCGACGTGAATGCGAAGCCTTTGACAAGTTCCTACGAAGAAATGCGCACTGACCATGGCCCAGATGGGGAGTGGTTCGGAAAGCCAGGCCGGACCGACCGACTGGCTTTCCAAGAAATCATCGAGGGCAACTGCGAAGAGAAGACTCAAAGGCAGCAGGAGCGGCACAAAGCGAACCAACGCCCACTCCTGAAAGACCTGTACCGGGTAAACGTAGAGGTTCACCGCCAGACAACTCAGGGCTGACGGGTCGAATCGGATCCCGTGCTTCCTGACGAACATTAGAGCCATGAACAAGAGAAGGGGCCAGATCGCGGCCTGAATCGTCGGAAAGGGGAAGGCTAGATGAAGCAGGGCGCCCGAAGAAATCAGGGAGAGCGCATATAGAAGAAAGTCGCCGGCGCGATACTCCAAATAGACTTTCTTCGATTCTTGGGCCAGCTTGAGAAAATCCATGTTCCGAGGATAGCGCCGGCCGTTCCAGCGAGATCGAAGATTCGCGTGCGCTAGCGTCGCGGGACAGCTGGCGCGCGCTCCATGCAGCCTTAGAACGCAAGGCGCGGCCTCGTCAAGCCCTAGAATGGAACGTCGAGGGGGGCTGGCAGGCGACCTGGCACAAGGCCGGTCCCGGCCGACCGGGCCCCTCATCGAACTCAGGAGTCTACGATGATCGCTACCCCCGAGGACCGATTCGAGGAATGGTTGGCGATTCCCTCTCGCGCGCAAAGCGAGGATCCCCGTTTCGAAGTCAAGGCTGCGCGACCCTCCGAGTTCGAGCGGGTCTTCGATTGCGTAGACGAAGCATGGGGAACGCGCCGCCCGCCCGCGCTCTACGATTGGCTCTACCGCAGAAATCCCTATGGACTCGCCCGCGTCTGGTACATAGAGGAGGTCGAGACCAAACGGGCCATCAAGTCGAGTGCGGACTTTCCGTGGCCCATGTGCCTGGATGAGACGCCTCGCTCCGGGTTCTTCGGAGGAGACTCCGTGACTGTTCCTGACTGGCAGCGAAAGGGACTCTCGGACCTCCTCTTACGTGTACGAAATAGCCACCCCTGGTATTTCGAGAGGATCCAAATGGGGGCTCCTAACGCCGCCAGCATTGCCCAGGGTCAAAAGCAAGGTAGCAATGATGAGTTGCTGGGAATGATTCCCGGCGGAGTGGCACTCCTTCGGAGCGGTGCACCTGGCGAGTTCACGAGCCTTCCCTCCTCGGTCGCGAAGGTCCTTGGTGGTGTGGCGAGTGGGATTTCGGAGGGATGGCGGGCTCTGACGCTCCCTTCCGCAAGCGCCGCCCGATTCGAACCCCTCGCTGAATTCACCTCCGACCTCGACCCTCTCACCTGGAAAGCCACGCATTTTGAGCGCTATTGGTGCCCCCACAACGCGCAATGGCTGAACTGGCGATACCTGGATCACCCAACCGAGTCCTATGCCGCGTTCACGCTGCTCGATCGCCAAAGCGACCGACCCCTCGGCTACTCGGTCCTTCGTTTTTCCGATTTGAAAGCCACGCTCGCGGAGTTCGTCGCCATTGATGAGCACGCCCCCTCACTGCTGCGCCATACGTTGGCTGCAGCGAAGTCTGCGGGATGCTCGTACATGAACACCTTCTGGACGCCGAGCTGGCGCCATTGGGGCCTGCTGCGTCGGAGCGGATTTCTACCCTATCGGACCCAAAACCATTTTTGGGGAACGGATTATCAGGCTCCAAAGCGGTCTCTCGGCCTGGACTGCTGGCAGTTGACGCCGGGGGACCGAGACGTTCATTAGCCATGCTGCTCGCTGAAAATGCTCTGCGTCAACGTTGTGGGGGCCGTTCGCCACCAAGTCATTCCAACTTGGCATCACGCTTCGCCGGGATCCGATTGTCTGACGACGGGCGCTCCGACGGGTACGAAACGGACTCTGTCGAGGCGCACCGCGCCGAAGGCCTCAGCGCAGGTAGTTCGAGAGGCAAGTGGGTGTGGTCTTGCTCGCGGTCTCGTCGATGTGGGCCTTTTTTTGGGGGCTCGGCGTAGACGCCGCTCCCTGAAGCGTACCGCTTGGTACCAACAGCCCCTTCTCCACAAGAGCGACGGCGTGGTTGTCGAGTCCTTCAGTGACCAAGGTGTGCCACTCGATGTCGTCCTTCGCAGCGCGTTGAAGTAGCGCGAGCATGACGGCGTCGACTGTATACTGGGTCAGCCAGGGGTCGTCGTCGCGCGCTATGACGACGGTTTTAGGCTCGCTGCGCTCGTCGAGGGGGCGGTCTGTTCGGACCTTGAGGCCCTCCGCAGCGCGCAAGGTGACCTGCCCTAGCTGACCGCTCGCTTGCATCCGCTGGAATTCAAGCAGCACCTGAACACGTTCCCAAACGGGCGTCAGCGGGCTGTCGATGACCTTCGTATAGGTCAGCTTGTTCGTCCGCGGAGCGATGCCCTTTATAACGAGGTATCCAAAGTTGACGGCGCTCAGCTTGGCGCGGCGGTAGCTGTTGATCCACGCTTCCAGTTCGCGGCAGTAGTCTTCGTAGGGTTGTCCGAACGGTGCATGCGCGTGTGGGACCGAGAACAACAGCTCGTCGCGGTCTGCCGTCGTGAGGATCTGGGCTACATGGCCTTCCTGCCCCCACCAACCGCTGAGCCTCTCCTCGTAATCCTCGACGGCGGCCAGGTCTGTCACGACGCTGAGGCGGCCATCAGGCTCCAGGTGCGCCGTTGCGCCTTCGACTATCCGGCGCAGGACGGCCTCTCCATCTGCGCCGCCGTCTCGGAAGGCGAGGCGCGAGCTAGGGCTCGGGACGAAGGGCGGGTTGGCGGTGATGGATCCAAACCGCCGCCCGATCACCGGCTCGTAGAGGTCCCCTATCACGAACCGAGCGTTGGTGATCTCGTTCCAGGCAGCGTTGAAGCGAGCGAAGCGGAGCGCCCGCGGATTGATGTCGACGCCGATGACTTGTTCGCAATAGTCGGCGGCGATCAGGGCTTGGATGCCGCTGCCCGTGCAAAGGTCAAGGTGGTGACGGGTTGCCGCGCGCGGCGAGACCATTGCGAGTCCGACGCTGTCCCGTCCGAGGTACATGACCGGCTCTTCATCGAGTTGGTCATCGCTACGAACGTGGTAGCGGTGATCGGTTGCGATCAGAAGAGATCCCACCGGGTAGATGTCTACCGTCGCGGCGCAGTCTCCATCGCGGTGCTGGATTAGGCCTAGCTCCAGCATGAGCGCGAATCGCTCAGAACCGAACAACGAGCGGCAACGGTCTTCGCCCAGGCGACCACGCAGCAGGAACAAGCGGATGAGTTGGCCGAGGCCATCGTCGCCGACCTTGAAGCGGTCCAGGTAGTGGAGGTCTGTCGGTTCGAGCTCTTGCGGGTGCCTGCCCAGCCGCTCGAACACTCCCGCCGGGTTGTAGTTCGAGGACCTGAAGAGCGCGCGGAGGGGCGCCAGAGCTGGGCGCGCCGCGTCTTCGTCAGCAAACATAGATAGGGCGGAGTCGCCTTCAGATCTCTGAGGGCGGGAGGATAGAGGCCACGCCGATTCGCGAGGTGGCTCGCTCGCGTCCATTGGAAAGCGGAATGAGCTGGCGCGCAGGGGCGCTGCTCGACGACGGATCTCGTCGAGTTCGGCACCCTGGAACCGCCCTGAGGGTTCCCCTTCAAGGGCTGTGTGCAGCTCGTCGACCGCGGCCTTCAACTCATTCCCGTCGTCGCTAGAGCCGTGCGGAAGTGCCCAGTCTGGCAGGTCTGCGGCGTGGTCTTCGTAGGTCCTCTCGTTCGCAGCGGCCTTGCTGATCCAGAATCCCTCCATCGCAAGGTGGTCGATGTCGCAGGCGAAGAACGTGCGAAGCGCATCGGCTGGGCTTTCCACGATCGGCTCGCCGGCGACATTGAAGCTCGTGTTGAGCACCACCGGCTCACCGCCTCGGCGTGCGACGAGCCTGTCGATGACATCGCTGAGGAAGGGGTTGTCCTCCGGGGTCACCGTTTGGACGCGGCCAGTGCCATCGGAGTGGGTCACCGCAGGGATGCGCTCGTGTAACGCACTCCGTATTGGCGCGACCAGCAGCATGAATGGCGATCTTACGGACAGGGAGAACACCTCTTCGGCGCGGCTTTCTTGTATGACCGGCGCGAACGGGCGATAAGGCTCGCGGTGCTTGACGCGAAGGTTGAGCACGTCGCGCATCCGGGCGAATGTGGGGTCGGCGAGGATTGAACGGTGGCCTAGCGCGCGGGGGCCGTATTCAGATCCGCCCTCAAAGCGAGCGACGATCCGGCCCGCGGCGAGCGCTTCTGCGATTTTCTGAGCCGTCGCCTCTGGCGAGAGGCGGGTGATCTCGAGATCGACCTCGTGCGCTGTGACGGCCGCCTCAATCTCATGGTCGGCGTATCGTCGTCCAAGCCCGGCGTTACGCAGTGGGACACGGGGGGCACCTGCCTTGCTCCGCGTATCGCATGCCCACATGGCAGCGCCGGCCGCTATGCCCGAGTCCCCGGCTGCGGGGAAAGCGAAGAAATCGTCAAGTTTGAGCTCTCGAACCAGGCGATGATTCGCGACCGAGTTGAGCGCGACCCCGCCGGCGAGGCAGAGCTTTTTTAGGCCGGTCTGTCGAATCGCTACGCCAGCGATATGCAGCATCGCGCGCTCGAGTTCGTGTTGAACCTTTGAGGCAAGCTCGATGAGGTGAGGCTGCCGCCATCGGGGCCCGTTCCCTTTGACGTGGGTCGCCTCGAGTGCTTCTAACTCAAGCAAGACATCGTAGGCAGCGATATCAATGGACAGCTGATCGTCTTGGCATCGGAGCCATTCGCCGAACATTTGGCCGCCGTTGCCGTACGGCGCAAGCCCCATGGTCTTGCCAGCCTCCGCGTGGTTCAGCCCGCCGGCGACTGGTGTAAGGAAGCCAATCCGCCTCGTGATCTCTTCGTACAGCATTCCGAGCGTGCCGAGGTCTGTAAGGCCTGCGTCGACCCTCTCAATGTGGAGCGGCGTCAGGCCGCTGTCGTTTCCTACGTAGAGCGAGTAAGACTCGGTCCGGCCGGATGAGTCGGTACTTCCGGTCGCGTCGATGACGAGTACTAGGGCTTGGTCGAAGCCGCTGGGGCCCCATGCTGAATATGCGTGGGCGAGGTGGTGGCTAGGTAGCTCAAGGACGCGTTCGCTCCCGAACATGTCACGGGCGAGATCAGGGCCGTGGTCCGCGCCTGGCGAGTTGGCGGTAATGGTCGTCCACGCCGACGCGTCGACCTTGAGCGTACTCATGCAGTATTCGATCGCGCGTCGCGGCAACGCGAGCTGGTAGCCGTCGCCGACTCGCTCGATGCCCGGGCTGTGCTTGACTCGGTCTAGCCGCTCTTCCTCGATGGCGACCAGGATCTCGCCGCCTGCGACGACGGCGGCTGCGCGGTCGTGGCCGACGTTTATGCCTAGGTGTAATTCTGTCATCAGGGGGTTGCGTGCCCGCTGGTGTCCTCTCGGTGTCCGCTAGAATCAGCGCTCGGGTATTCTAGGCGATCAGATCGGGGAGGGGGGGCACATGGTCCTCCCCGAGTTCTGCGGAATGCGCCCGGGACCCATTGTTTCGCACAGTCAGACCTATGGCCCGGGCTTCACTCGATTTGCTCGGCGGGAGGGGTTTGAACCCCGAACCCTGACGCTCTGCCGACCTGGACTTCGAGAGAGGCCTGCCGTCGCTGTTGGTCGCCAAGCCGACGACCGGAGGAAGCCATGTTTTCTGACGTGCAACCTGAACGGCCGTGCCTCCGCTGTCGCAGGTATCGCGACGTTCTCGTGGGCGCGCCACTCACGGCTGGTGCGAGAATTGGGTGGAGGGGCTTGTTTACTTGCAGCGTCGGACGGCTGTGTACGCGGCACGGCTAGCGGTCCGGTGGAGCGTGCTGATTCCTGTCATCCCGACCGAGCGTTCGATGGGTATGGAGCTGCCTCGCCCCCCATTTCAAGGTCAGCTAGACGCTACTTATTGCCCACTCGCCACGCGGTCACCCCTCCCTGCGCGTCGAGTGCGGCAAGCGCTCTGCCATCCGGCCGCCAGCACAAGGAGCTGACGATATCGTCCAGGATCGCTCCTCCGATTCCTTTGCCTTGCCCGTCGCGCTGGATCGACCAGATCGCCACGGTGTCGTCGCGAGCGCCGGTCGCGAGGCATCGCCCACGGCAGGCCCAGGCGAGGGTCGTGATGAGTTGGTCGTGGAGCTCGAGGTAGCCGGGGCTGGTGCCTTCCGGGCCATCGCCGGAAAAATTCCAGACGATCGCCGTGTCTCCGCCACCAGTGGCGAGGTATTCGCCGGTAGGGTCGAAGGCCAACGCCGACGGCTTCGCGGGGTAGCCTCCCATCCTGGAGTCCTGTCCCGTCGAACGACGCCAGAAATGCACCGAGTTGTCCTGGCTCCCGCACACCACGTACTCCCCGTCAGGACTGAGTGCCATCGACACCAGAGAGCCTTGCCAGGTGAACTCCTGTCGGAGCTCTCCCGCGGCGGCGCCGAAGAACGCGACGCGCCCATAGCATGCGGCTGCAAGCTCCCCCGCGCCTGACCATGCGAGTGCGCTGATCGTGCTGGGTTGATCGTCCGAGCGCCAGACCTCGCGGCCGTCCGAGCCGAAAACGGAGACGCGTTTCGAGCATGAGGCGGCGAGCCATTTGCCATCCGGTGACCACGCCACGTTGTCGATCCAGCCTTCCCCTACGTCGAGGGCGCAGAGTTCCTCGCCGTCGTCTACGCGTCGCACGACAACGCGCCCGTCCTGGCCAGCGGTGGCAACCTCGGAGTGGCCGGGGCGCAGGTCGAGACTGAGGATACCGCCTTCGTGGCTCTGCGGCTTCGCCCAGGCTTCCTTGCCGTTCCTCGCGTCGAAGGCGCAAAGCCCGCCCGCGGCGTCGGCGACCACCAGTGCCTCCCCGCCGCCGGTCCAGCCGCCCGCGATGGCGTAATCGTCGACACCTGCGAACCACCCGTGCCGGAGGACGCCAATCGGTTCGCCTACCTTCAGATCAGACATGCCTCAAACCCTTCCCGCATTCCCTGCTCGTCGAGGTTGCGGCCGATGAATACGAGCTGGTTCGTGCGCGGCTCGGCTCCCCAGGGACGATCCGGCTGGCTGTCGAAGATCATGTGAACGCCCTGGAAGACGAATCGGTCGGACTCGCCTGCGAGGCTGATAAAACCCTTCATCCGGAAAATATCTACGCCCTTTTCGCGAAGCAGCTCGCCAAGCCATGCGTTGAGCTTCTCCGGGTCAACGTCTCCGTCGCGCTCGATCGAGATCGAGCCGACCTCGTCATCGTGCTCGTGCTGTGCCACCCAGGTGCGCTCGGCCTCGGGCTCCACCACAGCGCCGTTGTCGTCAATAAGCTGCAGTTCGAACTCCTCGGCGGTGTGCTGCGTGTAAAGTCCAACGCGATCAGCCGCCTCGACCTCGAGGGTGAACGACTTTCGACCTGAGGAATCGAGCTCTAGGTTGACGTGCTGAGCGAAGGGAATCGCGTCTCCCGGGGCGAGAGGAACTGCGGGCTCTGCGTACCGGCGCACGCACCATTCCGCACCGTCGCGAAGTGCCGCGTCGTCGACCCCCTGGTTGGAAGCGACGACCAGCGACATTGCGGGGTCTGGTCCCTCGGCCAGACTTAGCCCGTAGCGTCCGGGCTCGAGCGCGTAGACGCCCGTCCACTCAAACGGGTATTCGGGCTCGAGGAATGTGGGACGGCGTTCGAGGGCCTGATCGAGGTCGAAGGCGCTCAGGTTGAGCACGGTCTCGACCGGAACATCCCCCATCTCGCACCGGACAACCCGTGCCATCCGATTCATCTCGCGAAGCCGGGCCTCGAGTAGGTCGATCTTCTGGGGCTCGACGAGATCGGTCTTGTTGAGTACGAGGACGTCGGCAAAGGCGACCTGCTCCGTACTCTCGTCGCTTCGACCGAGTTGCTGGTCGATATGAGCCGCGTCCACCAGGGTCACGATCCCGTCCAGCGAGAACTCCTCGCCAATCTCTTCGTCCATGAAAAAGGTCTGTGCGACGGGCCCCGGATCAGCGAGTCCCGTGGTCTCAACCAAGACATAGTCGAATTTGTCGCGTCGCTTCATGAGATTACCGAGGACGCGGATCAAGTCCCCGCGCACTGTGCAACAGATGCAGCCGTTCGACATCTCGAAGATCTCTTCGTCCGCGTCGATTACGAGCGCCTGGTCGATTCCAACCTCCCCGAACTCGTTCTCGATCACGGCGATTCGCTTGCCGTGCTCCTCGCTCAGGATGCGGTTGAGAAGCGTGGTCTTGCCGGAGCCGAGAAACCCGGTGAGTATGGTGACCGGGACCGGTTGCGTCGATTCCATCTAGTTCTCCTTGCTGGTGAAGGCGTCGAAGGCGCCCAGCCGGATGGGGAATCCCCATCCAGCGCAGACCGCGGCGAGATCCTCCGCCTCGATCCCGTTCGTCGCCTTGTGGATTTTGTGTTGCAGCTGGGGCGCGTTCGGGCGAAGCAGCCCGAATACGGTTTCGATCGGCGCGCAGTCCTCTTCGAGGCAGGTCAACTCGGTGACGGTGACCGTGACGTCGTCTTCGAGTTCGAGTGCTTCTCGAATCACCCGCTTGATTTGCCGGATGCGGTCGAGGCTCGGCTTTTTAGACTTCTTTCCGATTAGCATCGGCTTTCGAACTCCTGTGGGCGGATGACCGGGTAACGTCCCGCAGGCTGTTACGCGGCCGCCTTTGTTTCGTCGGTTGCGCTCTCGCGGGCCAGCGGACCCACGTAGGGACCGCGTTCTTCCTGCGGCTGCGAGAAGCGGAGGATCCTCGAACTATTGAGAATCACGAAGAGAGATCCGGCATTGTGCATAAGAGCGCCGACGAGGGGATCGATCACGCCGGTCGAGGCAAGGGCCATCATGAGGACCGAGAAGGCCGTGCCGAGGACGGCGTTCAGGATCACCATCCATCGCGTGAATTCGGCCAAGCGGAGCATGATGGGGATGCGACCTAGGTCCGGCGTCGTGAGGGCAACATCCGCTCCCCCGAGCGCGACCTCGCTGATGCGGATCCCGACCGCAACGCCGACGTCGGCGCCGGAGAGCGCGAGCGCGTCGTTCACGCCATCGCCGACCATCATGATTTTGTGCCCGCCTTGCTGCTCGGCACGCACGATGTCGAGCTTCTGCTCGGGCAGCACCTCGGCGACGAAGTCGTCGAAGCCCAGCTCCTCCGCGACGTTTCGTGCGACATCCTCTCGGTCGCCCGTCAAAAGAAGGGTTCGGCGAATTCCGAGTCGGCGTGTCATCTCTATGGCATCTCTCGCTTCTTCGCGCGGCCGATCGACGAGCGAGAGGTAGCCGAGGATCTGGTCGTCCTTCGCGACCCAGGCACCGGGGCCTGTGATCGCGGCATGGCCGTCGAAGTCGAGGCCCTCAGCTTCGAGCCAACCCTGGCGACCCAGTCTGTAGACGCCGTCCTCCGTACGGGCTTCGACACCCTCTCCCGGGAGCTCTCTTGCATTCTCAATCCGGGCGTATTCGATTCCCATTTCAGCGGCAGCGGCCACTGCGGCACGAGAGACCGGGTGAAGCGAGGAGTAGCCACAAATCGCGGCGCCGCGCACGACCGACTTCTTGCAGACTCCCTCCGCGGTGGTCGTTATCTCGTTCAGCGTCAGCGCGCCCGTCGTGACCGTTCCCGTCTTGTCGAGAATCAGGGTGTCGATGTCGGCGACTGTCTCAAGGAAGCCTGGGCTCTTTATCAGGATCGAGAGACGTGTCGATGCGGTCATCGCCGCGACCATCGCTGCGGGACCCGCGAGTACGAGAGCGCAGGGGCAGGACACGATCAGCACGGCGATGGCACGGTCGAGGTCGCCGGTCGTGAAGAGGGTGACCCCGGCCACGGCCAGGACGATCGGCAGATAGACCGCTGCATAGCGTTCGAGGAGCCGAAGTACGGGGGTCTTCGAAGCCTCGACTTCGCGCAGGAGCGCGAGAACGCGTCCTAGCACGGATTGCCCGCCGACCCCGGTTGCCGTGACACGCAGAAGGCCGTTGAGGTTCACCGTGCCGGAATAGACAGGCTTGCCAGGTTCGACGTCTTCGTAAAGTGACTCGCCGGTAATCGGCGCTTGGTCGACGGACGACCGCCCTGAGACGACGGTGCCGTCCACGGGCACGATCTCACCCGGGCGGATGAGAACCTGATCCCCAACCTCGATCGCTTCAGGGCTGACCTCCTCCTCATGGCCGTCAGCGAGCTTCGTGGCTGTCTTCGCCGAGAGATTCCGGATGCCCTCGATCGCCGCGCGCGCGCCGCGGGAACTCCGTTCTTCGAACAGGTGTCCGATCTCGAGGAAGAGCGGGACGAGCGTCGCCGTCACGAAGTCCCCTGTTGCCATGGCTGCGAAGATGGCCAACACGACCAGCTGCTCCGTCAGATCCTTGGGTGGGCGGGCGAGGAACCCATCGATGCCCTTTCGCAGAATCGGGATCGAGACGAGGAGCGCGGCGAGGGCCTGCATCGGGCTGGCGATCGCGTCCTGATCCGGGACGAGGCTTCGATGGAGGGCGCCGAGTCCGAGCAGCCCGACACCCGCGAGCAGTGGGCCGAGCCGAAGCGCGATGGACCGCTGCTCTTCGATCGTCAGCGGGTCCTCGTAGTCCATCGGGGAGAGGCTGGGATTCATCATGGCGGTCGCTTCCCTCCGGCTCGTCATCGCGTCGAGACCGTGATCCTGAAGTCGTGATACTCGTCTCCCACCGGCGGTTGAACGAGCTTGCGCTGCCCGGCCCCTGCGAAGGCGGTCTCCACCCCTTCTATGAATAGACGCTCGGCGACGACGCGCGGGCTTCTTTTGAACTCGGTCAGGATCGCGTCGAAGGCTTCAGAGCTGCCGCGCGCTTCCGCGATCACATTCGCCGCATAGATCCTCGCTTCGGAGAGCATCAAATCGCGCTCGGCCTCGGCTTTGGGGATCTCGGTCTCCCGATAGCGTTCCGCCTCGATGTAGATTTGCCGGCTCTCGATGAATGCGGTGTTCACTTCCACGAAGGCCGGATTCACCGACTTGGGAGGCGCGAACTCTGCGATCTCGACCGAGATGATCTCGAGTCCGGACGCGACTTCGTCGAGTCGTTCTTGGGATTCGGCTCTGACGGTGCTCCCGAGCACCTTGCGGCCTTCGGAGAGAACCGAGTCAATAGACTCGTGGCCGGTCGCGCGCACGGTCTCCGCCTGCACGACGTCGCGGAGGAGCGCATGCGGATCGTGTTGTAGCAACGCGTATGCGATCGGATCGGCTACGCGGTAGCGCGCGAGCAGGGAGAGCTGGACGATGTTTCGGTCGCCCGTGAGGCAGTAGCCCTCCTTCTCGGGGGCAATCGATACGGACGGCCGCTCCCATTCTTCTCCGTATTGGGACGCGCGCCAGAGATCGGCGATCTCGACCTCGTGCACCCTGCCGGTTGGGACGCGCAGCACCTCATCGATCGGGCGCGGCAAGGCCCACAGCAGACCTGCGGATTGGATCCGCTCGGCAGGTGTATCGCCTACGATTCGCCCGAAACGAAGAGTGATTGCGACTTCGTCCGTTCGAACGGCAGTGACGCCGGAGAAGAGGTAAAGCACGAAGAGCAGCGCGAGAGGCCAATGGGCGCGGCGGATCAGTGCGGCGACGAGTTCCACCGCCGGCTGCGCGATGCGCCAGGCCTCGCTTGATCGGCTTCGGTTCTTGGGCTCGGACATCATCGCTTGTCCGGGACACCCAGGTCCATCGCCTCAGGGCCGTTGAGCACGCTGAAGGGGGCCTTGTCGGTGCGCATGATCAGCGTCGAACGTTCCCCCATGATCTTCTCGAGGCTCTCGAGCTGGCGCAGCATCTCGAAGAGCTCGGGGGCGGATTTGTGGGCGGCGGAATAGATCTCCGCCGCCTCGGCTTCGGCCTCGCCTCTCAGCTTCGCTGCTTCTTGACGCGCCGCGGCGAGCACCTCGGCGACTTCGAGGTCAGTTTTGCTCCGCAGCGCTGCGGCGTCTCGCTTGCCGATCGCGCGGAACCCCGCGGCGACCTTCCTGCGCTCAGCGCGCATCTGGTCAAACACGGACGGGATGTTTCCTTCTGGCAGCGATAGGCGCTTGAAACCCACTTGGTCGACATCGATGCCGTACTTCGACCGGGCGGAATTCTGGACCGCCTCGAGAATCTCGGTTTCGATCTCCTCGGCGCGAAGCTCCTCCGGGCGCGTCGAGACGAGCGCCGAGAGGTCGTAGCGTCCGAGCACTCCGATCTTGGCGTTGGTCACGACGCCATCGAGCTTCTTTTCAGCTTCGTCGAGGCTACCCACTGCCTTGTAGAAGAGCTCAGGGTCCGCGACCTGCCAGGAGGCATAGGAGAGGAGGATCGCATTTTTCTTGTCACGTGTGAGCATCTCCGAGTGCCGGGTGTTGAAGACCCGCTTTCTTCGGTCGATCGGCACGGCACGATCGATTGGCCACGGGAACTTCCAGTGCAATCCGGGCTCGTCTTCTATTCGTACGAGTTCGCCGAAGCGGGTCACCAGGACGGTGTGGCGCTCGCGGACGCTGAACGCCATCGACGACAAGAGAATGACGACGACTGCGACGATGCCGACCGTCATGCGAAAGGCTTCGCGGTTCATTTGGTTAATCCCTGTGCCTAATCGAGGAGCCAGATAGCGGCTCCGTCTTCTTCGATCGTGTGGTCGAGGACGTTGATCCTTCGCCCCTCCAGCTGCGATTCCATCTTGTCGAGAAAACGGATGAGACGGAACAATTCCGGCGATGCGAGGTAGCTCGCTTCGAGCGATCGGAAGGCGGTCGCCTCGCCGCGCGCTGTGGCCAGTCGCGTAACCCTATGGGTTCTCGCTTCGTTGCCGATCCGGGTCACCTCACCGTCGGCTTTGGGTCGCGCAGTCGCTCGGTAGGCCTCGGCCTTGAGGACCTGCGTCGTCTGGTCGACCCGTGCGGCTACGACGGCCTGGTAGGCAGAGGCGACTCTTACCGGAGGGTGTAAGCCGTAGAGGGCGAGGTCGACGATCTCGAAGCCGAGCTCGTGATCGTCTGCGGCGCGCTGGATCTCTCGTTCGAGCTCCGTGCCGAGCGCAGCGAGGTTCTCAGACAGGACGCCGTCGAGCGAACGCCCGACCGTTCGCTGCATCAGGACGCGATCCGCCTGGATGGCGAGTGTCTCGTCCGGGTTCTGCACTGAGTAGGCGTAGTCGAACGGGTTCTTGATTCGGTAGTGCAGGGAAGCATTCACCGTAACGAGGTCGCGGCCGTCGCCCAGCAGGAGCTTGTACTCCTCGTCAGCGTGCTGAACCGTCCATAGGACACTTGCCCCCGCGCGCTCTCCCGTGAAGCCGATCGGAATCTCTTTCACACGGTGCAGGGGGACGCGCTCGACGCGCGACATCGGCCAGGGCAGAACAAGGTGGAGACCCGGGTCGAGAGGCTCGGCCGTGAGCTTTCCGAATCGTTCATGGAGCCCGATCTCGGAGGCGTCGATCATGACGAACGTGGTCGAGAGCCAGCCTGCCACGACCAATCCAATGGCGAGCGGCTCGATCGAGCGCCGGAGGAAGGTCAGGGCCCAGGCGCCGCGCAGATCCATCCCGAACACATCTGCGAGAACCGCGAAAAAGCTCTCTGAAGGATTGAAGCGGGAGCAAAGCACCTTGAGTGAGAAGAGGTCGGTGCTGACACGGGCACCGGGGTGGGGAGTGCCTTCGAAGCGATGGAGAGAGCTCGTCCAGAGCCCCCGAAGCACGAGCTCGACTCCAAGGAACGCGACAACGCCCAACAGGACCGTGCTAGTGACCTCCTCGCCCCACGGCGTTCCGAAGGCGCGCGTGCTCATCGATAGCGCGCCGATAAGTGCCATCCAGACGCCAGCGCGGAACCAGGCCGCGGCACCCTCCGCCTCGGGGGAGACCTCGCGGGAGACGGTCGCGAAGTACTGCGCGAAGAGGGCCGACAGGATCGTGGTGGCGATGAAGCCCCCGGCGTAGAGCCGTGCTTCCGCGGCGTCGGAATCCGGGGCGCCCAGTGCTGGCCACGTGCCGAGAAAATCGGGCAGCGCGCTGGACCAGGCTGAGTAGGTGGAAAGGGCGATCGCGAGCAGGCCGGCCAGATACGGCAATGCCCGGGAGGTTGCTGGGACCGGTGCGATCTCCGAAGCGGGGTCTTCGCGGATCGCCGCGAAGGCCTTCTCGCGCCACAGGAGCGTATTTCGAAGACTCCACAGAGCTGAGGTTTGTAGCAGGAAGAAGAGCCCGATCGCGACAGGGACGGGAAGGCCGCAGGAGATTCCCACGGTCAGCGCGGTCCCGCCGAAGAGCAGCGGGCCGATCAGGAGGATCCACTCCGTGACACTTCGCAGGCGAGCCACTTCCTGCTCGAAGGAGTTCTCCACTTCGGACTCGATCTCATCAGGCATGGTCTTCACTCGGTTCGTCTGTCCAGCTTCATTGTTTGCACTCGTGTGCGATCTTCGTGGGGATGGCCATCCCCGCCCGGACGAGCCACGGGTCCGAGAGCCCCTCCTGCGTCGGACCGTCGAAGACAAGCGTTCGATTTCGCAAGAGAGCCACACGCGTGGCCTGAGGCGGCAGGGTCTGGAGGTCGTGGGTGGCCCACACGCAAGCGCCTCCACTGTTGCGCACGACCTCCTCGACGAGGGTGCTGAGTTCGTGGGCGGCCACGGGATCAAGGCCCGCTGTGGGCTCGTCCAGGAGGAGCAAGGCGGGTTCGAGTACGAGCAGCCCGGCGAGGGCGACCCGGCGCTGCTCTCCGAAACTGAGTTCGTGGCAGGGGCGTTCCCATAGTGAGTCGACATGCAGGGCTGCGGCCACGTCGTGCGACCTGCGTTCGGCTTCCCCGCTCTTGACGCCGCGCCGTGTCAGTCCCCACATGATGTCTTCTGCAACCGTGCTCGCGATGAAGTGATGCTCGGGGTTCTGTCCGAGCAGTGCGACGCGCCCATCGAGGGAGGAATGCACCGTCGAACTCGGCGGTACCCGGCGCCCGAAGCGGGCCATCGAGCCTGTCGCGGGCGCATCGAGGCCGGCGAGGAGGCGCAGTAGGCTCGATTTCCCCGCACCACTCGGTCCGCAGAGGATCAGCCACTCCCCCCTACCCAATCGGAGATCGAGGTTCTCGAGCACGGAGCGGCCGCCGCGCTCCAGATCAACCGCTTCGAGATGGATTGCCTCGGCAGCTTCCGCTTCATGGAGTCGAGCGCTCCGCAGCGTCGCGTTTTCGTGGACGCGTTCGAGCCGTAAAAAGGCCTGAAGCGCGCCTTCACCAAGCAGGGGGCCCCAGGAGGTCAGCGGAATCCGAGCGGTCCCCAACCGGAGGCGTGCTGCATCGCGTCGCCGCGCCCATTCACGCTGTGTCAGGACTCCATGGAGCAGAGCCTGGTCGAGGGCCTCGGTCACGCTGGGGGGGACTTGCAGGCGAAGGAGGATCTCGCGGAGCGCCGCCCAGTCGACCTGTGTTCCGATCCATAGGATCCAGATGACTCCGCACAGGACGCGCGCGCCCGCTTCGAGCGCGTTGTTGGCGTTGTGGGTGAGCGCGACACTGCCGATGAGGGCGAGGACGACGACCGCCAGCGCCCAAGCGAGCGCGGGCTCGACTCTTCGTTGCCCCTGCTCTCGTGCGGAGAACAGGAGGAGCAGGCCGATTCCGGCGCCGGCGACGGATACGCTGAGGCTTCGCGCCCCGGCGTTCGCCACGAGGACGCTCACCGTTAGCGCGAGGCGGATTGCTGCGCCGCGAACCGAAGGGCGGCGTTCGAAGAAGAGCGCGTGCTCAGCGTCGAGATGCATCAGGCTGCCTGCCGAGTAATCGTTCCCAGGCCCGCCCGGCGACGAATCCGAGTCCAAAGAGGACTATGATTGTCATGGCAAGTCCGAGCTCGCCCTGGCTCAGGTCTAAAAGGCTGTCCGTTGGGGGCCTCCCCAATGACTCGGCGGTGGCACCGAAGACGGTGCCGTCGATCCCCTCGTAGGCGCAGCCCGGGGAGACGAGCGCGAGAAGAAAAACGAGGGACAAAAGGGTGGCGCGAGGAGGCGTGCTACCGAGCGCCCGAAGTCGGTCAGGCAACAGGTCTGGTCGACGCCCAGCGAGGATCTGGACGATTCCTACTGATGCGACGGCTTCGAGAATCGCGAGGGGGATCTGGACGGGTGCGAACCCGAGAAGGACCGCGGTGAAGGTCGTCAAGGGCGGCGCGGCGTCGGAAAGAGCCAGGCCGAGCGCCATGGCGTCTCCGACGTAGATGCCTAGGTCGGCGAAGGCGCAGGTCAGGGCGAGGCCGAACTTGTTGTTTAATCCAAGCCGCCGGATGGGAGCCCATAAGCCGACCGCCAGGAGCGGTCCGAACGCGCCAAGGGTCAGGGTGTTGATGCCGAGCGTGGTGAGGCCGCCGTGGGCGAAGAATACTGCTTGCAGCACGAGGACGAAGAAGGTCGGCCAGATGATCTGGCGCACGCCGATGATGAGCGCGAGCACCGGGGTTAGGCAGATATGGCTCGTCGCCCCTACGACCGGAACAGGGAGCGGGAGGAGGGTGGCTGCAAAGAGCAGGCTCGTCGCGCCTGCCAACAGCACCATGGGCGAGGAGCCCTGGGACGGCGACTCCTCGAGTGCTTCCGCTCTGGGAGCTCCGGCGAGGCTCCAGGCGACGACGGGGGTGGCTACTGCGCTCCATGCGACCGCCTGACCCAGTGGAAGGATGCCTTCCGCTAGATGCACAGGACTTCTCTGCTGCGGGGCATGTCAGGGCGCTTGCAAGGGAGGTCGGTGAGGGGGGCGGTTTTCATCGGCACACGCTGAAAAAAGGTACGGTTGTAGCCATTTCGCAAGTCACTTGCAGAAGCAATAACTCACGACACTTGCAAGGACAACCGATGTAAAATCGCTCAGGCGGTCCCAAAGCCTTATTGAGCGTCGTATTACCTAAGTGCAAGAGACTTCCATTTGCAAATCGATCGTGTAGCCTAGAAGCTCGTCAGCCAAGGCATTGGATGGAATGAGCATCTCGAAAGACGAAGCCCGGGAGCTCCTGCAGGGCCGCGGGCTCCGGGTCACCGGGCCGCGACTGGCCGTACTTCGGGCGCTGTCCGACGCGGAAGGTCCGCTTTCCTATACGGAAGTCCTCGAGCGTCTCGTCGAGACGGATTGCTGCCCTACGACGATCTATCGAAATCTCGTGAAGCTGCGAGACGCGGGCGTCGCGCCGGTCGTGAATCGGGCCAAGGGGGTGGATCGTTATGCCCTCGCGGAGGAGGGCGACGGCGATCATCACCACCCGCACTTCGTTTGTGACTCGTGCAGTCGCGTGGCCTGTCTGCCGGCGGAGGTCGGCTCTTCGATCGCGATGGAAGGGGCCTGGGCGGCTTCGATCCAGCAGGCCGCGCTGCAGTTGCGGGGCGAATGCCCGGACTGTCGTTGATGCGATGAGCGATTTTCAACGCCCCGCGGTTGCCTCAGTGGGTGCTCCTGATTCCCGCCCGGCGGACTGTTACGACGCGCCCGAACTCCTCCCCGCCGACGAGGCGCTGCGGAGGATCAACGAAGCGATGGAGCCAGTCGCCGCGATCGAGCAGGTCCATCTTCGCGGTGCGCTAGGCCGGGTGCTGGCTTCCGACGTGGCTTCGCCACTGGACGTTCCCGGGTTCACCAACTCTGCCATGGATGGCTTCGCGGTCGTCGGGCAGGACGTTGAGGCCAGCGAGAAAGAGCTGGTCGAGCTGTCCGTGCGTGGGACCGCGTGGGCGGGGAAGCCGTTCGATGGCCCCGTCACGCCGGGGACGTGCGTCCGAATCATGACGGGGGCCGTGATGCCGGCGGGTGCCGACACGGTGGTGATGCAGGAGCAGGTGGAGCTTTGCGGTGACCGCGTTCGAATCGAGCCGGTGCATCGGGCCGGGCAGAACGTACGCGAAGCGGGTGAGGATCTGCGTCGAGGCGCGACGGTTCTTTCCGCCGGTCATCCGCTGCTCGCTGCCGAACTTGGGCTTCTCGCGTCCCTCGGGATCGGTGAAGTCCCGGTACTTCGTCGGCTTCGCGTCGCGACGTTCTCGACGGGCGACGAGATTCGCTCGCTGGGGCAGTCGCTAGAGCCGGGACAGATCTACGACAGCAATCGGTACACGCTCTTCGGCATGTTGAGTCGCCTCGGCGTAGACATCGTCGATCTTGGGGTGATCGCCGACCGAGAAGACTCGATTCGGGAAGCGTTCGCAGAGGCCGCAGCTTGTGCGGATGTGGTGATCACCTCCGGTGGGGCTTCGGCCAGCGAGGCCGATTTCGTGGCGGAGACGCTGCAGGATCTGGGATCGGTAAGGTTCTGGCGGATCGCAATCAGGCCCGGCCGCCCACTGGCCTTCGGACGAATCGGGGACGCCTTCGTGTTCGGCCTGCCGGGCAACCCGGTGGCGGTGATGGTCACTTTCTATCAGTTCGTGCAGCCGGCCCTGCGGCGGATGATGGGCGAGCGGGATGCCCGACCAGTCCCGATGTTACGGGCGCGCGTCTCGGAGGGTTTGCGTAAGAAGCCAGGCCGGGTCGAGTACTACCGCGCGGTGGTGTCCCGAACGTCCGAGGGAGACCTGGCGGTGGCCCAAACAGGCAAGAGCGGCTCGGCGCTCCTGCACACGATGAGCGACGCGAATTGTTTCATCGTGCTCCCCGACGCATCGGGTTCCATCGAAGCCGGCGAATGGGTCGATATCCAACCCTTCTTTGGACTGGTCTGAGCGCGTTCCTGACCGGCCGGCCAGCGGAGTTTCGAGGCGTATGGGCGAACGAGAATTCATCGAACTGAACATCGCGGTCTTGACCATCTCGGATACGCGCACCGAGGCGGACGACAAATCCGGTGCTCTCTTGGTCGAGCGTGTCCGCAAGGCTGGTCATCGCGTCGCGGATAAGCGCATTGTCACGGACGACGTCTATCGGATTCGCGCCGTCGTGTCGGAGTGGATCGCTGCGGACTCGATCCAGGTAGTGGTCTCCACGGGCGGCACCGGCGTGACCGGTCGGGACGGCACGCCGGAAGCTGTCCAGCCGCTGCTCGACAAGGAGATCCCCGGGTTCGGAGAGGTTTTTCGGGTTCTTTCCTATGAAGACATCAAGACGTCGACGCTCCAGTCGCGAGCAGTCTCAGGGGTAGCCAACGGCACCTACATCTTCTGCTTGCCGGGTTCGACCGGCGCTTGCCGAGACGCCTGGGACAAGATCATCGAGGACCAGCTCGACATGCGGACACGGCCCTGCAATTTGGTCGAGCTGATGCCCCGGCTCCTCGAGGGTTGAGTGTGAAGTCGGGCTCGAAGCCTCCAGAACAGGGACAGAAGCATGAAGGACGTCAAAGGGGTCTTCCGCAAGCTTGAGAAGAAGCTGAGCCAGTCGAGTTGGTTCGGCGGCGACTGGGAGATCTACAACCGTGGGCCCTATCTCCAGCTATACAAGGTCAATTGGCACAACGACAACCAAGGCGGCGTTCACTTCGAAACCTACATAGAAGGTCCGCAGATCAAGAAGAAGGAATTTCCGATCTGCATGCACGCGGAGGAGGATTGCCCGTCCCAGCCGAGATTCATCGAGCGCTTTCTCGCGCTCGAAGGCGAGCGAATTCGAAGCTGGAAGGGCTACCGAACGGACGGCAAGGGTTACAGCATCTGCCAACGCGTCCTTCCGCTGAACTTCAAGAATCTCGAAGACCGCCTCTTGGAGGAGTTCAATCGACTCCGCAAGCTGGAAGCGGGGGTCGATCGCGTCTTGGGCGAGATCTGAACACGCGCAGGCCCCGGCACGGGAAGGCTCGAATCGAGGCGATAATGGCGAAGCGGCATCGAAGTCCGTGTATTGACGTGTGCCAGTTCTCCGGACCCAAGGGATGGTGCCTGGGATGCGGTCGAACGCGCAAGGAGAGCCAGGGTTGGGACGCTATGAAGCCCTACGACCGGAAGGCGCTCGTGAAACAGCTGCCGAAGAGAATGTCCCGGATTGAACAGGTGCGAACGAGACGGTCGCCTGCGAGCTGACCCCTGGCAGCCGGTATTCGTGGCATTTGCTCAGGTTGCGAGCGAGCACGCCGGCTCGCGAGACAGCGCGCCTGTCATCGGATGCATGAGTAGCGGGGATTGCACTTCGGCGGGATGCAACGCGGAGAGTTGCGAGAACTCTGAACGCCGCGCGTCCTGTGGGAGCGACTGCGGGAAGACCGGAGTGAATCGGGCCGCTTGATCGCTCGGCGTGCCGGAACTGCCCGCGACCAGCGTTTCGAGAAGCGCCCGTCGGCTCGGGCAGGCATTTCGGAGAGAGAGCATTCGCCAAAGACCATCGACACCGACCACGTCCCGAGCATCGAATACTCGCTGCGATTGCGGCGTTTGTGCGGAGTCGGGCATGTGGATGCGGTCCTGAGTGATGTCGGATTCCGTACCCACCCAGAATCCGAGAATCTCATCTGGTATCCAGAGGCCGTGGCGACGCTTGGTGAACTCGAACTGTGAGGTGAGATCCGCGCACGCTTTGTCAAGGAACTCGGGTGCGGCGAGCAGGATGAAGCTCGACATTGTTGCGGCGGTTCCTGTTGACGCGAGTGCGAAGTCTCTCCCGCTAAGGCGCTCGTATCCAGGTGAGATCTGCTAGCCGGCGTATGGCATCGATGAATGGTGCAGGACGATGCGAACGACGCCCTGGGGATCGAGCGCGTACCCGAACGAGTACTCGACCTTCTGCTCGCTGCCATCCGGCGCTGTGAAGAAATAGTTGCCCATCGCCATCGCGAGCGGTCCTTCGGTGAGAACCTCAACGTTCTCGAAGCGAACCGCCGTCCACCCCTTGATCGCGAAGCCCCCGTCCTCGGGGCAGACGCCATTCGTCGCGACGAAGTACGACAGCGCCTCGTCGTACTTCGATCGGAACTGGACGTCTTTCGCGAGGGTCGGTTTGAAGAGCACTGAGGAAAACCCATACCCGTACAGTGAGTCGATATGCTCTCGCGCGACGCGCTCGTAGTCGTCGCCGTTCGCGTGCGCTGTCGCGATGCGGACGATTCCGTCGCCCCATGCCTTCTGTGCAAGTTCGACTTGTTCTCTCGTGATACTCATCTGCGCCTCCATGAAACCGTGAATCCCGCGCACTCACCGCGCGAACGCCTCTTCCACTCTACGCTTGACATTTTTAGTCGCAAGGGACTCGGCCTGCTCGACGTAGACGGCGGTCGGCAGGGCGTGTTCGGTCGTCGATCTTAGCGGGTGCGGGTCGGATGCACCGGCGCTTCTGATTTCGAATCAACCTGATGCAGGAAGTTGCCCGCGAACGGCGGCGGGAAGTCCCTGCCCGACAACGCTTCGAACGCCCGACGCGCTCACACGGGCATGACGTTGCCGCCGTCGACGCAGATCGTCTGGCCGTTCACGAATCGTGCCTCGTCGCTGGCGAAGAACGTCGCGACCGACGCCATGTCCTCGGGTTGCGCGTTTGATCGACTCGCCGACATCTGGGCGAACATCGGCTGTACTGGCTCGGGGACCTGGCGTGCGGTGGCGTCGGTCTCGGTGAGGCCGGGCGCGATGCAGTTTACGGTCACGCCGAACTGCCCAAGCTGACCTGCCATGTGGCGTGTGAGGCCGATGACCGAGAACTTGGATGTCTGGTACGCATTGCTCGAGAGGACGAAGTTGTCCTTGTCGCCTCCTGCCATCCCCGAGATCTGGTGCAGATAGCCGGCGATTGACGCGATGTTGACGATTCGTCCGTTGCCTTGCTTCACCATCGGGGTCGCGGAAACGCGGGCCATGATCAACTGGCCGTGAACGTTGACGTCGTAGACCCGCTTCAGGTAGTCAAGGCTGTTGTCTGCGCCGTCATAGTCGCCGTAGATCGCAGCATTGTTGATGAGCACGTCGAGTTGCCCGAATCGCGAGAGGGTTGCTTCTACTGCGGCCTCGGCAGACCGTTCGTCCGCGATGTCCGTGTGCACGAAGTCGATCTCGCCTTCGCTCGCAAGTGACTCCGCCGTGTCCTTCGCCTGCTTTTCACCGATGTCCGCGATCATCACGTGGGCCCCTTCCTCGAGGAAGCGTCGGCAGTAGGCCGTTCCAATACCCGACCCGCCTCCCGTCACTATCGCTACCTTTCCCTCGAGTCGCATCGTGTTCTCCTTTGGTCGCGTCTCTGTTGCGGTGGGCGAATCTAGGTCACCGCGATCGCCTCCCGCTGCGATTTTCGGCGCACAATCGTGTTGAGCAGAATTTTTAGTGGCCTTTCGATATTTCGGGAACTCGGCGCGCGCGAGTGGCAATAGACGAGGAGTTCGTTCTTCTCGGGCACACCGACTGCCGTTGTCACCCCTTCTGATGCTAATCGCGGGAGCACGGCAATTCGCGGTCCTGCTGGGCCGGTCCGAAATCCTGACTCGCACGTGTCCCCCCCCCTGCTGCGAGCCTTGTTACAGCTCTAACCACTGGAGATCGCCGTGCTTTCAGCGCAGACATTCAAGGTTCAGCCTCTGCCCACTATTTCGTTTGGACGAGGCGCCAGCCTTGAATTGGGAGAGCACGTTCAGGCCCTGGGGCGGACCGCAGCTCTCATCGTCACCGACAAGAATCTCGCGGCCAGCGGCGTGCTCGACCCGGTCGTGGCGGCCTTGCGAGCGGCCAACGTTCGCGTGGATATCTTCGACGGCGTAGAGCCGAATCCGACCGATCGGAACGTTGAGGACGGTGCGGATAAGTTGCGGGCGCTGGAGTGCGCTTGCGTGGTGCCGATTGGCGGCGGTTCGTCGATGGACTGCGGTAAGTCCATCGCGCTCCTGGCCGCCAATGGGGGCAGCGTGGAAGAGATGCAGGCGTCCTTGCCCGGCGAGGCTGATGCTCCCGTGATCGCCGTTCCCACCACCGCAGGTACGGGCTCCGAGACCAACAGCGCCTGCGTGATCACGAACACGCGACTCGGACGAAAAACCTATGTGATGCACCCGAGCATTACACCCAGGTTCGCGGTGCTGGATCCGGACCTGACTGTGGGCTTGCCGACCTATCCAACGGCGACCTGCGGCTTCGACGTCTTGACCCACGCGGTCGAAGCGTTTGTCTCGGTGGGTAGCTGCGCCTACTCGGACACGATCGCGCTGGAGGCGATCCGCAAGGTGGCTGGGAACCTGCGCGATGTGGTCGCGGACGGCTCCGACCTCGAAGCGCGCTCGCAGATGTTGCTCGGCTCGGCGATGGCGGCGATTGCGTTCAACACTTCCGGGCTCGGTTCGGTGCACGGCACGGGTCATGCCATTTCTGCCCGGCTGAACGCGGCCCATGGCCAGACGTTGGCGACCATGCTTCCACACGTGATGGAGTACAACATGCCGGAGCGCGCGGAGAAGTACGGAGAGGTCGCGCGCATTCTTGCGCCCAACGGGCCGGCGACGGGCGTGGGGGCGATCGACGCGGTTCTCGCGCTCCGGAGCGACATCGGGATCGACCGTTCGATCCAGGATCTCGGTGGAGAAGACGGCCTTTTGGCTGTTCTGGTGGAAGACGCGACTGCAGATCCGGTGAACTTCACGAACCCGCGACCGGCCGACGCAAAAGCCTTCGAGGCGCTCTATCAGGCGGCTTGGTAGTCGCGGTCTAGGGGTCGTCGCCCGCCGGCAATAGATGCAGGGGCGGCACGCGACCGAGGATGCTCTTGCGCAGCGTTTGCGGGCGTTCGTCCCGCGCCATGAAGCCATCAGGGGCTTCGGCGTAGCGGGACACGCAGTCGAGGATGTCAGCGGTGTCGTGCTCGGGATTCTGATCTCCGAAAAGGTAGGTCCAGGCTCCGGGTGACGAGATCGCAATCCCGCACGGACGCGGGCACAGGCTGAGGCACTCGGCCGGCAAGACGTCTACCTGGATCGGCAGCTCAGCCTTGTTGAAGGTCTCGCGGAGCTTCTCGTAGAGACGGAAGCCTGGTCGATTCTCCAGGGGCTCCCTGGCCGAGCCTGGGCTTCTGCAGGACGTGCACACATGTAGCGTGCAAGAACATCGTCCGTCCCGCGATAGGCTCACCGTCGGGGCGGGATGGCCGCCGGCTTTCGGAGAGATCGCCTGGGAGAGCCGTTGACGCAGGCGGGTGATCGCGCGCTCTGCGGTCGGGTCCAGGGTGGGGTGGTTGTCCAGTGCGCGCAGGATGATCTCGCAGTCTTCGGATCTCAGTCGCGGCATGTGCCCTCGTGTGCGGGTGGGATGTCATTCAGGGCCCGAAGGGATCCGTCGGTGGTGCTCGAGGTCCGCAGCCACAAGGTGCCCGTCGTCCTCGAGGATGGGCAGATCGTCGGCCGCCTGATCTGCGAACGCATGGCGGGACGACCGGAGCGTCTCTACGGCAGCGAACTGGGGAGCCACTATCAGGCTCAGGGGCTCAAGCTATCGAAGCACTTTAGGTGACCCTCAGCTCAGCTCCCGTTCCGCTTGTTCAAACCAGCCCAGTACGGCTCGCCAGTGATCATCGCCATAGAGCTTGCGAAACCGCCGCGTCTCCTTGGCGTGTTCGTCTCGCCAGACGGCGAGCCGCTCTGTTACGAAGTTTGCGGTGAGGGGGATCCCGCAGTCGACCGTAATACAATGGCGCCACTGGTCGTAGGTTTTGGGAATGGGGTCGGAGATCTTCGCCAACTGGCCTCCTGGTCGAAAGGTGAGAAGCGCTGATCAAACGTCGCCGTAACTCATTGCCGGTCGGGCCGTTTGAGTTCCCAGAAGGTGTCCTGCCCGGCGATGGGGGAGATACGGCTTGTTCTGAGGCCTCTCCGCCCATCAGAGCCCGGGCGTTCGGCATTGCTCGTGACTCGCTCTTCGTGTCGCGAACAGATGGTTCACGGAAAAGCCGCCGACTCCCGTTTCTTCTCCCCAATTCAATGGGAACTCAAATGGCTCGAGCGGCAATTAGAAGTAAAGGGCTGCCGGGCGACGGAAACCGGTAAATTCACCGGCGTCGAGTCCGGCCTGCTAGCTTTCCAGCCGCAATGTCCAATCCGCAACTTGACCACCTCTATCAGGTCTTCGAGCTCTACGACGACTGGTCCGATCGCTACCGCCATCTCCTGGAACTGGCCAAGGACCTCGCCCCGATCGGTGACGACGAGCGCATCGAAGAGAACAGGGTCACCGGTTGTCTCAGTCAGGTCTGGCTGATCGCGGAGCCTGCGTCGGCTGGGGAAGGCGGCGACGTCATGGTGTTTCGAGCCGACAGCGACGCCCGGCTGGTTCAAGGGCTGATTGCCGTGATTCTGATGTTGTATTCGGGGCGCTCGGCGTCGTATGTCCTGCAGACTGATGCGAGGGAGGTATTCGCCCGGCTCGGTCTGGACAACCACCTGAGCGTGGGGCGCCGCAATGGTGTGGAGTCGATGATTCAGCGCATCAAGGCGCTGGCCCAGATCCGCCTGGAGGCTTGAGAGGCCGTCGCTCGACGGGCCCAGCGAGTTCTTGCGCCCTCCTGCAGGGACTCGAGGTGTGACGGCCCCGGCCGCCGCCGCCGTCGACGACATGCCCAAGTCCGAACCCGGCGTCGGTTTTCGCCGGACCCGGGCCACCCCGCGTCGTGAAAGGCGTCTCCAAAACAATGGCTATCCACGAGATGACATCCAATCCAAGGGGAACCGAGATGAATTTTCGCAGCCGATCACGATCCGTCGCACGTACGCGACTCGCGGCGGTAGCGCTGGCCCTCCTCCTGACGGGAGGAGGCGCGGCGTGTTCGCGAGATCGTTCCTTTTTCGAAAAAGAGTCCGCATTGGCCGACTCGCCGGCGAATGGCCTCACGACGCGCTCCTCTGTGACGCGCCAGCGGCTTCGGGATGCGGGCATGGAAGCCGGGAACTGGCTCACTCATGGCCGTGATTTCACGGAGCAGCGGTTCAGCCCGCTCGCTGAGATCAATGAGCACACCGTTTCGGACCTCGGTCTCGCCTGGACCTTCGATCTCGAGACGACCCGCGGCGTTCAGTCGACTCCGATCGTCGTCGACGGGACGATGTACGTCTCCGGGCCTTGGAGTCTGGTCTATGCGCTCGATGCGAAGACGGGTCGCGAACTCTGGCGATTCAATCCGGTAGTCGAGGGGCAGACTGCGCGGACGGCGTGTTGCAGCGTGGCGAGTCGCGGCGTGGCCATTTTCGAGGGCAAGGTCTTCCTCGGTGCGCTCGACGGTCGACTGATCGCTCTCGACGCCGCGACCGGCGAATCGCTGTGGGAAACCCAAACGACGGACACGTCTCAGCCTTATACGATTACAGGCGCGCCGCGTGTCTTCGCGGGGAGCGTTCTTATCGGGAACGGCGGCGCCGACCTGGGCGTTCGTGGCTATGTCTCTGCCTACGATCCTGACACGGGCGCGCTGTTGTGGCGGACCTATACCGTTCCCGGAGACCCGAACGAGCCCTTCGAATCGGAGGCCATGGAGGTCGCCGCGAAGACCTGGACGGGTGAATGGTGGAAATACGGGGGGGGCGGCACGGTCTGGGACGCGATGGCGTACGACCCCGACCTCGAGTTGATCTATGTCGGCTCAGGCAACGGTTCCCCTCACGCGCGTTGGGCGCGCAGTCCGGGCGGGGGCGACAACCTCTACCTCTCTTCCATTCTGGCGCTGCGAGCCGAGACCGGCGAGATCGCGTGGCATTTCCAGACCACGCCCGGCGATAGCTGGGATTACACGGCTACCCAGCACATCATTCTCGCTGATCTCGAGATCGAAGGCCGAAGCCGGAAGGTGCTCATGCAGGCTCCGAAGAACGGCTTCTTCTTCGTCCTGGATCGTGTGACCGGGGAGTTCATTTCGGGCGAGCAGTACGTGTCGATGAATTGGGCCTCGGGGCTCGACGAGTCGGGGCGGCCTATCGAGACTGAGTACGCCGACTACCGCGAGCAGCTACGAATGATCACACCTTCGGCGCTCGGGGGGCACAACTGGCACCCGATGGCCTTTCATCCAGGAACCGGGCTCGTTTACATCCCCGCGCTCGAGCTATCGATCCCGATGCTTTTCGACGAGGATTGGGAGTTCGCCCCCGGGCACTTCAACTTCGCGACCGCGATCGACGAGTACGACTTCGAGTTCAAGGGCGTGCCTCCTGAAGGCTTCCTGCTGGCGTGGGATCCGCGCACCCAGGAGGAAGTCTGGCGCGTGAACCACTCGAACCTGTGGAACGGCGGGGTGCTCGCGACAGGGGGGGGATTGGTCTTTCAGGGCAACTCCGAGGGGCTCTTCGTCGCGTATCGTGCGAGCGATGGCGAACGTCTGTGGGAATCCACCGCGGGCACCGGTGTCATGGCTGGCCCGGTCAGCTTTGAGATCGATGGAGCGCAGTATGTCGCCGTCGCCGCGGGCTGGGGCGGAAGCTATCCCATGGGAATGGGGGCGCTCGCGGCTGAAGCGCAATCGAAAGGGGGCGGGCGCGTGCTCGCCTACCGCCTCGGTGCCAACGAGACGCCTCCGACGTCTCCGGCGTGGCCGGGACCGCCGCCGGTACCGACCTTCCAGGTCGAGGCGACCGAAGCAGACATCATGGAGGGCATCGTTCTCTACCACGCCCAGTGTGGGATCTGTCACGGCACCGGCGCGGTCGGCGGTGGCTCGGTTCCAGATCTGCGATACGCGAGCGAGTACGTGCACCAACGTTTCAACGAGATCGTGCTCGGGGGCGAGAGAGCGGTCCTCGGGATGCCCAGCTTCTCCGATCGATTGACGACCGAAGACACGCGAAAGATCCAGGCATTCATCCTCGCGGCGGCACACCAGGCGTCGGCGTCTTCCGGCGAGGAGACGAGCTCGGACTAGCCACCAGCTGGCGCGCGTAGTTCACATTGCTTCGAGGCCCGGCCGGAACAGGCGAACTCGACGAAGAGGCGGAGCTGGGTGCTCCGGCTTCGCGTCGGCGGCGCCTGGAGAGAGTTCGTATACATCGGCCGAGATGCTCTCCGCCCGGGGCGTCTTTGGTCAGTCGATCTCGTCCCGCCGGACTGCGGCACCGTAATCTGAGGGGGCTACCCAGCCAGGGTGTGGCCAGTGAACACCCTGCGCTCCACCGGCAGGATAAAGCGAGACCCAGCGGTTCAGTCTGTCGAGGAGGTCGGCGCGTCGATCAGGCTCTTGCTCCGAGAGATCGACCTCCTCGCGCGGGTCGGATTCGACATCGAACAGCAGGACACGTGCCTCCTGATTCGCGAAGCCCAGCGTTCGGATGAGCTTCCAGTCGCCAAGGCGGATCGCCTCCTGGCGGCCGACGACTCCGTTGACCCCGAAGAAGATCTCGCCAGGAGGCACCGGCGCAGCGCCTGCGATCTGGGGCCAGCGGTCCGCACCGTCGAAAGGAAGGATGTTCCTGCCTTCTGTGCCGGTGGCGGCGAGCAGGGTGGGGAAGACATCCAGCGCGGAGACGGTCTGGGTGACGACGCGGCCGCCCTTCAGTCCGGCGGGCCATCGGATGGCCGCGGGGACGCGGATGCCGCCCTCGAAGACCGTCGACTTCTCACCGCGGAGCGGTGCATTGCTCGCCCCGAGCGAGACGTGGCCCCCGTTGTCCGAGAGAAAGAGCACGAGCGTGTCGTCGGTGATGCCCTCCGCTTCCAGCGCAGAAAGGATGCGGCCCACGGCAAGGTCGAGGCTGTGCACCATTGCGGCGAAGACGGCCCGGGGCGCATCCCCTGCCGGGTCCAGGATTCTCGCGGCTTCGGTGCGTGTCATCCCCAGTCGCTCGGCTACGCCGTCGATGAACGTGGCGTGGGCGAGCAGGTTCTCCTCGCTTGGGATCTCGGCATAGCGGGCCACGAGCTCGGGTGGGGCCTGCATGGGGCTGTGGGGCGCATTGAAGGGGACGTAGAGGAAGAGCGGCCTGGAAGGGTCTCGCTCCGAGATGATGCGAGCCGCTTCGGCACCGAGGAGCTCGGTCGTGTAGCCCTCTTCGCGGACGGTTTCGCCATCTCGCTGCCAGTCGATTCCGCCGAAGCGAGAATGCCGGTAGTAGTCGATGGCACCGAGCAGATGGCCATAGATCTGGTCGAAGCCTCTTCGGTTCGGCGTTTGGTCGACATGGCTGTGGCCCAGATGCCATTTTCCGACGATCGCGGTTTGGTATCCCGCTGCTCGGAACGACTCCGAGAGCAGATGCTCTTCCTGCGGAAGCCCGAAATAGTCCCAGGGCCGCGCCACGCCGAAGACGAGCCCGCTGCGAATCGGAGAGCGGCCGGTCAAGAGGGCAGCGCGGGTCGGCGTGCAGATCGGCTGAACGTAGAACCGGTCGAGCTGAACGCCCTCCTGCGCCAATTGGTCGATGTGAGGCGTCTCGATCGGCGCGCCGTGGTAGCCGACGTCGTTCCAGCCGAGATCGTCTGCGAGGATCACGACGACGTTCGGTGGGGCGGTCGCGGTCGCCTCACTTGACGGGAAGACGCATAGGCTCGAAAGAAGAAGCAGCGAGCAGGTCATCGAGAACCGGCGCCGTCTCGGCATGAGCATTGTCTCCCTTCGTACCGAGTGTATCGTGATGCGCGGCCGCGCGGGTGGGGAGAGGGCTTGGGCGATCCAATCCCCGGATTCGCGCGCTAGCGACGTGGAATTACCGCTGCTTGGCCCCGCGATCGCATTCTCCGGAGGAAGAATCCCCCGTCTAGACCAGTTGAAACTCTTCGGGCCCCGCCTCCTCCTGCAACGCCTTGTAGGTCTTGAAGTCGCCGGGGAAGAGGAAGGGCGCACGACCGTCGTCGAACCGGTAGTAGCTGTCGCACGAGCCGTGTCCCCACGAGTAGAGCGGGAAGCGCGGCAGCATCCAGTCGTTGTATGCGCGATGGGCCTCTTCCTTCACCGCGATCGTGCTCGCGGCAGCACGCTCCTTTTCCTCGATGAGTCGAACGATCGTCGAGACGTTCTGCTCCACCGTCATGAAGTAGGGCACGTTCAGGACGAGGCCATTCGGTCCGACGACGAAGAAATAGTTGGGGAAGTTCGGAACCGCGATTCCCTTGTGCGCCTCGGGGGCCTCCTGCATCTGCTTCGAGAGCTCGGCTCCATTCTCTCCGACCACCTCGATACGATCGAAGTCGAGGATTCGGTATCCCGTGCAGTAGGCGATGACGTCGCAATCGATCTCGCGCCCACTCGCCGTCGTGATTCCCTGGGGCCGAACGGCGGAGAGACCTTCGGCGACGAGCTCGACGTGGTCCTGCATCAGGGTCGGGTAGAACTCGTCGGAGACGAGACCTCTCTTGCAGGCATAACGGCTCTTGGGCGTCACCTGCTCTCGAAGCACCGGGTCCGTCACGACCGACGCGATGTACTTCCGTGCGCGGTCCTCGAACTGCTCCATTCGTTTATGTCCCAACGTCGCCGCCTGATGGACCATGCCCATCATGGCGCGCTGGACCCTCTGGGTGAGCCGGAGGAAGGGAGGGAAGCGCTTGAACCATCCCTTCCTTGCTTCGGAGTAGAGAACGCGGCCTCGAGGCATGATCCAGTTCGGCGTCCGCTGGAGCACGGTCACGCGCGCTGCGGACTTCGCAACCTCCGGCACGGCCTGCACTGCACTCGCGGCCGAGCCGATGACGGCGACGTGTTTGCCCGCGAGGTCGACGTCGTGGTTCCACTCGGTCGAATGCCAGCTGGGCCCCTGGAATGAATCCATGCCGGGAACGTCCGGAAGGAGTGCCGTGTGCTGGTTGCCCATCGCGTTGATGAGGACGTCGAACTCGAATTGCTCCCCCGAGGCAGTCGTGAGCCGCCAGACGCCGTCGCCCTCGTAGTGCGCTCTCGTAACGCGCGTGCCCGTCCGAAGGTGAGCGTCGAGTCCGAAATCCGTCGCGCATTTTTGCAGGTAGGCCTCGATCTCGGGCTGCTCGACGTAATTCGCGCTCCAGTCCGGGTTGGGCGCGTAGGAGAAGGTGTACGAGTGGGCCCAGACGTCGCAGGCGAGACCGGGATAGGACTCGTTGTGCCAGGTGCCGCCGGCCTTCTCGGCCTTTTCGAAGATCGTGAAGTCGCGATATCCCTTCTCGAGAAGCGCGTGGCCGGCCGCAAGGCCCGAAGGGCCAGCGCCGATGATGGCGATTCGAGGACTGGGTCGGGACATCTAGTAGCCTCCTTGAACGGCGCGTGGGAACTCCGCCTACGCGACATTACCGTCTGATTCTCAGAACTGCCCACGAGCGCCCGTTGTGTGCAAGCGCTCAGGTGCTGCGTGCGGAACGCGCCCGCGGTGAGCGGGCGATCGTCGCGCTTGCGCTTTCGACGGGGGATCGGGCCACGCTAGAATGAGCGACATGCCGACACTGGAAGTCAATGGCATCGACGTTTACTACGAGCGCTCGGGGAGCGGGGTTCCGCTTCTCTTCGTGAATGGTTCGATGTCGACGCTCGA
>PAQX01000108.1 GCA_002709835.1 Deltaproteobacteria bacterium
CGGCCCGCTTGGCCTCTTCGGTCCACCAGGCTTGGACTTCCTCGACGCTCCTTCCCTGGAGCGCGGCCCGGTACTCTCGGCCTCGATCGGCGTCGTAGGCATCCCAGAGCAGAAACGTGATCGGCACCGTCGGATCGAGCTTACGGATCTCCGTGAACGGGCGCTTCGAGAAGGAAGTGATCGTCACGCGATCACGAAGGCCGTGAGCATCGATCATCCGCATCACCGCGAGCGGCAACAGGTCGTCCCAGCCCTTCAGCTCGACGTGGAAGCGCCGCACGCGATCGCCGAAGCGCTCGAAGATCGCATCGAGGCGCGGGATGCAGGTCGCGCGCTCGCCGAACTGCGCGAAGTCGTTCGTCGTGGACGTGTGACCGCCGAATCACGGTCCGAGGTCGACCTGTTCGAGGACCTCCTCCGGGTAGTGGCGGACGGGGCCGCTGAGCGCCGTCTTCCGCTGGAGCTCGTGGTCGTGGAAGACGACGACTTCGCCGTCCCCCGAGAAGCGCACGTCCAGCTCGACTTCCTCGGATCCCAGCGCGACCGCCGTCTCGAATGCCGCGACGGTGTTCTCCGGTGCGTGGGCGGAGGCCCCGCGATGGGCGATGAGTCGGAAATCGGCGGACATCGGTCCGGGAATCAGGCGGCGACGCGTCGTCGGACGGGGAGGGCGATGTAGCCCCCAACATGGAGGTTCTTCATCCGAACGAGGTCGCCGGCGATCTCGAGGTTCGGCAGAACCGGGAGCAGCTCCCGGAAGACGGCGCGGAGCTGGGTCCGCGCGAGGTGGGCGCCGATACAGAAATGGGGTCCATAGCCGCCGAACGCGAGATGGGGGTTCGGGTCGCGCCCGACGTCGAACTCGTAGGGGCGCTCGAAGACCTCTTCATCACGGTTGGCCGAGGGGTACCAGAGGCTGACCGATTCGCCCTTGCGGATCGTCTGGCCGCCGATCTCGAAATCGTCGATCGCCGTGCGCATGAAGTGGATGACCGGCGACGTGAAGCGGAGGATCTCCTCCACGGCGGTGTCGAGCAGCGACGGGTCGCCGACGAGTCGTTGGAGCTGGTCCGGGTGCTCGAGGAGGAGATGGACCCCGCCCGTCGTGGCATGGCGGGTCGTGTCGAGGCCGGCCGCGATCAGCAGCATGATGTACGCGATCAGCGCCTGCTGGGGAAGCGGCTCGCCGTCGACGCGAGCGGCGAGGAGGCCGCCCATCAGATCGTCGGCCGTCGTTCCGCGCTCGCGGGCCCGGTCGATCATCGTCGCGAGATAGCGCTGGCCCGGACCGTCCGGGTTGAAGAAGACGCTCGCGGCGTCCTCGCCTTCCGCTTCGGCTTCCTCGACCTGGTCTTCCGGGGAACTCCGGAGGGTGACCTCCCAGAGCTCGAAGAGCTCGTCGTGCTGATCCGGCGGGACGCCGAGCATCTGGAAGATGGCGGCGGTCGGGACCTTGACCGAGAGGTCCTGAACGAGATCGAGGGCGTCGCCGTTCGTGCCTTCGTCGGAGAGGCGGCGCTGGAAGCGGCCTACGTAGTCGGCGGCGAGGGACTCGATCTTGTCGGCGAAGTTCCGCATCGCCCGCGGCGTGAACTGCTTGCTGGTCAGATTGCGATACTTGAGGTGGTGCGGCGCGTCCATGTCGTTGAAGGAGAGCGGTGCGCCATTGGCGATGCCGAACTCCGCTTCGAGGGCGTCGCGGGTCGAGCGCATGTAGTTCGCGATCGGACGCTGGAAGAGGCGAAGGCGCTGACTGCTCACGAAGACGTCCGAGCGTTTCGAGATCGCGAGGATGTCCGCATGCTTCGTGATCGACCAGAAGGGGTCGTAGTCCTCCGGCGGCTCGTACCAGGAGATCGGCGCTTCCTTGCGGAGGCGGTCCCATTCTTCCCAGGGGTACCCCTCGGTTCCCATTCGTTCTTCGTCTGTGAGCCGCAGCGGGCCGATCGCGTCAGTAGGCATGGCGAGACCATATCACCGTGAGACGCGTGCCGGGTACCCGCCCGTGGGCGTAAGCGGGGTTGCGATAGGGCGTGTCTGAAGCCCGTCGGGCCGTTGAGGGCAAGGTTCGGAACGGCGCCGCTGAGGACGGGGAGGGCGCACTCGGCGCGTGACGTCGATTCGCAGCGGCTCGCCGGTGTCCGTGTACTGTGGGTACGCTAGTTGCGCTCAGCGGACTGACGCAGAGGTTCGCGCAGGCTACGGGAAGCAAGGGCACGACTGGCTAGGATCGGGCCGGCGCCGCATTCTGACGGAGCCGGGAGCGAGGTTCTTCGGGCAATGCCGATCGGAGACGGCGAACACTGGGTGATCATGGGGCGGCCCGAGTCAGGCTACTCGGTGAAGGTGCGTTCGGCAGCCCGCTTCAAGGGCGTGCCTCACGAGTGGGTCGATCGTTCCATGAGGAACGAGAAGCTCTTCCAGTCCCATGCGAAGGTCCAGTTGATCCCGCTCGTGTTCCGACCGGACGGGAGCTCCACCCAGGACTCGACCCCGATCCTCGACGAGCTCGAGAAGGCGTTCCCCACGCCTTCTTTCCATCCGGAAGATCCCGCGCTTCGGCTGCTCTCGATCGTGCTCGAGGAGTACGGCGACGAGTGGGTCAACAAGCTGATGTTCCACCACCGATGGGGCTGCGCCGCCGATCGGAAGGTCCGCTCCACGACGCTCGCTCGAGGAATGCTCGAAGGCAGCCCGCTTCGGATCCTTTCGCCGATCTTGGCGCGCTTCGTGGTTCGGCGGATGGTGCCGCGAATGGCCTTCGCTGGCGCCAACACGAACAACACGCCGCTCCTGCTCGAGTCCTGGGCGAACCTCGTCGAGGATCTCGAGGCCCACCTCTCGCGCCGCCCCTATCTCTTCGGCGCCCGCCCCGCGTACGGGGACTTCGGCCTCTTCGGGCAGCTGGATCAGGCCTTGCTCGACCCGACCTGCGGCGCACACCTTCGCGCCCATGGACCGAGCGTCGTCGCGTGGATCGAGCGGATGCGTCACCCGAAGGTCGAGGGGGACTTCGAAGTCTTCGCTTCCCTCGAGCCGACGCTTCGAACGATCTTCTCCCGGGAGGTCGGGCCGCGGTTCCTCGCCTGGGGGGTCGCGAACGAGCGGGCCGTCGCGGCGGGGGCGCCGAACACCGAGCTCGAGATGGACGGTCGCCTCTACTACCAGCGGACCTTCAAGTATCCGGCAGTGGGGCTCGCACGCCTGCGCAAGGCCTTCGCCGCCGTCTCGGAGGAGAAGGGGCTCCGCCGCTTCCTGGACGAGACGCGTTGCCTCGACTCTCTCGAAGAAAAAGGAACGAGCCCGAGTTCTCATTGAACTCGGAGTCCGCCCGACCCAACCCCTATCCTCTCGTTTTTCAAAAGGAGGCCCTCATGAAGATCGGACTCATCCCCGTCAACGTCGGTACGTCCAACGCCGAGGCCATGGTCGGCATGGCCCAGCTCGCCGAAGGCTTGGGCTTCGAGTCCGTCTGGACCTTCGAACATGCGATCGTTCCGATCGACTATGAATCGAAGTACCCGTACAGCCCGAGCGGAAAGATGGGGACGACGCCGGAGACGAATTTCGTCGATCCGTTGATCGCCCTGACCGCGATTGCGGCGAAGACCACGACGATCCGGCTCGGGACCGGCGTGAACATCCTCTCCCAGGCGAATCCCCTCTACGTCGCGAAGCAGGCAGCGAGCCTCGACTTCGTGTCCGGCGGCCGCTTCGAGCTGGGGGTCGGGATCGGCTGGCTCAAGGAAGAGTTCCTGGCCGCCGGTGCGCCTTTCGAGCGTCGCGGCGCGCGCTTCGACGACTACATCCAGGCGATGCGGAAGTTCTGGTCCGGTGAGGTCGTCGAACACAAGAGTGAGTTCCTCGAGTGGACGGGCTTCAAGAGCATGCCGACGCCGATCCAGGATCCCTTCCCGGTCGTGATCGGCGGGACGAAAGGCAAAGCCTTCGAACGGACCGCACGCTACGGGAACGGGTGGTTCGCGCCGACCGGGAGTCCGGATCAGCTCGCGCCCATGCTCGACGAGCTCGCCTCGGCCTGTGATCAGGTCGGGCGGGATCGCGCCGAGATCGAGGTCACGGCGATGTGGTTCCCGAACCCCGAAGATCTCTCCGACGTCGACCGTTATGCGGACATGGGCGTGTCTCGACTGATCACGCCGCTTCCGGCGATCGTGAAGGGGAACCCGGTCGAGAGTCTGCAGGCGTTTGGCGAGAACGTCCTCGCGAAGCTCGCCTAGCGAGGCCTCGCGTGAGTGGGGAAGCGGAGAGGAACGGCTCGAGGGCGAGGGCCTAGAGGCTGCGGGGACGGACTATTTCCGACGGATCTGGATCGGCAACGTGGCGTAGCCGTGCACGAAGGAGGAGAAGATCCGCTCCGGTTCTTCGACGACCTCGACCCGCTCGAAGCGCGGGAGCGCCTCTTCCCAGAGGACGCGTAGCTGCATCTCGGCCAGTCGACTGCCCATGCAGAAGTGTGGGCCCCAGCCGAACGAGAGGTGGCGAGCAGCGTTCGGTCGGTCGAGGTCGAGCACCTCGCCGTTCGGGAAGACGTCCTCGTCGCGATTCGCCGAGAGGTACCAGAGCAGCACCTGGTCGTGCTTCTTGATCTGCTTGCCGCCGAACTCGACGTCCTGGTTCGCCGTGCGGCGCATGTAGGACAGCGGCGTCTGCCAGCGGACGATCTCCGGGACCATCTTCTTGATCATGCCCGGATCGGCCTGGATCTTGGCGAACTCGTCCGGGTATTTGTCGAAACCGTAGACGCTGCCGGTCATCGTATTCCGGGTCGTATCGTTTCCGCCGACGATCAGGAGAAGGAGGTTGCCGAGCTGCTCGGCCGCCGAGAGATGCTTCGTGGACTCGCCGTTCGCGAGCATCGTCACGAGATCGTTGCCTTCCTTGCCGCGCCGCTCCGCCCAGAGGCCGGTGAAATACTGGACGCACTCCATGAGTTCGGAGCGTTTCTGTTCCTGGGTCTCGACGACGCCGCCGGGGCCCGGGATCGCGAAGACGATGTCACTCCAGCGAGTCAGCTTGCGACGGTCTTCGAGGGGGAAGTCGAAGAGGGTCGCGAGCATGAGGGTCGTCAGCTCGATCGAGACGGTGTCGACCCAGTCGAAGGTTGCGCCTTCCGGGAGCTCGTCGAGGAGCTCCTGGGTCCGCTTGCGGATCATCGGCTCGAGCTTGGCGAGGTTGCGCGGGGCGACGGACGGCTGGACGGTGGCGCGCTGCTCGTCGTGCTTGTTTCCATCCTGCGAGATGAAGGGCGCCTGGCTGGCGGGGAATCCGCCCTGGGCTTCGGTGCCGACCTTGAAGCCGAGACTGATGCCCTCGGCGGAGGAGAAGATCTCGGGTTGGGAGCTGATCGTCTTGATGTCGTCGTAACGCGTGATGGACCAGTAGCGACCCGAGGTCTCGAGCTCGTTGAAGTGGACCGGGTCTTCGGCGCGTAGGCGAGCGAAGTGGGAAGCAAATCGATCTTCCCGGTAGAGATGAGCGTTGAGAGGATTGATGTCCTCGAGGGCGAGGTCGTTCGCGTCCGGGACGCCGGCCCCCTTCTTCGCTTGTTCCATCTCCGGCGTCTGGAAGTCGTCGGCGATGGGCGGGAGTGCCTGCGTCTCGTGGGTGTCGGGGCTGGCTGCCATGGTGTGTCTCCGCGGGGGTGGGCTCTCGCCTCGGCGACTCGAATGAGTAGCGATTTTCGCCCGCAAGAACATGAACTTGGAGTCGGGCGGGCCCGCGTCCGTGATACCGTGGTCGGGATGCTCGAAGCTGCCCGCCCCGCTGGATCGCCTGCCTCTTCTGCACGCGCAGGCGCCGCGAATCCGGAGTTCACGACCGGCTACACGAACTACGTCCTCGGCATCCTCTTCCTCGTCTACGTCATGAACTTCGTGGACCGGCAGATCCTGTCGATCCTGGTCGAGCCGATCAAGGCCTCTCTCGACGCTTCGGATACCCAGATGGGATTCCTGACGGGGTTCGCCTTCGCGATCTTCTACACCACGTTCGGGATTCCGCTTGCACGCTGGGCCGATCGGGGCGTGCGCCGGTCGATCATCGCAATGGGCCTGACGGTCTGGAGCGTGATGACCGGACTCTGTGGCTTTGCTCAGAGCTTCATCCATCTCGCTCTCGCGCGGATCGGCGTCGGGATCGGGGAAGCCGCTGGGAGTCCACCGGCCCACTCACTGATCTCCGACTTCTTCCCGCCGGAGCGCCGGGCGACCGCCTTCTCGATCTACAACTTCGGGATTCCAGTCGGCGTGATGGGCGGCTACCTCGCCGGCGGTTGGATTCGCGAGTTCTTCGATTGGCGCGTCGCCTTCTTCGCCGCCGCCATTCCGGGGCTGATCCTCGCCCTGATCCTCCGCTTCACCGTGCGCGAGCCGCCGCGAGGCATGAGCGAGCCCACGCCCGTAGATGTGGAGGGAGAGGTTCCCTTCGGTGAGGTCGTCCGCATGCTCATGGGGATGAAGACCTTCGTCTTCCTGTCGGTTGGGAGCGGGTTTGCGGCCTTCGCGAGTTATGGCTTCGGCTCGTGGGTTCCCGCGTTCCTCGAACGGAGCCACGGCATGGGCGGCGGCGAGATCGGGACCTGGATCGGACTCGAGAGCGGGATCGGCGGCGTCCTCGGGATGCTCGGGACCGGGCTTCTGGCGGATCGACTGGGTCGCCGCGATCCGCGCTGGTACCCCTGGATCGCCGCGATCAGCATCCTGCTCTATGTCCCCTTCAGCGCCGCTTTCCTTCTGCTCGACGAGGCCGTGCCGGCGTTGATCGCGTACTTCGTTCCGACCGCCCTCAGCTCGGTCTATCTCGCACCGAGCCTCGCCCTCATGCATCAACTCGTCGGGCTGCGGATGCGCGCAGTCGCGAGCGCGGTCTCGATGTTCCTGCTCAACCTGATCGGGATGGGGCTCGGACCGCAGACCGTCGGGATCCTGAGCGACTGGCTCTCAGACGACTACGGTGTCGAAAGCCTTCGCTACGGCCTCTTGATCGCACTCAGCACGAAGCTGATCGCCGTCGTGCTCTTCCTGATGGCGGCGAAGACGGCACGAGGCGACCTCGCGCGGCATCGCGGCGCCTAAGGGGTTCGTTCGAGGCCGCGGAAGCGGAGCGAGAGCCCGTCGAGCTTGTTCTCCATCACGAAGGGGATCCAGGAGGGCTCGTTTGCGAGCTCGATCTCGCCGCAGCGCTCGACGAAGACCGCGAGGGCCTCTTCGACGGTGGCTCGGGCCATGGCGTGCCCGAGGCAGACGTGCGCGCCGATCCCGAACGAGAGGCTCGTGTTCTTCGGATCGCGGGTGATGTCGAAGGTTTCGGGATTCTCGAAGTTGCGCGGGTCGCGGTTGGCGGAGCCGATCGAGACCATGAGCGGCGTTCCCGATTCGAGCTCGAGTCCGAACGCTTCGAGGTCGGTCGAGGCCTTCTGTCCGACGCCGGTGATCCCGGGTCGGTAGCGGAGGACCTCTTCGCTCGCGCCGTTCATGCGGTTCTGGGGATCCGCGCGGAGGATCGCCGCCTGGTCGGGATGGCGTGCGAACTCCATCAGACCGCTGGCAATGATGCTCGTCGTGCTGGCGCCGGAACCGAAGATCGTCGAGAAGAGGGGGACCAGTTCGCCCTCCTCGAGTTTCTCGTTCTGGGCGCCGGCTTCGAGGAGCGCCGTCAGGAGATCGTCCTTGGGCTCTGCGCGCCGTTTCTCGAAGAGCATCGCCGTGTGATCCATCGAGACCTGGATCGACTCGTTCGCGTCTCGGCGGAGCTGGGGCGTGACGTTCGGCCCGAAGCAGTCGACGATGTTCACCCGCGACATCGGTCCCATCGCGGCCATCATTTCGTCCGGAGCGATCCCGAGGAATTCCATCATGACGCGCCGCGGAAGGGGGCCCGCGTAGTCATGCCGCGCCTCGAGGGCGCCTTCCTCCATCTTCTCGTCGAGCAGCGCATGGGCGTGGCGTCGGATCATGGGGCGGAGCCCATCCATCTTGCGCTTCGAGAGCGCCGCGCCGGCGAGGCCGCGGACCCGCCGGTGCTGATCGCCCTCCATCGTGCCGATCGCGTTCTTCCGCCACGTATGCAGCGGGTCGCCGGGGTTGAAGCCCTTGCGTTCGAGGACCTCGATCCCTTCCGCGATGAACCGCGTGCCCTTCATCGTCTCTACGGCGTCGTCCCAGCGGAGGACCTGCAGGAGCCCGTCGGCGTTGACGGCGACTCGGGACTGCTCCCGTGCTTCGGCGAGATGGGGGTAGGGGTCCTGCCAGTAGCCGGCGTCGTCGGTCGGGAGGACGGGGAGGGCGGAGAAGTCGTTCATTTCGGGCCTCAAAAACTCGGGTTCGCGGCAGCGGGGGTCAGCTGGAGCTCGTGGCTCCAGCAGGACGCGGGCTGCGAGTGGAGAAACCAGTATGCATCGGCAATCGCCGCGGGGTCGATGATGTACTCCGGATGCTTGTCGGCGAAGTCGAGGGCGCGGGTGCCGGGGGAATCGATCAGACCGTCGATGATCACGTTTGCGACGTGGACGCCGTGCTCGCCGTATTCTTCGGTCAGGACCTGCGCGAGGTGGCGCATCATCACGCGCGGGTAGTAGAGGGACTGACCGGTCTCGCGCTTGCGGCCGCGAAGCGCGGCGGGATTGTTGGTGATCAGGAAAGAGCCACTTCCGCGTTCGCGCATGGCGGGAAGGGCGGCCTGGGCGACGAGAAAGGGGCCGCGGCTCGCGAGGTGCTGGGCGGTCTCGAAGATTTCGACGGGGACGTGTTCGAGGAGCTCTTTGCCGGGCGGGAGATCGCGCCCTTCGAGGTAGCCGACGTTGTAGATGACGACGTCGGGATCTCCGACTTCGTTGCGAACCGCGGCGAAGCCGGCTTCGATCGACTCCGGCGAGACGACGTCCATCTCGATCGTCGAGGCGGCGCCGCCTTCCGCCCGAATCGCCGCTTCGAGGGCCGTGGCGTTCGACGCGCTCCGGGTCGTCAGGACGACGTGGTGTCCCTCGCGGGCGAAGCGGAGAGCAAGGGCGCCGCCGATCCCCCAGCGGACCGAGAGCGGGAGGTCCGAGTCGTCGACGTCCCTGCCGTGGGCCAGGTGGGTGTTCCGCCCGTCCGACTGCCATTTGGAGGTGGCGCCGATGATCATCGTGACAGGCTTCGCGTTCTCGGCCATCCGAGCGGCTCCCTTCGTTCGCTTCCGAGACGGTATCAGCTGGACCGCGCGTCGCTCCCGGGCACTGGAGCGCCTATCCTGAGCGCCCATCCCGGGAGACCTGATGTCCGACGCCCGCTTTCCGAGACTCCACCCCGTCCAGGTCTGCTTCGTCGTCGACGACGTCGAGACGGCGGTCGCCGAATGCGTCGACCGTTTCGGTTGGGGCCCCTTCCATCAGTTCACCGCGCCGGTCCCCGAGGCCCGCTACCACGACTGGGTCGGCGCGAAGACGACGGACGTTGCCCTCGGGATGGCCGGTCGGGTCCAGGTCGAGCTGATCCACGTCCGGCAGGGGCGGGATACGGTCGGCGTGTATCAGGAGCAGTACGGCGCCGGTTTTCAGCATCTCGGGATCAGCTGCAAGGACCGGGACGCCGCGATCGAAGCGCTCGAGCGCGAGGGGGCGCGCCTCGACGACGTCGGGGAGTATCCCGGCGTTCGCTTCGCGTTCTTCGATACGCCGACAGGCCCCGGGATGTTCGAAATCCTCCAGCAAACGGCCGGCGAGGCGACGCCGGTCGAGGACGCCAAGCGGGAAGCGAAGCAGGGGACGCCCGATGTCGCGCTCGATCGAGCGACGATCGTGAGCGGAGACCTCGACGCGGCCTATGCATTCTATGCGCGGGCGTTCCGGTGGGAGGACGTCGCGATCGAGACCCGGACGCTTCGACTGAACGAAGCGGACACGTCCGTTCGCCGCGTACGCGGTCGCGCGGGGCAGCTCGAGCTCGAGTTGATCGAGGTCACGCCGGATGGCACGGGACCCTATGCCGCCCATCGACTTCGAGGCGATCACGGGCTCGTGCACGCCAGCGGTCGAGCCGCGTACGGCCGATTGCCTTCGGACGCGTCAATCGAAGGCGAGTGGCTCGAAGACGGCGAACGCTTCGGGCTCTACGCGTGGTCCGGCGGCGAGGTCGGACTCCAGATCCGCGCCGACGTGAGCGTCTGAGCTCGGGCGTCCGGATTCACGGCTGCCGCGCCGCGCGTCAGACCTTCGCGGCAGCCGTGCTCCATCGCGAGCGCAGGCGTGAGTTCTCGGCGCGAGGCTGGAAATCCTCGAAGATCCGCTCGTAGCCGGTCTCCTTGATGAACCACTCGCCGTCGAGCTTCACGTACTCGTCGAGGTAGATCCCGGTTCCGTGCATCACGGTTCCGTTGGGCGCCCAGTCGGAGGGAAGCGCGGTGATCACGAAGTCTTCGAGGTACCACTTGCCCTTGGCGGTCGTTTCGCTCGTCAGCTCGATCTCCGGAGTGTGCGCGTGGTGCATCGAGACGATCGCCGGATTGCCCAGGCCGCGCGGGTTCGCGAGGAACTCGACGATCGCGTCGCGTCCCTCGTACGCGTGCTTGCCGTCGCTGTAGACGCTGCGCGCGTCCGGCGCGAGGACGCTCCGCATGAGCTCCCAGTCCTTGGTGTCGACGGCGCGCTGGTAGCGGGCCTTGAGCTGTTGGATCGCTTCGATCTCGGCGAGTCGTGTGGTGGCATCCATCTCGATTCTCCTGGGTGTCCTGGGATCAGAGCCGCTTGAGCTGGCCGGCGTCGACGCGGAGGAATTCGCCGGTGACCATCCGCATCCGGTCGCTCAGGAAGACGACGACCGCTTCCGCCACGTCGTCGTCCGCAGGGATTTCGCCGAGTGAGAAGAGTGATTCGATCTCGCCCTTCACCACGTCTTCGGTCACGCCCCGTTCGTTCGCCTGCCAAGTGATGTAGCCCTGGACCGGCGGGCCCCACATCCAGGTCGGGACGACCGTGTTGACGCGGATCTTTTTCGGGCCGAGCTCCGTCGAGAGCGCGATGGACACGGCGCGGAGCGCGCCCTTCGAAGCAGAGTACGCGAGCTGGGGCGAGGGCGGCGGTAGCTCCGTCGACTGCGAGCCGATCAGGACGACGGATCCGCCCCCCGCACGTTCGAAGGCCGGGACCGCGGCCTTCACCAGCTGGACCGAACCGATCACGTTCACCTCGGTCGTCGTGCGGAAGTCCTGCATCGGCGTCGAGTCGAGATCTCCCATCGGTTCTGCGGCCGCGACCTGCGCGATTCCGTCGAGCCGGCCGAAGCGCTCCTCGGTGGCGGTGATGATACGGGCGCAGCTTTCTTCGTCGGTGATGTCGAAGGAATGCGCGAGAACGCGCTCGCCACTCGGGTCGAGCTCCTGGGCTGCGGCCTCGAGGCTTTCGGCTTTGCGCGCGCCGATGACGACGTTGCCGCCGTCGCGCAGCACGCGGCTGGCGATTTCTCGACCGAGGCCCGGGCCCACGCCCGAGACGAGGATGTTCTTGTTCTCGAGGATCATTCTTCTTCTCCTTTACGGGGTCGAACGACTCTATAGAACTCCGCAGCGACGGGACAGATTCGTCTAGACTCGACCGGAACCCCGAAACGGAGGTCTGCCGTGTCAGAAGACGAACATCCCGCGCGCCGCGCCGGGCTCCTATCCCAGAAATACGTCGCCGAAGCCAACCGCGAGGCCTGGCTCGACCTGTGGGCCGACGAGGGCATGCTCGCCGACCCCGTCGGCGTCTCGCCCCTCGACCCCGCTGGCGAGGGACACCGGGGTAAGGAAGCCGTCACCGCGTTCTACGACAACGCGATCTCCCGGGTGAAGGTCAGCTTCGACTACCCGAAGTCCTACGCCTGCGCGAACGAGTGCGCGTTCATCGGGACGGTATTCACGACTCTGCCCGACGGGACCGAGAACGGGTCCGAAGGGGTCTTCCTCTACGAGGTCGACGACGAGGGGAAGATCCTCTCTCTTCGCGCGTTCTGGGAGCATGGACGTCCGCGACTCGAAGGGCCGATCCACCCGCCGGTCGGTCGGTCGCGCTGAGATGGCGGGGTCGCGCGCGGAGATCGAGGAAGCGCTCGACGAGATGGATCGCCTTCTCGTGGCCTCGTCGAAGGCGGGGGACTGGACGATCTGGGCGGGGTGCCTCTCGCAAGACGTCGAGTTCCACGACACGATCTACGGAACCTATCTGGGTCGTCAGGCCGTCTCGGATTTCGTCGTGGCCGTCCACGCCCCCTTTCCGCACCTTCGGTACGAGCGGGACTGGGCGCTGATCGACGTCAACCGCCAGGAAGTGATCTTTCAGCAGCGCATGATCCTCCCTGAACCGGAGGGCTACGCGGGCGCGCCCTTCGCAACGGACGTCTGGTCGCGTCATCGTTACGCCGGCGATGGCCTCTGGAGTCTCAAGCAGGACGTGACGCTCTCGGGCGCACAGGCGGACGCGAACTTCCGCGGGTGGATGGAGGCCGGCGGTCGATTCGCCGCGCCGCCCCTCGCGCCTCCCACGTCGAAGGAATCGGAATGACGGCAGAGACGAAGGACGACTACGGCCTGATGGACGCGCGCGTCTTGACCGGGACGGCCGAGTGCGCGGACGTGATCGTGATCGGCGGCGGGTCGGCGGGTCTCTCGGCGGCGATCGCGGCGCGCGAAGCGGGCGCCGAGGTTCTCGTCCTGGAGCGCGGGAGCGGTCTCTCGGGAACGACGACCCTGGCCGGCGGCATGCTCTATCTGGGCGGCGGGACGCCGGTCCAGAAGGCCAACGGATTCGAGGACACGCCCCAGGCGATGCTCGACTATCTGATGGCGAACACGCCCGAGCCCGACGAGGAGAAGCTCCGGCTCTACTGCGACGAGAGCGCAGATCACTTCGCCTGGCTGCAGGCGCAGGACGTTCCCTTCACCGACGGCTACTACGCGCCGAAGCACCACACGCCGCCGGGAACGAATTGTCTTTCGTGGTCGGGCAATGAGAAGGCCTGGCCGATCTCCGAGAACGCGGCTCCGGCGCCACGGGGGCACAAGGTCGCCCACGACACCGAAGGCGGGGCGCTCCTGATCCAGACGCTCGGCAAGAAGGCGGAGTCGCTCGGGATTCGCTTCCTCTACGACGCGAACGTGACGAACCTGATCGCCGACGACGCCGGGGTGGTCGTGGGCGTCCGCTTCACGGTCTTCGCGGAGGAGCACCTCGCAAGCGCGGCACGGGGCGTGGTGCTGGCAGCCGGTGCGTTCTCCATGAACAAGGAGATGGTGGCGGATCTCTGCCCCTCGCTCGCTCGCTTCGGCATCCATCGGCAGGGCAACCCGAACGGCGACGGCGCCGGGATCCGGATGGGGATCGCCGCAGGCGGGCGCGCGATCCATATGGAGAAGGCCTTCGTGACAGCGCCCTTCTATCCGCCGGAGAGCCTGATCAAGGCGATCTTCGTGAACAAGGACGGGGAGCGCTTCATCAACGAAGACTGCTACCACGCGCGGACGATGGACGCGGCGGTCAGCCAACCCGACGGGGTGGTGTACCTGATTTGCGACGAGACGACCTTCGGACGTCCTGAGCTCCAGATGCAGAAGTTGATCGATGCCTGGGAGACGATCGAGGAGATGGAGCGAGCCCTCGGACTCCCCACAGGTAAGCTCCAGGCGACGATCGAGCGATACAACGGCTTCGCCGAGACCGGCGAGGACGCCGACTTCCACAAGCATGCGGACTGGTTGGCGCCGATCGCGACGGCCCCTTTTGCGGCGTTCCAGTGCTCCGTGGGCGAATCCTACTACGTGGGGTTCACGCTGGGCGGCCTCGACGTGTCGGTCGACGCGGAGGTGCTGCGCGAGAACGGCGAGCCGATTCCGGGGCTCTACGCCGCCGGCGCTTGCGCTTCGAACATCGCGCAGGACGGAGCCGGATACTCGAGCGGCACGTGCATCGGGGAGGCGACCTTCTTCGGCCGCCGCGGCGGGCGTCACGCCGCGGGCCGGGACTAGGTCCGCCTCTTGGAACCGATCGAATTTCCGGAGCCCTTCGCCACGGGCGTACGCTTCGTGTTGGGCGCGGCCCTTCTCTACGTATTCGTCGAGCTCGTGATCCTCCACTTCCGGCGGCGGGCGCTTCGGCTTCGCGAGGCGAGGACCGCCGCGTTCGGAATCACGTCGGTCGCCGTCGTGGGGGCGATCGTCGCTCGAGTCGCGGGGCCCTTCGGTGTCGCGTTCCTGGCGGTCGCTGGGGCGGCGGCGTCGCCCCTCGAGTCCTTCGGGCTCGGCCTCTTCGGATGGGGGATCGGCTGGCTGGTCTACGAGTTCTGGTACTGGGTGCAGCACTGGGCGGCCCACAAGGTCCGTCTGCTGTGGTGCCTCCACTCGCCCCATCATGCACCGGAATCCCTGCACATGATGATCGGCGCGAATCACCACTTCCTCGAGAGCGTCTTCTACATGCCCTTTTTCGCCGGCTTCGTGCCCGCGCTCTGTGGCGTCGACCCACTCGTGTGTCTGGGGCTCAA